>CAJXWO010000025.1 GCA_913062865.1 uncultured Paracoccaceae bacterium | reverse complement strand
CCCGCCGCGATGGAGCGGGGCGAATTGCTGGACGGGGTGATGAACAACTACCGCCGCTTCTACATGCGCAAGGCGCTGTTCCACTATCCGTGGCGCGGCACCGGGTTCCGGCGGCGGTACCTGCTGGGCTGTCTCAAGGCTTTTGCCAAGGCAGGCTTTGCGCGCACCTTCTACGATCTGGGCAAGGCCGGGTACTGGGGGCCGCAGTCGAAGGACAAGGTCGATTTCCATTTCGACGAAACCCGCACCATTGCCGAGGCGCAGATGGACGATTGGGAGGCCGCGGCCGACCGCGCCGCCCGCGCCAAGGAACGGCGCGAAGCGGTGCGCGACCAGATGAAGGATCGCGCCGCCGAACGCAGTGCCAGCTTCAAGATGCCCAATGGTGCCGAGGTCAAGGCCTGCGGCGGGGGCGATCAGCAGATGGAAAATGTCTGAACCGGCGCAAATCGGCCCCAACGCGGTTTTGCAGCTTGTCCCGGTCCTGATGGACCGGGCAGGCGCGCAGGCCTGTGCGACTCTTCTGGACCGGGCCGGTATTCGCGATCTTCCCGACGGTCTGTCCATGATCGACGAGGGGCCTGTTGTTCGCCTGCACCAGGCGGTGCGCACCGAAATGCCCGACCTGGCCGAGAGCATGGCGCGAGATGCCGGGATCGGCACCGCCCGCTACATCCTGGCCCACCGGATCCCCGGTGCGTCGCAGCGGCTGTTGCGCGCCTTGCCCTGGAGGCTGTCCGCGCTTCTTTTGGCAAAGGCCATTGCCAAGAATGCCTGGACCTTTGCCGGGTCGGGGCATTTCCGAGTGCATTCTCCCCTTGTGTTCGAGTTACGAGACAATCCCATGGTGCGCGGCGAAACGGCCGAAGCGCCGATTTGTCATTGGCATGCCGCAGTCTTCGAGACTCTGTATCGCAGGCTTGTCCATGACGATCTCAGATGCGTCGAGACCCATTGCGCGGCCACCGGGCACGATTGCTGCCGATTCCAGTTGCGCCGCGACGGGGCCGTTACTGCGCAGCGTGACGCTGCACATTCGGTTGCGCAGGGTAGAGATAGTCCCGCGTGACCGGCACCGCGCGCTGGTCATGCGCCAGCTGCATGTGGAACACAGCCTGGCCCTGTTCCTCGAACGCGCATTCGCAGGCAGTCAGGTAGTAGCGCCACATCCGGATGAAACGTTCGTCGTACATCTTGCGCACGGCGGTTAGCTGCGCCTCGAACCGTTCGCGCCATTCACGCAGCGTCTTCGCGTAATGTGTGCGCCAGATCTCGAGATCGGTGTGATAGAGCCCCAACGCCTCGAGTGCCGGTGCAAGCTCTGACAGGGACGGCACATAGCCGCCGGGAAAGATGTATTTGTTGATCCACGGCGAAGGCGCGGTGGGCGGGCCGATCCGGCCGATCGTGTGGATCAGCGCCACGCCCTCGGGTGCGAGCATGTCATGGACCTTGTCGAAATAGGTGGCATATTGCGGCACGCCCACATGTTCCAGCATGCCGACGCTGACGATCCGGTCGAAGGTTTCAGTCAGGGTCCGGTAATCCTGTAGCCGCAGGTCGATACGGTCGGAAAGGCCCGCCGTCTCGGCGCGGGTGCGACCGCGGGCCAGCTGGTTCTCCGACAACGTGACCCCGGTGACCCGAGCGCCATAGTCGCGCGCCAGCGTCAAAGCCATGCCGCCCCAGCCACAGCCGATGTCCAGCACCCGCATGCCCGGCTCGATCATCAGTTTCTGCGCGATATGGGACTTTTTGGCGGCTTGCGCCTCTTCGAGCGTCATGCCCGGCTCGGCGAAATAGGCGCAGCTGTACTGCCAGTCCTCGTCGAGGAAGAGCGCGTAAAGATCGTCCGACAGGTCGTAGTGATGCGCCACGTTCCGGCGTGCGATCCGCGGCGTGTTGCGCTGAATGCGCATCCGCAGCCAGTAGCGCATCTTGTTGAGCGCCCGCGCAGGCACCGGCAGGGCCGCATCGTCGCGGTTGCGCAGAAGAAGGGTCAGAAGGTCGGCCACCGCCTCGCCCTCGATCTCGATGCGGCCGTCCATGTAGCCCTCGCCCAGAGCAAGTTCCGGGTTGATGCAAAGCGCCCTGAGTGTGCGATCGTCGGCAATGCGCATCCCTGCCTGCGGCGCGTCGCCGGGCCCGTAGACCCGCGTTTTGCCGTCGGGAAACGTAACGCACAGCTGTCCTTTGCGGATCATCCGCGACAGCGTTGTATCCACCATCGAGGTCCACATGTCATATACCCCCCATTCGATCGGTTTGAGCAAGGGACGTGCGACAATATACCCGGTTTTCTGATTCCCTCAAAATCGGAAGCCCCGCGTCCCTTGACTTCCCGGCCCATCGCGGGTGTATCGGCGCGGACAACGCCAGACCAAGAGGCAGACCCAAAATGCACGCATTCCGCAGCCATACCTGCGCCGAGTTGACCAAGGCCCATGTGGGCGACACCGTTCGCCTGTCGGGCTGGGTTCATCGGATCCGCGACCATGGTGGGGTTCTGTTCATCGACCTTCGCGACCATTACGGCATCACTCAGGTGCTGTGCGACCCGGACAGCCCCGTTTTCAAAGAGGTCGAGGCCGTCCGGAGCGAATGGTGCATCCGCATCGACGGTGAGGTGAAGGCCCGCCACACCGATCTGATCAATCCCAAGCTGCCCACCGGCGAGATCGAGGTCTTCATTCGCGACATGGAGGTGCTGGGCGCGTCAGAAGAACTGCCGCTGATCGTCTTCGGTGATCAGGATTACCCAGAGGAAACGCGCCTGCGCTACCGCTACCTCGACCTGCGCCGCGAGGCGATGCAGGAGAACATGAAACTGCGGTCCGACGTGGTGGCCAGCATCCGCCGCCGCATGTGGGATATCGGGTTCCGCGAGTTCCAGACGCCGATCATCACCGCGTCGAGCCCCGAGGGCGCGCGCGACTTCCTCGTGCCGTCGCGCCTGCATCCGGGCAAGTTCTACGCGCTGCCCCAGGCACCCCAGCAGTTCAAGCAGCTGATCATGGTGTCGGGCTTCGACAAGTATTTTCAGATCGCGCCCTGCTTCCGCGACGAAGACCCGCGCGCCGACCGCTCGCCCACGGATTTCTACCAGCTCGACATGGAAATGTCCTTTGTCGAGCAGCAGGACATCTTTGACACGATCCAGCCGGTGATCGAGGGCATTTTCGAGGAATTCGGCGGCGGTCACACGGTCGACAAGCACTGGCCGCAGATTTCCTACGCCGATGCCGCGCGCTGGTACGGCACGGACAAGCCCGACCTGCGCAACCCGATCAAGATGCAGGACGTGTCCGAGCATTTCCGCGGCTCCGGTTTTGCCATCTTCGCCAAGCTTTTGGAACAAGAGGGCACCGAGATCCGCGCGATCCCCGCGCCGGGTGGTGGCAGCCGCAAGTTCTGCGATCGGATGAACGCCTATGCCCAGAAAGAGGGTCTGCCCGGGATGGGCTACATCTTCTGGCGCGACGGCGAGAACGGCCTGGAGGCCGCGGGGCCGCTGGCCAAGAACATCGGCCCCGAGCGGACCGAGGCGATCCGCCAGCGGCTGAAGCTGGGCAAGGGTGACGCGGCCTTCTTCCTCGGCGGCAAGCCGTCGAGCTTCGAGGCGGCCGCGGGGCGTGCGCGCAACGTGATCGGCGAAGAGCTGGATCTCACGGACAAGAACCGCTTTGCCTTTGCATGGATCGTCGATTTCCCGATGTACGAGAAAGACGACGAAACCGGCGCGATCGACTTTTCGCACAACCCGTTCTCCATGCCGCAGGGCGGGATGGACGCGCTCGATGGCGATCCACTTCAGGTTCTGGGCTACCAGTACGATCTGGCCTGCAACGGCTACGAGCTGGTGTCGGGTGCGATCCGGAACCACCGCCCCGAGATCATGTTCAAGGCGTTCGAACTGGCGGGTTACGGCGCTGACGAGGTGCGCAAGCGCTTCGGCGGCATGGTCAACGCGTTCCAGTACGGTGCCCCGCCCCATGGCGGCTGCGCGGCCGGCATCGACCGTATCGTGATGCTCTTGGCAGACGAGATGAACATCCGCGAGGTCATCATGTTCCCGATGAACCAGCGCGCCGAAGACCTGATGATGAGCGCGCCGTCTGATCCGACGAGCGACCAGTTGATGGAACTGGGGCTTCGGGTGATCCCGCGCGAGGACTGATCGGACGGATTTCCGGGGCGGATGCGATGGGCCGCCCTGAGTGTCTGACGCGCCACTACTGACCGATCGTGTAGTTTTGGAAGAAGCTCCGTGCGTTTGTGGCGACCGTGTCGGTCGAGCTTTGCGTGGCGACCACTGCGGTCAGGCCCAGCCCGACCACGGCGGCCGTCAGAACGACCCATTCCACAGTGACCGCGCCGTTTTCGGAGCGGACGAAACCTGCACGGACAATACGGCACCGGGCAACACTCTTCCAAATCGCGAACATCTCGATCGTCCCTAGACAGGTACATGGCTCAGGGGCGTGTCGTAGGCGGGGATTGCGGCGCCAGTTGGGTGCTTCGGGGCGGTTCTGTGACAATTCGGGGCGGGGTATGGAAAAAGTGCCTTTTCGCCCGGGGTTTTGGCGGACATCATGGGCCACGCAGGAGGGATCCATGGAACGCGCAATGCCGGTTGGCGACCCCGTAGCAGACTGGACGCCGCCGCCGCGTCCCGACGGTGCGATCCTCGAGGGGCGCTATGCCAGACTTGAGCCCTTGTCGGCGGATCGTCACGCGGCGCTTTTGTTTCGCGCTTACGAGGGGCACGATGCGGTCTGGACGTACCTGCCTTACGGGCCGTTCCATTCGGCCGCGCAGTACCATCGCTGGGTTCGCGACAGCGCCGGTGGGGAAGATCCGCACTTCTACGCGATCCTCGACTTGGAAAGCGGCGAATATGGCGGGGTCGGCGCCTTTCTTCGCGTTGCGCCCGATGCCGGGTCGATCGAGGTGGGGCACCTGAATTTCGCGCCGCGTCTCCAGGGAACGCGCGCCGCGACCGACGCGATGTACCTGATGATGGCCTGGGCGTTTCAGGCGGGCTACCGCCGTTACGAGTGGAAATGCGACGCGCTCAATCTGGCCTCGCGGCGCGCGGCACAGCGGCTTGGTTTCAGCTACGAGGGTGTTTTTCGGCAGGCGACGGTCGTGAAGGGTCGCAACCGGGACACCGCGTGGTTCGCGATGATCGACAAGGAATGGCCCGCGCTGGACGAAGCCTTTCGCCTGTGGCTCGATCCCGCGAATTTCGACCGGGACGGTCGTCAGATCGAACGGCTGAGCGATCTGACACGGCTGGTCCGCGCGGCAAGCGATCCGGTCTTGCGCGACCAAACCCCGCTCTGACGGATCGGTGGCGGGACCAATGGCCACGGTCCGTCAGGGCCATGGCCCACGGTCGCGCCCTGCCTAGATGGCGAGACGCACCGCCAAACGCTCTTGCAGCAATGCGGCGAGTTTCGCCGTGGACGACCCGACAGGCCGGCCCTGTTGCCGCTCGCGGGCGAGGGTTTCGGCGGCCTCTTCCAGCGCGCCATCGCGGGCACTGCGTGCGACACCGGTCAGAAACTGGGCGACATAGGCCAGCTGGGCCGTGTCTTGCCCATCGGCCAGAAGCTCGGCCGCATGAATCATGTCGTCGCGGAGCGACAGGGTGTCGGGCTCGACCCATTGATCGACAAGCGGGCGCGGCCCGTTCGGGCGCTGATCCGGCGGCAAGCAATCCAGGATCGCCTGTTGGAACGAGGCCAGGCTTTCAAGCGGCTTTGGCAGGAACCCGTCTGCGCCGACCCGCAACGCGCCGTCTTCCTGTGCAGGATCGCCGCTGGTGGCGAGAATGGCCGCCACCCGCGGCTGGGCCGTCGAGAGATCGGCGATCAGGTCTAGCCCGGAGCCGTCGGGCAGACCCAGATCGACGATGATCGCCGAGGGCCGGTAGACGCGAAGATGGTGCCGCGCCGAGGCCAGGCAATCCGCACGCCGGATCCGCGCCCCGCTCCGCAGGCACAAAAGCCGCATCGCCTCGCATGCGAACCGGCTGTCTTCGACCACAAGGACCGTCAGGCCGAGCAGCAGACGGTTCGGCGTCGGATAGCGATTGAACGGCATCTGGGCAACGTCTTCCATGTCCTGGTCCTTCTGTTCCGGAGAGCTGTGATGCGACTCACTCTGACCCCAGCTGGTGAACACGCGGTTAACTGTCGCTCCGCCTTGTGCAGCCTGTCGGCGCGCCCCATAAACAGGGCCATCATCGTCATGCCATTCGGAGACCTTCCATGATCGGCCGCCTGAACCACGTCGCCATTGCTGTCCCTGATCTGGAGGCCGCGTCCGCGCAATATCGCGGCACACTCGGCGCCACGGTGGGCGCGCCCCAGGACGAGCCGGACCATGGTGTGACGGTGGTGTTCATCGAACTGCCCAACACCAAGATCGAGCTGCTCTACCCCTTGGGCGAAGACAGCCCGATTGCCGGTTTCCTGGAAAAGAACCCCTCGGGCGGCATTCACCATGTCTGCTACGAGGTCGATGACATCATCGCGGCGCGCGACCACCTGAAAGACAGCGGTGCCCGCGTCCTTGGAACCGGCGAACCCAAGATCGGCGCCCATGGCAAGCCCGTGTTGTTCCTGCACCCAAAGGACTTCAACGGCTGTCTGATCGAGCTGGAACAGGTCTGAGCGCGCCATGGCAATCACATCCGCACTCGTTCTCTATGCCGTGATCTGGTTCATGGTGTTCCTGATCGCGATCCCCATCCGCCTGCAAACGCAGGGGGATGTCGGCAAGGTGGTGCATGGCACCCATGCCGGGTCGCCCGAGCATCATCACCTGAAAAAAAAGGCCTGGATTACCACGGTCGTGGCTTTCGTGCTTTGGGTTATCATCGCGGGCATCATCGTGACGGGCACGGTCACGGTGCGCGATATCGACATGTTCAACCGTATGGGGCCGCCCTCCGCCACGGAGTGAGATCGGGCGGACAGCGCGCGCCTGTCGCCCTTAGCGGTCCTTCACGCCGTGGAAGATATGGGTGAATGTCGCCGCGCCGAGAATCGGGATCAACAGGTTGACCAGCGGCACCGATAGCGGGATCGCCATCAACGTGCCCGCAACCCAGATCGTGGCCGCGTGTCGACCGCGCAGCTTGCGCGCCTCTGCCCGTCCGATCCGGCGCATCGCCGCGAGTGTGAAGTATTCCCGGCCCAGCAGAAACCCGTTCAGGCCCCAGAAAATGAACAGAGCCGCCGGCGGAAACAGCGCGTATAGAATAAGCGCCAAAAGGTTTGCCAAGATGATCACGCCCAGGAAGTTGACCGTATCTCGCACCGCCTCGCCCAGTGGTGTGCCCGCGACCTGCGGCAGACTGGGGTAGTGCCGTTCCTCGACCGCTTGCGCGACCGTTTCCAGGAACATCGACGTGATGGCCGATGCGACCGGCACCATCAGGAACACCGACAGACCGATCATCAACAGCGCAGAGCCCCATCCCAGAAGATCGCCGACCCATGTGACCTCGCCGACGATGGGCAGTGTGGTTGTCTCGCCGGTCAGCGCCTCGATCACCCACAAGAGCCCGGCATAGGCCGCGACCAGCAACACCAACGTCAGGGCGATCCCAAGGAAAAGCACATTGCGGAAACGCGGGTCGCCGATCTGGCCCAGCGCGCGCAGGAAGGATGCGAAGATCAGTCCGAGATCCATGTGGTGATCGCCTCCAGGTCCGGGCGCGGTCGTTCGGGCGGTGCGCTGGTTTCAGTGCCGATATGGATCAGGCCGGCGATCCGCTCATGCTCGGCCAGGTTCAGACCCTCTTTACGGAAGTTTGCATCGTGAGAGGCCCAGCCCGACAGCCAGTTCGCCCCCCAACCCGCCGCGAGGGCTGCGTTCAGAAGCGCCAGGCAGACGGCGCCCGCAGAATAGGTCTGTTCGATTTCGGGGATCTTGGGCGACACCTTGGGGCTTTCGATCACCGCCACGCAAAGCGGGCTGTTGAGAAACTGCGCCTGCGCTTTCTCGATCTCTTCGCCCGTCTTGCCCAAGGCCGCGCCGCGTTCGCGCACCAGGCCTGCGAGGCGCGCGAGCGCCGTGCCCTCGATCACGACAAAGCGCCAGGGCTCCAGTTTTCCGTGATCGGGCGAGCGTGCGGCCGCCGTCAGGATCGGGACAAGCGCGGTCTTGTCCGGGGCCGGAGCGGTCAGCGTCTTGGCCGGGCGCGACCGGCGGGTGAGCAGAAAATCAAGCGCGGCGTCGTTGCGCGGGGGCATCAATATCTCCTTATCTGTTGTCACGATATGTCAGTGCTTGGATAGATGTTTCAACCGCTGCCGATGCACAGTGTCTGTTGTTCGGCAAAGGGTGCGTTGGTTATGTGGCGGTGCAGTACGGCAAGGGGGCCGGGATCTTGAAGCTTTTGGTGACCGGCGGCGCCGGGTTTATCGGATCTGCAGTGGTGCGTCTGGCGATTTCGCGCGGCATCGCTGTGGTCAATGTCGATGCGCTGACCTATGCGGCATGCCTCGACAACGTGGCCTCGGTGGCCGGATCTGCGCTTTACAGTTTCGAGAGGGCGGATATCCGCGATCGCACCGCGCTCGATCGGATCTTTGCCGATCATGCGCCCGATGCGGTGATGCATCTGGCCGCCGAAAGCCATGTGGATCGCTCCATCGACGGCCCTGGCACCTTTGTCGAGACCAATGTCCTCGGCACCTATACTCTGCTCGAAGCCGCGCGAAGCTACTGGGAAAATCGTGGCCGCCCGGACGGTTTTCGGTTCCACCATGTGTCGACCGACGAGGTCTACGGCGCGCTCGGCCCCACGGGCCGGTTCACCGAAGACACGCCCTATGCGCCGAACAGCCCCTATTCAGCGACCAAGGCGGGGTCGGACCATCTGGTGCGCGCCTGGGGCGAGACCTACGGGCTGCCGGTTCTTATGACGAATTGTTCGAACAATTACGGCCCCTACCAGTTTCCCGAAAAGCTGATCCCGGTCGTGATCCTGAAGGCATTGGAGGGCGCGCCGATACCGGTTTACGGGCAGGGCGAAAACGTGCGCGACTGGCTCCATGTCGAGGATCACGCCGATGCGCTGCTGTGTGCGATGCAGAACGGCGCGGTCGGTTGCAGCTATAATATCGGGGCCGAGAGCGAGGCGCGCAATATCGACCTGGTGCGCATGGTCTGCGCGGTGCTCGACGAACTGCACCCGGGGCCTGCGGCCTATGCCGAAAGGATCACGTTTGTCGCCGACCGCCCCGGCCACGATCTGCGCTATGCCATCGACCCGACACGGATCCGCGAAGAGCTGGGCTGGCGGCCATCCTACGATCTCACGACCGGGCTGCGCCACACCGTGCAATGGTATCTCGACAACACGGACTGGTGGCAGGCCCTGATGGCACGGGACGGCGTCGGCGAAATGCTGGGTCGGGGCCGTGAAACGCATCACGGGTAACCGGGCTTTAAACCGCGGTGGACTACACACCTGACAAGGCGCGGACATGGGGTCCGTCCAGTCAGGAGGACCACTGCATGACGCTTCCCAAGACCCGCTTTGGCTGGATCGCGCGGCTGCCGGGCATCTGGCCCGTGTTCCTGCGCTATTGCGACGGGCGCATTGCGATGACGGCATCCGGTGCGGCCGTGCGCGGCCCCCACGGGCAGCAGATCGGGCAGATTGAGCGCATTGCGCTCGCCAACGGGCGGCTTTGCGTCGAAGGGTGGGCGCGCGCCGGTCAGGTGACCCTGACGCTAGGGGATACGCGGGCCGTCACCGTGCCGTCCATCCCGCGTTCGGATGTCGCGCGGGCCTTGCCCGGCGGCGCCTCGGATGTGGGCTTTGTGATTGAGATTCCGTTTCACGCGCTGCGCGGAACGATCCGTTTCGATCACGGGAATGACGCGGTGCTTATGCCGTTCCAGCCCTTTGCCCCAAGGCGGATCGCATTGGCGCGCGCACGGCACATGCCTGGATTTCTGATGCGGCTGGCACGGGTTCTGCCCGATCTCCCAGCCGCCATCCGGGGCGACGGCATTGCGCGGGCGCGTGTCAAAACGGGGATGGACCTTGCGCAACCAGAAACGTCCGGTACGCTTGATCCTGGGCTGCTCCTGCCAGCCGATCCTGCGCCGGTCCTCCCGAAATCCACGGCGATCACCATCATCGTGCCGGTCTTCAATGCGCTGGATCTTTTGCCCGAGATGTTGGGGCGTGTCCTGCGGAACACCGATGTCGACTGGTACCTGATCCTGGTGGAGGATTGTTCGACCGATGCAAAGGTCCGTCCTTTTCTGCGCGAATGGGTTGCCGAACAAGAGGCCGATAGCCCCGGCCAGATTACCCTGATCGAGAACGCGACCAACCTGGGCTTTATCGGCAGCGTAAACCGCGCCTTCGCCCGTGCGCTCACCCGGGACGGCCCGGTCGTTCCACTCAATTCCGATGCCTTCGTTCCGCCCGGGTGGGCGTCGCGGCTCGTGCGCCCGATCCTGGCGGGACACAACGTGGCGAGCGTGACACCTATGTCCAAGATGCCGAAATCTTCACGGCGCCGACAATCTGCGCCCCACGGGACCTTCAACCCGGCGAGGTCGACCGCATAGACTCGATTGCGAGACAATTCGCGCCGGATCATGGCCTTGCGCAGGCGCCGACCGGCGTCGGTTTCTGCATGGCGCTGAACCCCGCCTACCTGCGAAAGGTGCCGCACTTCGACACTGCCTTCGGCCGGGGCTATGGCGAAGAGGTCGATTGGTGTCAGAAAACCCGCGCCCTTGGCGGCGTGCATCTTTGCCAGCACGGTCTTTTCGTCGAGCATCGGGGCGGAAGTTCGTTCGGGTCAGCCGAGAAAGCGACGCTGATCTCCGACCATAACCGCATGATTTCCGGCCGCTACCCGGACTACGACCGCGATGTTCAACGCTTCATCGCGTCGGATCCGATCCGCACGGCGCGGCTTTCGCTCGGGTTGGCCTGGGTGGGCATCGCGGGTGTGCCGGTGCCGGTCATCCTGGCCCATTCCATGGGCGGCGGGGCCGGAATGGTCCTGAAACGGCGGTTGGAGCGGATTTGTGCCACGGGGGGCGCCGCGGTGGTGCTTCGGGTCGGGGGCGCAAGGCGATGGCGCATCGAATTGCACACAGCACTTGGCCAGACCCTTGGCGAGACGGATACGTTCGACCTCGTCGAAACACTTCTGGCCCCGATTGACCGTCGCGCCCTTGTCTATTCCTGCGGTGTCGGAGACCCCGACCCCGTCGCATTGCCCGAGGCTCTGCTGTCCCTCTACCGGCCCGGTCGAGACACGCTAGAGGTAGCATTTCATGACTATTTTCCGATTAGCCCGTCCTATTGCCTGCTCGATGGGGATGCCGTCTATCGCGGCCTGCCATCTGGGAACACGGCCGATCCGGTGCATATCGCGCACCGGCCGGACGGGCGCCCCGTGCCGCTGTCGGACTGGCAGACAAGCTGGGGCAGGCTCATCGCCGAGGCCGACCGTATCGAGGTCTTCTCGGGTGCGAGCAAAGCGCTCGTGGCTGGGGTCTGGCCGGACTATACCGACCGGATCGTGATCTCTCCGCATCGGTGCGGCGCGCATCCCGAGCGACTCGCCCCGCGGCCTGACGGTGCCATCGGCGTGCTTGGCAATATCGGCCTTCAGAAAGGCGCTGCCGTCGTTTCGGCTCTGTCGCGCCGGGCGGCCGGGCATGGCCGGCGGGTTGTCGTGATCGGGGCCATGGACCCCGGTTTCCCCGTCGGGGACGGCACGATCGTGCATGGCACGTATGATCCCGATGAGATCGGCGCGCTGGCCCGGCGATACGGTATCGGTGCTTGGATCATCCCGTCGATCTGGCCCGAAGCCTTTTCCTTCACCACGCGGGAGGCGCTCGCGACGGGACTGCCGGTGATCGGTTTCGATCTTGGCGCGCAGGCAGAGGCGCTGAATGCGGCGTCCAACGGGATCGTGCTTGATCCGACCGGGCCCGAAGATGCGGCGGGGCGCATCCTCGCGGTGCTCGACGGCCGCAGGGCGCGCGCCGCATGAGCGTCCGGGACCATTCGATCGCCGCTCTCCGGGCACGAGGGGTCGAGGTGTTGCCGCGTGGCGGCGGCGGCCGGGTCAGGCTGCCCGTCCAGACCCGACTGGCGGCACCGTGCAGCCTCAAATGGACCCAGATCCAGCATTCGCTGCATTTGGGCGCTTTCTCCTATCAGGTGTCGGGCTACTGTTTTGCGGCACGGATCGGTCGGTACTGCTCGTTTGGCGAGGCGGTGCAGATCGGTCGCCAGAATCATCCGACGACATGGGCATCCACCAGCCCGGCCTTTTACCTGGGCAAGGGTTTCTTCGATCTCGGCGACGGGTTCGAGGGGGCTGACGCGTTCGCGCAGCTCGGACCGGGCAGCGCGTCGGCGCCGACCCGTGCGCAGATCACTCATATTGGTAACGATGTCTGGATCGGCCATGGGGCCTATATCGGCGCGGGCGTCCGGCTGGGGGATGGTGCCGTCGTCGCCGCGCATGCGGTGGTCACACGCGATGTGCCGCCCTATGCGGTCGTTGCCGGCAACCCGGCGCAGATCAAGAAGATGCGCCTTCCGACTGCCCTGATTTCGCCGATGCTGCGGTCGCGGTGGTGGCGCTTTGCGCTCTGGCAGCTGGCGCATCTCGACCCGGCCGAGCCCGAAAGTTTCGTTCAGGGCGTTTTCAGGATGCAGGACGAGATCCCGTTCGACCCCAGCGTGGTCGATCTTTCCGCAGACTGAGGTCTTTTCTGCATTTGAGCAAAATCAGGCTGTAAACGCCAAAATGCCGCCCCGGGCATCGCCCGGTTTCGACCCGTGAGATGCCCATCCTGGTCCCGTTCTGGTTTGACGGAGAACGGGATGGGACGAAGCGCATGTCGGGATTGCAGCTGATCGGCCACTGGGTTGTGGGCCCTGAAACTCACCGTATCGGAATCACCGATATGATCGTCGCCACGATCGGCGGGCAGGGCACTTTGTTCACCACAACAGGTCGCGGCGGCGGGGTCATGAGCCTGCAGTTCGACACGGGGGGCACATCCCTTGTCTTGCGCGACCAGGTCAGTTTTTCCGATACCGTCGCTTTGGGTGGACCGGGGCGCCTGGTACTGGCCACGGTGGGCGGTCAGGTGCATCTGCTCACGCCAGGCCCGGAGCAGGCGGCGGGGCTCAAGAGCTATGTCGTGGCTGGCAATGGCAGCCTTGGGAGCGGGACGGACTGGGTCGGAAGCGGCATATCGGGGATCACCGATATCGCCTTCACGGCCGGAGAGGGCCGCGCGGTAAACGTCAACTGGCTGGGCACCCAGATCGGGCTGAACACGGTGTCGGCCGCCCCGGCGCTGACGCGCACACAGAACGCTGGGACAGTGGCGTCACCCGCGCGGGCCGAGATTTCGGCACTCGAGATCGCCCAGTCGGGGGCGAATGAATACGCCCTCGCCCTTGCGTCAAGCGGTGACCTTCTCAAGAGCCTGCAAATCTCCAACAACAGTCTGATCCTGAGGGACAGCCTCGGCCCGGAGACGGGCCTCGCGATCAATGGCGGCACCGCGCTGGCAACGGCGCGGATGGGGGGCGAAACATGGGTCTTCGCCGCAGGGGCCAACAGCAGTTCGATCAGCGTCATGCGGTTGGAAACCGACGGACGGCTCACGCTCACCGATCATGTTGTCGACAACCTCTACACTCGCTTCCAGGGCGTTCAAAGCCTCGCTGCGGTCGAGATGTCAGGGCGTGTCTTCCTGGCCGCGGGCGGGGGCGATGACGGGGTCAGCCTAATGCAGCTGATGCCAGATGGGCGGTTGACCCATGTCGACAGCGTGGCCGACGCGGTCAACCGCGGGCTCGACAACGTGAGCGCGGTGGCCGGGACGCAGGTCGGTGGCGATGTCGCGATTTTCGCAGCGAGCGCGCGCGAGGCCGGGATCACCCGCCTGGGACACGACCCCGGCCCGCTGGCGGCGCCGATCCGCGGGACGACGGCCGCGAACACGCTGACCGGCGGCAGCCAGAACGACCTGATCTTCGGCGATGGGGGTGCCGATCGTCTGACCGGCGGGGCCGGTGACGACATTCTGGTCGATGGAGCCGGCAGCGATACGCTGACCGGTGATGCCGGGGCCGATCTTTTCGTGCTGAGCAGCGACGGCGCGGCCGACCGGATCACGGATTTCGAGCCGGGCCAGGACAGGCTGGATCTGACCGGATTCGGGAGGGTCTACGACGTTTCGGCGTTGTCAGTCTCCACCGTGGCCGGTGGTGCGATCATCCGTTTCGGGACCGAGGAACTACAGCTTTATACCTCTGACGGGCAGTCGCTGCAGCGGTCCGATTTCCAGTCATCGGAGCTTTTCGAGCTGACTCACGTGATGGTGGTGGATCTGACCCGCCCGTCGGATCCGGAGGACCACACGGGCCCGGATCCCCTTGGTGCGCCAACCGTGGCCGGATCGGCGGGCGCGAACCTGCTGAATGGAACCGGCGCTGAGGATCACATATATGGAGAGGGCGGCAACGACACGTTGCGCGGCCAGGGCGGGAACGACATCCTGACCGGCGGTCCGGGCGGAGACCGGCTCGAGGGAGGGGCCGGGCGCGACACCGTCTCTTATTTTGGGTCGGTCGGATCGCTGCGGGTCGATCTGCTGTTCCCGCAAGTGAATACGAATATCGCGCAAGGCGACAGCTATTCCGAGATCGAGAATTTGTTCGGAAGCCAGGGTTTCGACAACCTCAGGGGCACCTTCGAAGACAACCAGATCTTCGGCTGGCGCAATGTCGACTACATTTTCGGCCGCCGCGGTGACGACACGCTGGAGGGCGGGATCGGCGATGACGTGCTCTTTGGCGGGCCCGGGGCGGACGTGCTGCGCGGGGGCGAGAACCGGGACCGCGCCCAGTATTCCGAAAGCCTGACGGGGCTGGTGCTCGACCTTCAGTATCCCGGTCGCAACACCGGTGAGGCCGTGGGCGACCAGTATGACAGCATCGAGGACTTGGCCGGTGGGCGGTACGACGACGAGATCTGGGGCAATACCGGCGACAACCGCCTGTTCGGGCGCGAGGGGCACGATACGTTGAACGGCCGGTTGGGAGACGACTACCTCAACGGCGGCGCTATGCGTGACACGCTGATCGGCGGACCCGGCGATGACACGCTGCGCGGGGGGCAGAATTTCCACACTTTCGTCTATGACGGCGGGCGAGACGTGATCGAGGACTACGTCGCCGATTTCGACAGCCTGCGGATCGACAACCTGGCCTACGGAAACGCGTATCTGTCGGTGAATGAAGTGCTTGATTTCGCGCGGGTGGTCGGTGGAAACACCGTGTTCTCCTTTACTCCGCAGAACACGCTGACGCTGATCGGAGTGACGGATATCGGCGGATTGTCCAACGACATAACGCTTATTTGACAGCGGGCAGTCGCAGCCGTGCCATCAGGTCGAGATCGCGGATCACATAGCTTTCGAGGGCGCGCGCAGCCGCGTCGCTTTCCATGCGTGCGACCAGGTCGGGCCAGCGCGGCTGGTTGCGCGGACGGCTTCCGGCGTTGTCGAACCGGTCAGTCACATGCACCTCTTTCCGGTAGGCCGATAGAATATCGCGCTCGAGGTCCGCAAGCGCCTCGGTGCTGTATATCCGGTCGATCAGCGCGAGGTTGCGGGTGACACGGGCCTGTACCTCTGCCTCGGGCAGCGTGTCGAGCACCTCGTGGCCACGAAAGCGGCGCGTGGCGAAATACGCGGTGTAGAAATTGTCGTAATGGTCGCGCACGAAGCGCCGCCACGCCGGGTCGCCGCCGAAGAAATAAGTGTCTGCGCTGACCTCGAGGATACGTCGCTTGCCCAGGTTTTCGGGTCGTTGCAGGGCCGAGGGGCCGAGTTTTCGTGCCTCGGCCTGCAGGTAGAAATAAAAGGACGCAATCCGCTCGCGCGGGTCGCGCAGCACGGTGAAGACGAAACGCGGGTTTGGAAGACGTTCAAGCGTGGTCCAATCAAGATGGCCGGAATAGAACGCATAGCCCGTAGGGAATTGCCGCGCTTCGTCCGCGACCTGGCTGTGTACCCGGACCGGCGATGTCCGATCCCTGCCGAACATGTCCGACAGCGCGTTGTGCACCGTTTGGCCGGCGGTCTTCGGGATGTGGAGAAAGACCGTCGGCGGTACGGCCTGGCGTTGGTCGAATGGCATGGACCCTCCGGCATAGATATGCGCAGACGGTATCGTGCCATCGGTTAATGCCCCATGAAGCGGCGCGGCCGATCGCGCCCCTCAGGGCTTTTTCAGCGAATAGACGCCTTCGGGCAGGTTCAGCGCCGCAGCAAGATCCTTGATCTGATCCATGGACAGAGTGATCGTCTCAACGCGGTCCAGCCGCGCGTTGTATTGTTCGAGCGTGATGCACTCGGCAAACGCGTTGATCGTGACGTCCTCCTGCAGGGGAGCGGTGCCGTCATCGACAAGCGTGACCACCGTCGCGTCGAACTCGTGCTCGATACTGAACATGGATGTCGTCCTAGGGCCGGTCCTCGATGGCGCAACCCTGCCGTGCCACGCGCCGCCGGTGCAAGGCATAAAGCGCGGGCGCGGCGATCCTGCGATAGATCCAGTCCGCGAATGGACGAATCCCCGGCAGCCCCGTCAGCCGCGCAAGCCAGCGATATCCGGGCAGGCGCGACCAGAGTTGGCGGAACGCTTCGAGCCCGCCCGTCAGATGCCCGTCCTGCGCCACGTGCAGCTGGCGAGCGGCGGCATCCACGCTCAGCCCGTGGCGGTCGGTGCCGGGATCGGTGATGTCGGCAAAGCGAAGGGACGCGCCGGTGCGTTCGGCACGACGCCTGTAATGCGCCACTTCGCGCGAGCAGATGGGGCAACTTCCGTTGTAAAGCACAGTCAGTCTCTCGGTCATGTGATGGCAGGTAGCGGTCAAGCGGGACTTGCCAACCCGTTGCGGTCTGGCGCAATGCCGCAACCCACCCTATCCTTTGCGTCTGACTGTATCTCGAGGCTGCGATGCGTTTCATCCTGACCCTGGCCCTGATCGTCCTCACAGGCTGTGCGACCGTACCGCCCTCTCCGCCGTCCGGGGCCCAGGCGCCCTCGGGCCCGCGGTCCGCTGTCGATACCTCGGCCCTGTCTTCGCGACAGGCTGCGCAGCAATTCGTACAGGTGATCGATCGGATGGAGCCCGTGGCAGAGCGGGAATGCCGCGCCAGAAGCCAAGGGCTGAACTGCGATTTCCTGATCGTGATAGATGATCGGCCCGGGCAAGGGCCCAACGCGTTCATGACGCTCGACATGGATGGCCGCCCGATCCTGGCTTTCAACATCCCGCTGATTGCCAGTGTCCGGAACCCTGACGAGCTGGCCTTTGTCGTGGGCCACGAAGCGGCGCATCACATCGCCAACCACATCGAACGCCAGCGGCGCAACGCGATGACAGGCGCGGTTCTGCTGGGCGGGCTTGCGTCGCTTTCGGGGGCCGATGCCGGCGCCGTCCGTAACGCGCAGGAGATCGGTGCGACCGTTGGCGCGCGCACATATTCCAAGGAGTTCGAGCTCGAGGCGGATGCGCTCGGCACCGTGATCGCGGCGCGCGCAGGGTATGACCCGGTGCGCGGTGCCGAGTTCTTTAACCGCATCCCGGACCCGGGGAACCGTTTCCTGGGAACCCATCCGCCGAATGCGCAGCGGATCGCCACCGTCCGGCGCGTGGCGGCGGGGCTCTGAGCGATGACCGGCGCGCTTCTGATGCTCGAGAGCGTGCTGAGCGACCGGGGCTCGAAATACGCGGTGTCGGGCGGTCCGGCGTACAGCCGCGACGAGGCCGACAGCTTGGTGAAGCAACTGAAGAAAAATCGAAAATTCGCCAAGGCCTCGCATAATACCTGGGGGCTGTTGCTGGCGGACGGGACGCCGCTTAAATCCGATGATGGCGAAACCGGCGCGGGGCTTGTCATCCTGAGGATGCTCGAGCGGGAAGGCCTGACCGACCACCTTGTCATCGTTACCCGCTGGTATGGCGGGACAAAGCTGGGCGGCGACCGGTTCCGCCGCGTGCAGGATTGCGTGCGCGCCTATCTTGAGGCCCGCGAAGCCGGTTGACCTGTGTCAAGGCGTCCATCGCGCCGGGCTGGCAGGGTTAGCCTACCAGCAAAGGAGGACGCAGAATGCAAGGCAATGCGACCCTGAAGCGCCATGCGCAGCTTGTCGACCGGATGGCCAGCACACTGGGCATCGACCTTGAGGAAAGGGCGATGCGCGGCGCGTTGAGCTTCGACGAGATCTCGGAGGCAGTATTTAGATGCACCGGGTGCACCGGAACGGCGGAGTGCGAGGTCTGGCTTGCCACCCCGACCAACGGCGAGACCGCGCCGCCGGACTACTGTCGCAACGCGCACTTGTTCGCGGAATTGCGCGGCGCGTGATGGCACAGGACAACCGGCCGCATCCGCTTGGCGACGTGACCGAGCATTACTGGCTCGTCCAACGCATGGCCAAGGCTGTGGGCGTGGACCTTGCCCAAGCGCAAGATCTTGGTGTTCTGCGGCAGGAGGATTGGGCTGGGATGGTTCAGACCTGCCGTGGATGCGATTGGGCCGATGGCTGTCCGCACTGGATGGAGCGGACGCAGGCGGCCGATGCCGCGCCGTCGCGATGCGTGAACCGGGACCGGTTCGAAGACCTGAGATCGAAGCTCGAAGAGGCGATGAAATGAACACCGTGGTAAGGCTGGGCGATCCGGCCCGGCATTTCTGGATCACCCGCGGCGTGGCCCGCGCAATGGGGCTGAGCTTGGGCGATGCCATGGCGGATGGCCGTCTGACGAGCGATGAATACGCCCGCATGGTCACGCGCTGCCGCACCTGCCCGCATGTGGCCGATTGCGAAAACTGGCTGGCGCACAACCCCGGCCCGACCGGTGCCGCACCGAAGATGTGTTGCAACGCCGAGACGCTCGAGCGGCTACTGCGCTGATCCGAGCGGAATTGATCTGCGTCATGGTCCCGCGCCCATGGGCCGCGCAAGGGTTTCGAAAACAAGGGATCAACCGATGAACCTGTTCAAGAAACTGGATCAGCGCACCGAGCTGATGACCACCATGTCCGAAAAGCTGGGCCTGGACCTGGGCGAGGAAATGGCGAATTTCCATCTCAGTCCCGAGCATTACCGCGCGGCCGTGCTGCGCTGTGCCCGCTGTCAAAGCGTGGGCGAATGCCGGGCCTGGCAAAAGGGCAATTAAACGGCCGAAGCCGCGCCAGCGTTCTGCGAGAACCGCGCGCTGTTCGCCGAGCTGCACGACTGACGTTCAGCCCGGCAGACGCCCCCAAAGGTCGTATTCCCCGGCCTCGTCCACCTCGACCGTGACGATATCGCCGACCGACAGCGCGTCGGTGCCCTCGTCTATGAAAAGGCACCCGTCGATCTCGGGCGCATCGGCCTTGGTCCGACAGGTGGCAATCCCGTCAGCGTCGATATCGTCCACGATGACCTCGAGGTGCTGGCCCACCTTGGCCGCCAGCTTGGCCTCGGAAATCGCCTGCGCCTTTTGCATGAAGCGGTCCCAGCGCTCCTGCTTGACCTCTTGGGGCACATGGTCGGGTAACGCGTTCGATCGCGCGCCAGCGACGTTCTCGTACTGAAAACAGCCCACGCGATCCAGTTGCGCGGCGTCCAGCCAGTCGAGCAGGGTCTGAAACTCGTCCTCGGTCTCGCCCGGATAGCCCACGATAAAGGTCGAGCGGATCGCGATGTCGGGGCAGGTTGCGCGCCAGGCCGCGATCTCGTCCAGCGTGCGCGACGCCGCGGCGGGCCGCGCCATGCGCTTGAGCGTGTCGGGATGCGCGTGCTGGAACGGGATGTCGAGATAGGGCAGCACGCCGCCCTCGGCCATGAGCGGGATCAGCTCGCGCACATGGGGATAGGGGTAAACGTAATGCATCCGCACCCAGGCGCCTAGAGACCCAAGATCGCGCGCAAGGTCCAGGATCGGGAACTTCGCGTCCCGATCTGCCCAGTCGGTGCCATAGGCGCTGGTGTCCTGGCTGATGACCAGCAGCTCTTTCACCCCGGCCTCGACCAGCTTTTCGGCCTCGCGCATCACCCCCTTGTGCGGGCGGCTGGCCAGACGTCCGCGCATGTCGGGGATGATGCAGAACTTGCACTTGTGGTTACAGCCCTCCGAGATCTTCAGATAGCTGTAGTGGTGCGGGGTCAGGCTGACGCCGGTCGCGGGCAACAGGTCCACGAACGGGTCCGGCGAGGGCGGCACGGCGGCATGGACGGCATCAAGCACCTGTTCATACTGGTGGGGGCCCGTGACGGCCAGAACCTTGGGGTGCGTTCCGGTGATGAACTCGGGCTCGGCCCCCAGGCAGCCCGTGACGATAACGCGGCCGTTCTCGGCCAGGGCTTCGCCGATGGCATCGAGGCTTTCGGCCTTGGCACTGTCGAGGAACCCGCAGGTGTTCACGATCACCGCATCGGCCCCGCTGTAGTCGGGCGAGATGCCATAGCCCTCGGCCCGAAGCCGCGTCAGGATGCGCTCACTGTCCACCAGCGCCTTGGGACAGCCCAGCGACACCATGCCGATGGTCGGTTGGCCGGGGCGGGCTGTCTCTGACACCGTGGCACGGGCAAGATCGGGGCGCAGGTTGGGCGGGTTCTGTGACATGGGCGATGCTTTAGCCCGGCGCCGCACCATAAGAAAGGGGCGATGCAGTGGAACCCCACTGCGCGGTCAAGGCGTATTGCGCGAAAGCCTGCCACCGCTATCCTGATCGAAAACAGAGCAGGAGAACCCGATGCGTATCATCGGCGTATTGATTTCACTGATTGCTGTCTTCGCCATTGTCGCGGTGGCATCGCTTTTCCTGATCCCGGCGGAACGGATCGCGCGGATCGTGTCGGACCAGGTCGAGGCGCGCACCGGCCGCACCCTGTCGATCGGCGGCGACATCAGCGCGAGCGTTTACCCCGTGCTAGGTGTCACGACCGGACCAATCGCCCTGGGCAACGCTGCTTGGTCGGATCGCGGCCCCCTGTTCGAGGCGCAGTCGGCGGCTATCGGGATTGATCCGATGGCGCTGATCCGGGGCGAGATTCGGATCCAGCGGATCGAAGCCGACCGTCCAACCATCCTGCTGGAAACCGATGCCGACGGGCGCGGCAACTGGACCTTCGGTGAAGGTGGCGCCCCCGCCAGCGCCCCGGCAGGGGGCGATGACGGGCCTGCCAGCGCGCCGCTTGCGGGGCTCGACCTTTTGCAGGTGACCGGCGCGTCGATCCGGATGCTGGACAACGGGGCCGAGGTCTTTGCCCTGTCCAATGCGGACCTGACGCTGGAATGGCCGGACTACCTGGGCCCCGCGACCATCGTCGCCACGGTGCGGCCCGCCGGGCGGGACGTTCAGGTGAACGCGACCGTGCCGGAATTCGCCAATCTGATCGCGGGAGGGATCTCTCCGCTTGCTGCGGTGGTGGCGTCGCAGGGGGGTACCGTCCGCTTTGACGGTCGCGCGGGCATCACGCCCGAGGCTGCCGGGCAGGTGGCCGTCGACCTGAGCGATACGGCGGCCTTCCTGACCGCGCTGGGCATTCCCGGTGCCGATCTGCCCGAAGGATTGGGGCAGCGGGCAGATGTCACGGCGCAGATGACCTACACCGCCGACGGGCGGCTGACCCTGCGTGATCTCGCGGCGCAGCTCGATGGCAACGCCCTGGCCGGTGCGGTCGACGTGATCCTTGCGGAAAAGCCGCGGATCAACGCGCAGCTGACCGCAGGCGCTTTGGACCTGTCTCCGCTCTCGGGCGGCGGTGCAGGCGGCGGCGACGGGGGCGGCACGGCGACCCAAGGCTGGTCGACCGCCGCGCTGGACGCCAGCGCGCTGAATGCCTTTGACGGTGAGCTGTCCCTGCGGGCCGAGGCGCTGGATCTGGGCCTGGTCACCTTCGGGCCCTCGCGGCTCTACATGAACCTAGGCCGGGCGCGCGCCGTGTTCGAGCTGCGCGAGGTGCAGGGATATGGCGGCACTTGGACCGGGCAATTCGTGGCCAACAATCGCGACGGTCTGTCCGTGGGCGGCCAGATGGCGCTGGGCGGGGTGGAATTGAACGGGCTTCTGACCGACCTGGCCGGGGTCGAGCGGTTGTCGGGCAGGACCGATCTGAGCCTGTCCTTCCTTGGAGTGGGCCAAAGCATCGACGCTATCATGAAAAGCCTGTCGGGCGATCTGAGCGTCAAGATGGGGCAGGGCACGATCTCGGGCATCGACCTCGACCAGCTGATGCGCTCGGGCGGCGGGGCCGGTGGCACCACGATCTTCGACAGTCTCGGCCTGACGGTGGATATCGCAAGCGGCGTGGCGCGCAACGAGGATCTTCTGCTGACCCTGCCGGGGCTGGAGGCGCGTGGCGAAGGCGCCATCGACATCGGCAACCGCACGCTCGATTACCTGTTCACCCCGGTCTCGCTTGCCGCGCGCGGTGGGCGCGGACTGGCGATCCCGGTACGCATCAAGGGGTCCTGGGACGACCCGAGCATTCGCGCCGACCTTGGCGAAGCCATCGACCTGAACCTGGCCGAAGAGCGTGAGCGTCTCGAACAGGAAGCGCGCGAGCGATTGAACCGCGAATTGGAAGAACGCCTGGGCGTTACCGTGGAAGAGGGACAAAGCGTCGAGAACGCGATCCGCGAGACCGCGCGCGAAGAGGTCGAGCGCGAGGCGGCCAAGGAACTGGGCGTCGAACCCGAGGAAGGCCAGAGCGTCGAAGATGCCGTGCGTGACCGGATCGAGGACGAGATTGGCGAGGGGCTGAGAAACCTTCTGGGCCGTTAGGCGCAGGCCGCAGGCTTAGCGGCGGCGGTCCCGGCGGCTCGACATCGGCTGGAACGCGACGCCCACATGGGCCTCGCAATAGGGTTTGCCCTGTTGCACGGGCAGCCCGCAGAACCAGAAATCATCGGTCGCCGGGTCGCCGACCGGCCACTTGCAAGTCCGTTCCGTCAGCTCCATCAGGGTCAGCTTTTTCGCTTTCTTCTCGATCTCGCTGACCCGAGCAAGGGCCTCGGGGCTGATCTCGTTCGCCGAAGGTTGAGGCGGCAGGGGTTGGCCTGCCGGCACGATCTGCTTGCGCGCCGGAACCGGCTTGGGCGCGGCCTCGGCGGCTGGTGCGGTCTCTTCCGCGGCGGGTGCGGGGGCTGTTTTCGGCTCTGCCTTGGGCTTGGGCGCGGCACTTGCGGCCTTCGCCTTGGGCTCGGGCTTTGCCGGTGCCGGGCTCGAACCCGCACGGTTCGACAGCCCAAGCCTGTGGACCTTGCCGATCACGGCGTTGCGGGTCACGCCGCCCAGCTCCTTGGCGATCTGGCTGGCCGACTGGCCTTCGGCCCACATCTTTTTGAGAAGCTCAACGCGTTCGTCGGTCCAGGACATCGGTTCTTTCCTACCTAAAAAGCGGCCACGCCCGGGGCCGCTTTGTGCATTTTGAAGTCAAGGCCCTATCATAAGTTCTCGGACGCGAGTTACAAGGCGTCCGGCAGCGCAAGGAAAGGAAGACCACTGCATGGCCACCACCACAGACATGGGCACACGGCGGTTCGGACGCGTCAATTGGCTGGGGCTTTACACCCTGTCGATGCGCGAGATCATGCGCTTCGGCGCGGTCTGGACCCAGACGCTGCTGGCGCCGTTGGTCACCGCGGGGCTCTTCATGCTGATCTTTTCCATCGCGATCGGTCCGCGCCGGGGGGATGTGATGGGGGTCGATTTCACGTCCTTCATCGCACCGGGCATCCTGATGATGACGGTGATCCAGAACGCCTTTGCCAATACATCGAGCTCGATCATGATCTCGAAGGTGCAGGGCAATATCGTCGACACGCTGATGCCGCCGCTCAATGGCGGCGAGCTGTTGGTCGGCTATCTTGCCGGGGCAGTGGCCCGGGGCGTCGTGGTGGCGATTGCCATTGCCACTGCGCAGTTCGTGTTCCTAGGGGTCGTGCCTCAGCATCCGTTGACCGCGCTTGTCTTCGTCATCCTCGGCTCGGCCTTCCTGGGTGCGTTGGGCATTCTTGCGGGCATCTACGCCAACAAGTTCGACCAGATGGCGGCGATCACCAATTTCGTGGTCACCCCGCTCGCCTTTCTGTCGGGCACGTTCTACTCGGTCGAGGCGCTGCCGCCTGTCCTGAACGAGATCACCCATTTCAACCCGGTCTTCTACCTGATCGACGGGGTGCGCTACGGCATGCTGGGCGTGTCGGACAGTGCGCCGGGCCTGGGGTTGGTGATCTGCACCACGGCCACGATCGCGGCCTGCCTTGTCTGCTGGCGCATGTTCTCCGTGGGCTACCGTCTCAAGGCCTGAGGGGTGCGGCGCAGCCGTGCCTCGCGCCAGGCCAGAAGGCCGGCACCGGCGATGATGATCGCCGCACCGGTCAGCGACACGGCGTCGGGCCAAAGGCCGAATACCGCACCATCCATGACCGCGGCGAAGACCAGCGTGAGATAGCTGAAGGGCACGATAAAGCTCGCCTCGGCCCGGGCGACGGCATTCAGGAAACAGGTCTGCGCAAGCGCCATCAGAACACCCAGGGCCGCCAGTGCGCCCCATTGCGCGGGCGTCGGCATGGTCCAGACCGGCAGCACCGCCACGGACGCGATGCACAGACCCACGGCGTTGTTCACCAGAAGGATCTGGAACGGTGCCTCGCGCCCCGACAGGCGTTTGATGAAAATGACCTCGAGCCCCAGCACCACCGCCGCGCCAAGCGCAAAGAGCGCGCCCGTCTCGATCGCGCCGCCGCCGGGCCGCAACAGCACGAACGCGCCCACAAGCGCGATGGCCGCAGCGGTCCAGCGGATGCGGCCCACCGTTTCGCCCAGAAGCGGGATCGCGAGGATCATCGCGAAGACCGGGTTCAGGAAACTGATCGCCGTGGCATCGGCCAGCGGGATAAAGGCCACGGCAGTGAACATCAGCGTGACGCCACCCCAACCGCAGCTTGTCCGTGCGATGTGGAGCCGCAGATGCACCCGGCCGAAGCGCGGGCGCAGCACCAGCGCGGCCGATCCCAGCGCAAGCGCGGCAAAGACAAAGCGCCCATGACTGATCTGCAGCGGATTGAGCGCGGGCCCAAGCGTGTCGGTGCCCAAGGCCTTGGCGCATAGCGTCGTGGCGGCGATGAACGCGGTCGCGCAGATCATCAACAGGGTGGCGAGGCCCGGGTTTTGCGGGGCGGGTGTGAACATGCCCCGCCTATCGGGTCAAACGCCCGTCGGGTCCAGTGCAAATCATCGCTTCCCGTTGTGCCGGTTTCCGTCTATGAGGTTTGCGTGATCACGCTTGCACATATCCGACGCATCCGACGCCGCGCCTGACCCGCGCGTGATCTTCTGTTGCGGCTTGACAGCGCCGCGGCCCCTTTCCCAACTGACCGGACTTGACTCGCACCCTGCCGCTACGGCACCTGCGGGTCTTCATTTCAAAGGACAAAACCCATGATCCCGTCCATCCTGCCGACCTATAACCGCGCGCCCCTGACCTTCGTGAAGGGCGAGGGTGCCTGGCTGATCGAGGCGGATGGCCGACGTTTCCTGGATCTGGGTGCAGGGATCGCCGTGAATGCGCTGGGCCATGCCCATCCCGCGCTGGTCGCCGCGCTGACCGAGCAGGCCGGCGCGCTCTGGCATGTCTCGAACCTCTACAAGATCCCGCAGCAGCAGGCCCTGGCCGACAAGCTGGTCGAAGAGAGTTTTGCCGATACCGTCTTCTTCACCAATTCCGGCACCGAAAGCGCCGAACTGGCGATCAAGATGGCGCGGAAATACTGGTCCGAGAAAGGCGATCCCGACCGGGTCGAGATCATCACCTTCGAGGGCTCGTTCCACGGCCGCTCCACCGGGGCCATCGCCGCGGCCGGGTCCGAGAAGATGACCAAGGGCTTCGGCCCCCTGATGCCCGGTTTCACCCATCTGCCATGGGGCGACCATGACGCCCTGCGCGCCGCCGTTACCGACCGCACCGCCGCGATTCTGATCGAGCCCGTTCAGGGCGAGGGCGGCATACGTCCGCTGCCCGATCAATGCCTCAAGGGCTTGCGCGATCTTTGTGACGAGACCGGTGCGCTCCTCATTCTCGACGAGGTGCAATGCGGCGTGGGCCGGACGGGGCGGCTTTTCGCCCATGAATGGGCCGGGGTGGACCCTGACATCATGATGGTCGCCAAGGGCATCGGCGGCGGCTTCCCCCTTGGCGCGGTGCTGGCCACGGAAGAGGCGGCTACCGGCATGGGGGCGGGCACGCACGGATCCACCTATGGCGGCAACCCGCTGGCCTGTGCCGTGGGCCTCAAGATGATGGAGATCGTCTCTGACCCAGCTTTCCTGGCCGAGGTAAACCGGAAATCCGCGCTCCTTCGCCAGGGGCTCGAGGGGCTGGTCGCCTCGCACCCGGACGTGTTCGAGGCGGGGCGCGGATCGGGCTTCATGCTCGGCCTCAAGTGCAAGATGACCAACACGGACGTGCTGCAGGCCGCCTATGCCCGCGAGGTGATCGTGGTTCCGGCCGCAGACAACGTCCTGCGCCTCCTGCCGCCGCTCAATCTCACCGATGACGAAATCGCCGAGGCGCTGGCGCGTCTGGATGGGGCCGCGACCGATGTTGAAAACGCCGCCTGATCTTCATCTTTCCGGAAATACTCCGGGGGGTTCGGGAGGCTGGCCCCCCGATCCGCCCATGACAAAAAAGACAGTGACATGACCCATTTCATCGACATCAACAAAACCGACGCCCCGGACCTGCGGCACATCATCGACACTGCACGCGCGATGAAGGACGCCCGCGGCGACCGGTCCCGTGGCGCGCCCGACGACGACCAGCCGCTTGCCGGCAAGATGGTCGCGCTCATCTTCGAAAAACCCTCGACCCGCACGCGCGTGTCGTTCGACGTGGGCGTGCGCCAGATGGGCGGGCAGACCATGGTGCTGTCGGGGGCGGACATGCAGCTGGGCCATGGCGAAACCATCGCCGACACCGCCCGCGTCATTAGCCGCTATGTGGACCTGATCATGATCCGCACCTTCGAAGAGGCCACGCTTCTCGAGATGGCCGAATATGCCGATGTGCCGGTGATCAACGGGCTCACGAACCGCAGCCATCCCTGCCAGATCATGGCCGATGTGATGACCTATGAAGAGCACCGCGGGAACATCGCGGGCAAGAAGGTCGTCTGGTCCGGCGACGGCAACAACGTCTTCAATTCCTTTGCCCATGCCGCAGGGCAGTTCGGTTTCGACCTGACCTTCACCGGCCCGCCGACGCTCGACCCCGAGGCGGGCTTTCTGGACGAAGCCCGCGCAAAGGGGGCAACCGTTACCATCGAACGCGACCCCGCCAAGGCGGTCGACGGCGCCGATCTGGTTGTCACCGATACCTGGGTCTCGATGCACGATCCCCAATCGGCGCGCGAGCGGCGGCACAACCAGCTGCGCCCCTACCAGGTCAATGCCGAGCTGATGGCCAAGGCCAAGCCCGACGCGCTTTTCATGCATTGCCTGCCCGCCCATCGCGATGACGAGGCCACGTCCGAGGTCATGGATGGACCCCATTCCGTTATCTTTGACGAGGCCGAGAACCGGCTGCATGCCCAAAAGGCGATCATGCGGTGGTGCCTGGGCGTCTGAGGCCCTAGCTTCTGTGCCGAACGCATCGCGACGGGACAGAGGCGAAGGGACAGCGGCATGGCGCAGATCGGGGTTTACGGGCTTGGCACCATGGGCAGCGCGTTGGCGCTGAACATGGCCGAACAGGGCATCGAGGTGGCCGTCGCCAACCGCTCGCCCGAGGCGGTGCCGGCCTTTCTGGACGAGGCCGGCGATCTGGCCGCGCGCATCAGCGGCCATGACACGCTCGAGGCCCTGATCGCCGCCCTGCCGACGCCGCGGGTTCTTCTGGCCATGATCCCCTCTACAGGGCCAATGGACGACCTCCTGAACAGCGTGATCCCGCAGCTCGCCCCCGGAGATACGGTGATCGATGCGGGCAATGCGGATTTCCACGACACCCGTGCCCGCGCGGCGCGTCTCAAGGAACACGACCTGCATTTCGTTGGCCTCGGCGTGTCGGGCGGCGAGGATGGGGCGCGTCACGGCCCGTCGATGATGATGGGCGGGTCCGACCACAGTTGGGATCAGCTGCGTCCGCTCCTGACCAAGATTGCTGCGCAATACGAGGGCGATCCTTGCGTCGATCATTTGGGCACCGACGGCGCGGGTCATTTCGTCAAGACCGTGCATAACGGCATCGAATACGCGGATATGGAGCTTATCGCCGAAGCCTACGGCCTTTTGCGCGAAGGCGTGGGAGGGACGCCGCACGAGATCGGCGCACTGTTCGATCAGTGGAACGACGGTCCGTTCGCCTCTTATCTCGTGGAAATCACGGCCCAGTTGTTGACCACCGACGATCCCGAAACAGGCCAGCCCATGGTCGATGTGATCCGCGACAGCGCAGGCCAAAAGGGCACCGGGCGCTGGACGGTGATCGAGGCGGTCAAGCTGGGCCAGTCCGCGACAATCATCGAAGCGGCAGTCGCCGCCCGGGCCTGGTCCTCGGAAGCCGACCTGCGGGCCAAGGCTGAAGACGCACTTGGCGGCGCGCGCGAAAGGGTCGAGATCGGTGATGCGGATCTCGAGGCCGCACTTCTGGCCGCGCGCTTTCTGACCCATGCCCAAGGCTTCCGGATTCTCTCGGCGGCCTCGGAGGATTACGGCTGGTCGCTCGACATGGCCCGCATCGCCGAGATCTGGCGCGCGGGCTGCATCATCCGATCCGCCATGCTCGACGATCTGGCAGAGGCGTTCCGCGCAGGTCCGCCCATGGGGCAGCTGCTCCCGTCACCGGCCTTCGAAACGGTGCTGGACCGGGGCATTCCGGCGCTGCGTCGGGTGACGGCGCAGGCAATCCTCGCGGGCCACCCCGTGCCGGCCTTCGCGGCGGCGTTGGGCTTTTTCGACACAATGCGCCAAGCGCGTGGCACGGCGGCGATCATCCAGGGCCAGCGGGATATCTTCGGGCGGCACGGGTTCGAACGGCTCGATGCGGAGGGATCGCATCACGGACCCTGGGCCGGGTAGCGCCAAGAGTTTTCAGGAAAACTCTTGGCAAAAGTCTTGTCTCAAGACTTTTGCCCGCCCCGGGGTTTGGCGCGCAGGGTCGGATCGGCCTGGGTCGGGTCCTCGGGCCAGGGGTGCTTGGGATATCGCGCGCGCATGTCTTTCCTGACATCGGCATAAGAGCCTGACCAGAAACCCGGCAGGTCCATCGTCGTCTGTACCGGGCGGCCCGCGGGAGACAGAAGCGTGACGCGCAGAGGCTGGCCCGCTACGGTCGGATGCGTGGTCTGGCCGAACATCTCTTGCAGGCGCAAACTGATTTCGGGGGCGTCTCCTGCGTAGTCGATGGGGATCCTACGCCCCAGCGGCGTTTCTAAATGCGCTGGCGCCGCGCGGTCGAGCGCCTGCATCTGGGGCCAGTCAAGCCGGGCGCGCAACGCATCCAGCATGTCAAAGCTGCGCCAGTGCTCGGCCGTCGTGATGCCGGTCAGATGGGGCAGGAGCCAGTCCTCCAGGGTCTCTAACAGGGTCGCGTCGTCCATTGCGGGCAGGTCCGTGCCGCTGGCCCGCACCAATGCGACCCGCGCTGCAAAGCGGCGGGCGGTATCCGACCAATTAAGCCCAAGCTCGCGCACACCGTCGAGCATCGCCGCCGCCTTGGCGTCGGGCGGGGCGTCCTTCCAGATGCGATCCTCGAGCACAAGGGCACCGAAGCGCTCCTGGCGCCGGGCCACCACGCGGCGGTCGCGTTTCGACCACGCGCAGGTCTCGACCCAGCCGATTTGGTCGATATAGAGCGCTCGGATCTCGGCTGCCGTGATGGCGACGGCCTGCCGGATCCGCGCCTCGCGCGGGTTGCCGTCGGTGTCGGTCACAACGAGGAACGGGGCTGTGGCCAGCGGGTCGCCGTCCTCCAGCACAGCACCCTTGCCGCCCGACAGCACGAAGCGTGGCGCGTCGCCCTTGCGGCGCTGGCCGATCCGGTCGGGATAGGCAAGTGCGGCCATCTCGGCCGGGCTGAACCGGCTGCTCGTCTTTTTGGTCGCGGCACGCAGGCGTTTGGCCTCGGTCCGGATACGCTCGATCCCGCCCCGGTTGGGCGCAAAGGGGCGCTCGGCTGCAAAGCGTTTGGGGGCGCGCACGGCTTCGAGCCGCAGGGATAGATCGACCGTCGCGCCGCGCGGCAGCGGATCGCGTTCGCCGAGGATCGCGGCCAGGTCGGCGGCCTCGGGCCCGGCCATGGCCAGCATATGGGCCAACCGCGGATGCAGCGGCAGCCCGGCCAGGTCGCGGCCATGGGCCGTCACGCGGCCCCGGTCATCCAGTGCGCCCAGCATCGCCAGAAGCGCCTGCGCCTCGGCATAGGCGCCCTCGGGCGGCGGGGTCAGAAAGGGCAGATCGGCGGGCACCGCGCCCCAGACCGCCAGTTCCAGCGCCAGCGCGGCAAGATCCGCAGCCTCGATCTCGGCGGGCGGGTAGGTGGCCAGCGCGCCCTCTGCCCCCTTTGTCCACATGCGGTAGGCCACACCGGGTGCGACCCGGCCCGCGCGTCCCGCGCGTTGGGCGGCTTCGGCGCGAGTCACTTTTTCGGTTACCAGCCGCGACATGCCGGAGCCGGGATCGAAGCGCGCGCGGCGGGCCAGACCGGCATCGACCACGACGCGGATATCCTCGATGGTGAGCGAGGTCTCGGCGATGGACGTGGCCAGCACGATCTTGCGGGCGTCCCTCTCCGGCCGGATCGCTGCGCGCTGGGTGTCGAAGGACAGCGCGCCGAACAGCGGGCGCAGGACGCACTCCTTTGTCAGGCGATCTTTCAAGAGTGCTTCGGTGCGCCGGATCTCTCCCTCGCCGGGCAGGAAGACAAGCACGCCGCCCTCGGTTTCGGTAACGGCGCGGGCGACCATGTCGGCCACAGCGGTCTCGGTGCGTTGGCCCTTGGGCACGGGCGTCTCGCGCCAGCGTGTTTCGACCGGGAAACTGCGCCCCTCGGAGGTCACGACCGGTGCATCGCCCATCAGTCGCGCGACCGGTTCGGCATCAAGCGTCGCGGACATCGCCAGAAGGATCAGGTCATCACGCAGCGCGCCCGCGATCTCGAGGCAGAGCGCAAGCCCCAGATCGGCGTTGAGCGAGCGTTCGTGAAACTCGTCGAAGATCACCGCACCGATGCCGGGCAGGTCCGGGTCGGATTGGATCATGCGGGTCAGGATACCCTCGGTCACGACTTCGATGCGGGTGGTTTTGCCCAGCTTGGCCTCACCGCGCATGCGGTAGCCGACCGTCTGGCCCGGGGCCTCGCCCAGCGTGTCAGCCATGCGCTCGGCGGCGGCGCGGGTGGCCAGCCTGCGGGGTTCCAGCATCAGGATGCGGCCCTGCGTCAGCCCGGCGTCAAGCATCGCCAGTGGCACACGGGTCGTCTTGCCCGCGCCCGGAGGGGCCTGCAGTACGGCGCGGCTCCGGTCGCGCAGCGCGGCGATCAGGTCTGGCAGTGCGTCGTCGATGGGCAGGCGGTCGGTCATCGGCGCCGTTATCGTCGAACCGTCCCGCTTCGTCCATCGCGCGTCTGGACTTCCCCGGTCGGGACAGGGCAGAACATCAGAGCGAAAGCGGAAGGGACAAGGCATGGACATCGCCGAGCTTGCCGAACGGGTCTCCAGCGGGGACCGCCGCGCGCTGGCCCGCGCCATCACGCTGGTGGAGAGCAGCCGGGCCGACCACCGCGCGCAGGCCACAGAGCTCTTGGAGCGGCTCAAGCATACCGGGCGGCAGGCGCTGCGCATAGGCCTGTCCGGCACGCCGGGCGTGGGCAAATCGACCTTTATCGAGAGCTTCGGCATGATGCTGACCGGGCAGGGGCTCAAGGTCGCGGTTTTGGCCGTGGACCCGTCGAGCACGCGGTCGGGCGGGTCTATACTTGGCGACAAGACCCGCATGGACCGGCTGTCGCGCGACCCCGACGCCTTTATCCGCCCCTCGCCCAGCCAGTCCCATCTGGGCGGTGTCGCCCGCCGCACGCGCGAGGCGGTTGCCCTGTGCGAGGCGGCCGGGTTCGAGGTGGTTCTGATCGAAACCGTGGGCGTGGGCCAGTCCGAGACCATGGTGGCCGAGATGGCGGATCTTTTTGTGCTGCTGCTGGCACCTGCGGGCGGGGACGAGCTGCAGGGCGTCAAGCGGGGCATCATGGAGATTGCGGACCTCATCCTCGTGAACAAGGCCGATGGCGATCTGAAGCCGGCCGCGATGCGGACCTGTGCGGATTACGCGGGTGCGCTGCGGCTCTTGCGCAAGCGGCCCCAGGATCCGGAAGGGTTTCCAAAGGCGATGACGGTGTCGGCGCTGGAGGAGGACGGGCTTGCCACCGCGTGGGACGAGATGACCGCGCTCACCGACTGGCGGCGCGAGACCGGGCATTTCGCCGCTCGCCGCGCGGACCAGGCGCGGTTCTGGTTCGAGGAAGAGGTGCGGCAAGGTCTGCTGGCCCGGCTTGCCACCGGACCGGCCCGGGCCGAGATGGAGCGGCTTGGAGCGGACGTGGCAGAGGGCCTTGCGACGCCGGCGGGCGCGGCGGCTGATATGCTGGGGCATCTGGGCCTCGACCTGGCGACGGAGGTCGAAAAAGGGGCCCAGGGGACGTGACCCCTTGACGGGCTTTGCGACTCTGCCTAAAGACACCGAACGAATTTGACAGGGCGCTGCATGGCGTAGCGCCCTTTATCCGTTTTCGGGCCGATTGCCCGGACCAGATCTGACGAGGATGACCACATGTCGCGTGTGTGCGAACTGACCGGGAAACGGCCGATGGTTGGCAACAATGTCAGCCACGCCAACAACAAGACCAAGCGCCGGTATCTGCCGAACCTGAACGATGTGACCCTGCAGTCCGAAGCCCTGAACCGCGGCATCAAGCTGCGCATCTCGGCCGCGGCCCTGCGGAGCGTCGACCATCGTGGCGGGCTGGATCGCTTCCTGGCCAAGGCCAAGGATGCCGCGCTGTCGGACCGCGCGCTGAAGGTCAAGAAAGAGATTGCCAAGGCACAGGCTCCGCAGGCCTGATCCCTTTCTCATCGACAATGAGCAGCCTCGTCCCCGGTGGACGGGGCTGTTTCGTTTTGTCGCGTGCTTCGTGGTGATCGAGATGCGTATATCTCCCCCATGCTGATGCGGATGCGCGCCTTGATTGCCTATGCCCTTGTGGCGATCGTTGTCCTGACCGGACAGGTCATGGCGACGGTGCGCACCATGCCCGATGCCACGGGCGAGATGGTGATCTGCACGGGCACCGGCCCCGTGACGGTGCGTCTTGACGAGACCGGCACCCCGACCGGCCCTCCGCATATCTGTCCCGATTGCGTGATGTCGCTGCTTGTTGCGGTCGACGCATCCGGGGTCATGCCACTGCGGGATGCCGGGCTGACGGTGCAAGTGTTTGCCGATCATGCCGCTGGTCACATCTCGCGGCCGGCCTTGTCGCCCTCGGCCAGAGGCCCCCCTGTCTAGGATCGCTTCCAGACGGCGCTGTTTGATGGTCTTCGGGCTGCCTGCGCCACTCATGATCCCTTTTCAGACAGGACAAACGATATGTCGATCAAGACCACCCTTTTCGCGGCCGTCGCCGCAACCCTGACCGCAATCCCGGCCTTTGCCGCCGGTATCACGATCAACGATCCCTATGCCCGCGTGTCGTCCATGATGGCGAAAAGCGGCGCGGCTTTCATGGTGATCGAGAACGCAGCCGGTGCCGATGACCGGCTTGTCGCGGCCTCTTCGGACGTGGCCGAAAAGGTCGAGCTGCACACCCACAAGGAAGACGATATGGGCGTGATGCGGATGATCGAGGTCGAAGAAGGCTTTGTTATCCCCGCAGGCGGCAGCCATGCGCTGGCGCGCGGCGGCGATCACGTCATGTTCCTGGGCCTCACCCGCGAGCTTGACCATGGCGATATGGTCGATGTGACGCTGACCTTCGAACAGGCGGGCGATGTGACCGTGCAGATCCCCGTGGATCTGGAGCGCAAGCCGATGCATGGCGGCCAGATGCAGCACGGCATGGGCGATGGTCACATGAACCACGGCGATATGGCGCCCAGCAACTGATGAGACAGGCCTCCGGCGGCGCGACCGCCGGGGGCTATCCCCCCAGAAGGTCGTCCACCCAGGCCGGGACAAGGTCGCTGGCTTTGCCCAGACGCGTGTTGTCGAAATTATCCGAGATGGCCGAGCGTTCGAGATTGAGCTCCAGGGTCTGGGCGCCCGTCCGCGCGGCGTCTTGCGCGAATGCGGCGGCGGGGTAGACGTTGCCAGAGGTGCCGATCGACACGAAGAGATCGGCATCGCGCAGCATCTCCCAGATCAGGACCATGTGATAGGGGATCTCTCCGAACCAGACCACGTCGGGGCGTGTGGCCGGGGCGCGGCAGCGTGGGCAGTGATCGTCGGGTGCCATTTCACTGGGTGCGTCCCAGCGGTGGCCGCAATCTGCGCAAAGCGCCCGGTCGAGCTGGCCATGCATATGCCATACACGGGATGCGCCGCCCGCTTCGTGCAGGCTGTCGACGTTCTGCGTGACGATCTGAACGGTCTCGGGCCCCCAGGCTTGCTGCAAGCGCCCCAGCGCCTTGTGAGCGGGGTTGGGGCGTGCCCACCGTGCCTGCGCCCGACGCGCGTTGTAGAAGCCGTGGACCAGCGCGGGATCGCGGGCGAAGCCCTCGGGCGTCGCCACATCCTCGATTCGGTGCTGGGACCAAAGCCCGCCTTCGTCGCGAAAGGTGCCCAGCCCGCTTTCGGCCGAGATGCCAGCCCCGGTCAGTAAAACGATGCGTTTCATGGGGGCAGGGTAGCCGGGTGCCCCCTGTCTGCCCAGACCCGAACGGTCAGGCTGGCCCGCCAGCCGGTCTTTGGGTATTTGAACCAGAAAGAAGCACAGGACATCGCCCATGACCCGCATTCTCTGCGTCTGCCTTGGCAATATCTGCCGCTCCCCCACCGCCGAAGGGGTGCTGCGTGCGCGGCTGGGTGCGCGGGCCGAGATCGACAGCGCGGGCACGGGCGACTGGCATGTAGGCAAGCCACCGTACGGCCCGATGCAGGACGCAGCCCAGGCCCGGGGCTATGACCTGTCCTCCTTGCGCGCGCGGCAGGTCTGCACGCTGGATTGCGAGCGTTTCGACCTTATTCTGGCCATGGACGAAGCGAACAGGCGGGATCTGGAGGCGTTGCGGCCAGCGGGGAACACCACGCCGGTGCATCTATTTCTTGAGGCGCATGAATCCTTTGACGAGGTGCCCGATCCCTATTTCACCCGCGATTTCGAAGAGGCGCTGGACCTTATCGAATGGGGCGCTGCGGATTGGGTGGCCCGGATGGGCTGATCCGCAGCGCGACCCCGGCCCGCTGCGGCTGTGGGGCGTCAGGCCGCGCGATCTGGAAAGTGACCGCCCGCCGGGTGCGTCACCACCTGGACCACCACACCTGACCCGGCCCGATTGCGCGCCGGGATGCCGTCGGTCAGCGCTTCTGACAGCTCGTCAAGATCGCTGCTTTGAAAGACCCGCCCGGCGGTCATCAGATCAACCGGCGTCATCCAGGGTGAGGGTGTCTTGGGATTCTCCATGGCTCAGGCTCCTTGCTGGATCGGTGCGCCACCGAGGGCTGCGCGTGTGTGGTGGGCAATCTCGTCCTTCAGCCGCAGCTTGCGCCGTTTGAGAGACCGCACCCGTGCCGCATCCGGAGCTGCGCGACGCTCCTCGTCATGAAGCTGCGCATCCAGAAGTGCGTGACGGTCGTGCAAGGCCTTGATGCGGGCCCGCACGGAGTGGTCTCTGGATGTGAAATGCAACGTCATATGTTTCTCCGTTCAGCTTGCGTTCTGCGGCGGCCTATCCGAACGCCCAAATGACATGGGGTCCCCTTGTCTTTGGCTCCATATGCGCCAATCTGATTTTTTGATCGGATTTTCCGAACAAAGAGGTGACCGTGACGCAAGACACACCGACACTGAAACAGTTGCGTTATTTCGTGACCCTTGCCGAAACCGGGCATTACGGACGGGCCGCCCAGCGGCTGGGGATCGCACAGGCGTCTCTAAGCCAACAAATATCGAACCTGGAGGCACTGTTGCGCCTAAGGCTGGTGGAGCGCGGACGCAAAGGCGCTGTCCTGTCGCCCGAGGGACGCGACGTGCTGGAACGCGCCCGCCGTGTGCTGGCCGAAATGGGCGGGCTGGTCGATGCGGCAGAGGCCTATCGCAGCGGCATCGCCGGGACGATACGGCTTGGCTCCACACCCACGATCGGGCCCTATTTCCTGCCGGGTCTCGCGCGGCGTCTGCACCGCAGTCATCCAGATCTGAAACTGGTCATTCGAGAGGGGCCGCCCCGGGCCCTGCGCGAAGACCTGATGGCAGGCCTGCATGACCTGATCCTTGTGCAACTGCCCGTCGGCCTCGAAGGAACCGAGGTGCGCCGGCTGTTCCGCGAACCCCTGCGTCTGGTCATGGCGCGCGATCATGCCTTGGCCGGGCGCGCCTGGCTCGACCCTTCCGATCTGGATCAGCAGGACATCCTTTCGCTCAGCCCTGCCTATGCGCTGCACGGGCAGATCGCCGCGCTTTGCGCCGATGTGGGGGCCCGCCTGCGCGAGGATTACGAAGGCACGAGCCTGGATGCGGTGCGGCAGATGGCGGCCATGGGGATGGGCATAGCGATCTTGCCGTCACTGTATGTCCGCTCCGAAATACGGTCGACGGAAAGCGATCTGACAGTGATCGATTTCCGCCGCAGACGCTTCGACCGGTCCATCGGGCTGGTCTGGCGCAGCACATCGGGCAAGGAGGCCCGGTTCGAGCGGATCGCCGCGGTGGCGCGCGACGCGATCCGCGATGAGCTGTCAGGGCTGGTCACGTCCGAGGCGTGATATCTCAGCCGCAGATCCGTTCCGCCGACTCCGCATAGGCACGATACCGCTGCCAGAAGCTTTCATCGCTGGCCCGGTCCGATTGCCGGATGTCCTGCGCCTTTTGCGGATCCTGGTAGAAACTTGCGGCCAGGCGCTGGTCGGATCGGCTGAGCCTGGTATTGGCAACCGCCTGGATACACCCGCATAGCTCGCGGCTGCGCGCGCGCCGGTCCGAGCCCAGGCAGGCCGCGTTGATCGGTCCGCTCGCCAGCCGGGTAACGCTAACCCGCTCCGGCGCGGGGCGTCCGCCGCACCCAACCAGTACCAACACCAGTCCCAAAAGGATCACCTGTCGCATCGCTCTGCCTGTCTTGCATCTGGCCCCTGTGCCGGGGCGGCCTGATCGTTTGTCCGGTTGTGCCCGATTGCCGCGGTTTTTTCAATTCACTGCCATGTGTAGGCGGACCGTGTGGACGCTTGACCGGGGCGGGTTTCCCGCTCATATCACCCGTCATGACAGAGCTCTCGCGCATCCGCAATTTCTCCATCGTGGC
>CAJXWO010000024.1 GCA_913062865.1 uncultured Paracoccaceae bacterium | reverse complement strand
CCGCTGCCGACAGACAGGCGGGGCCAAAGCACGATGGTCACCCCCACCAGCCCCACCAGAACCGCCGTCATGCGCACCAGGCGAAACCGTTCGCCCAACAATAGCGCGGCAAGGATCACCGTGATGATGGGCGAGGCGAACCCGATCGCCGTGACCTCGGGCAGCGGCAAAAGACCCAGCGACGCAAAGCCCATTCCCATGGCCGAGGCCCCGATCAGCCCACGCCAGAAATGGCCCAGCCGCGATTCCACCCGAAACCCGGTCGACAGGTCGCCCCGGGCGTAAAGCCAGATGAAGATGATGGGCATGGCAAAGAACGAACGAAAGAACACCTGCTGCCCGGGCGGCACGGTATCCGACGTGGCCTTGACCAGAACGGACATGACCATGAACAAAAACAAGGCTGTGCACTTGAACAGGATACCGCGGACGGGCTGCATCGGGGGGCCTTTCGGGGTTGCCCCTCATGCTGACCGGCCTGCGCGGGACAGTCAATCGGGCTCAGCCGATCACCTCGAACCGGTCCACATCGACAAGCCCGTGATCGGTGATCTTCAGATGCGGGATCACCGGCAGAGCGAGGAAGGCCAGCTGCAGGAACGGCTCTTCCAGCGTGACGCCCAGGGCCTTGGCCGCCGCGCGCAGGTCTTCCAGCGCGGCATGGACCACCTCGAAGGGCTCCAGGCTCATGAGCCCTGCCACCGGCAGCGCCAGTTCCGCCTGCACCGCACCGCCCTCGGCCACGGCGAACCCACCCTCGATCTCGGTCAGGCGCTGCGCGGCCAGCGCCATATCGGCATAGTCGATGCCCACCACGACCAGGTTGTGATGATCGTGGCACACGGTCGAGGCGATGGCCCCGCGCTGCATCCCGAAACCCCGCACGAAGCCCGTGGCGATGTTGCCGTTCTTGCCGTGCCGTTCGATCACCGCGATCTTGGCCAGATCTCGGGCGGGATCGGGGCGCTTGTCGCCGCTCTGCGGGGCGATCTCTTCGGTCAGGTGATCGGTGATGATCTTGCCGGGCAGGATGCCGATCACGGGCGTCTCGGCGCGGTTCCCGGCTGTGCGGAAGCTTTCGGGCGTGATGGCCGGCGCCGTGACGCTGTGGCGCGCGACGGGCTCGATCCGCTCAACCGTGTCAAACGCGTCGTCCCCCACGACATGCCCCCCCGCGATGACCATCTGCGCGTGACATGTGGCCAGATCATCCAGCACGACGATATCGGCCCGCTTGCCCGGCGCGATCAGCCCGCGATCCTTGAGCCCGAACGCCTCGGCCGCAGACAGGCTGGCGGCGCGGTAGACGGCCAAAGGCGATGCGCCCAGCGCGATCAGCGTGCGGATCATGTAATCGAGATGGCCATATTCGGCGATATCCAGCGGATTGCGGTCATCGGTGCACAAACACATGTAGGGCGCAGTCGTGTCGGTCAGCACCGGGGCCAGCGCATGCATATCCTTCGACACCGAGCCCTCTCGGATCAGGATGCGCATGCCCTTCTGCAGCTTTTCGCGGGCCTCGGCGGCATTGGTCGCCTCATGCTCGGTCCGGATGCCGGCCGAGACATAGGCGTTCAGGTCCTTGCCCGACAGAAGCGGCGCGTGCCCGTCGATATGGCGCCCCTCGAAGGCGGCGAGCTTGGCAAGAGCATCCGGGTCGCGATGGATCACGCCGGGGAAGTTCATGAACTCCGCCAGCCCGATCACCTTGGGGTGGTCGCGAAACGCGATGAGGTCGTCGGCGGTCACCTCGGCTCCGGCGGTCTCCATATGGGTCGAAGGCACGCATGAGGACAGGTTCACCCGGATATCCATGACCGTGCGTTGCGCGGCCTGCAGGAAATAGGCGATGCCGGGCACGCCCGCGACGTTGGCGATCTCGTGCGGGTCGCAGATGGCGGTGGTGATGCCCCGAGGCCCGACACAGCGGTCGAATTCGAACGGCGTGACCAGGCTCGATTCGATATGCAGATGGGTGTCGATGAAACCGGGCACCAGCGTCTTGCCCGACACGTCGATGATCTGTGCGCCTTCGTACTCGGCGCAGGTGCCTACGATCGTGTCGCCGCAGATGGCCACGTCGCCCTGCAGCATCTCGCCGGTGACGAGGTCAAAAACATGCCCACCCCGCAGGACGATGTCGGCGGACGCGTCCCCGCATCCTTGGGCGATGCGGTCACTGAGAGGTGTGGTCATCGGAACGGCTCCCCCATGCGGACATGGGGGAACTGTTCCAGCTTGTCAGCCAGCAATCAAGCAGCGCGATCACGCATCCTGCCGCGGCAGCACCCAATCGGCGCGTGGGAAATGGCAGGTGTAGCCATTGGGGAAGCGTTCCAGGTAATCCTGATGCTCGGGCTCTGCCTCCCAGAAATCGCCCACGGGCTCGACCTCGGTCACGACCTTGCCGGGCCAGATCCCCGAGGCCTCCACGTCACGGATGGTGCGCAATGCCTCTTCGCGCTGCGCGTCGGTGACATAGTAGATGGCCGAGCGGTAGGACATGCCCACATCGTTACCCTGCCGGTTCAGCGTGGTCGGATCGTGGATCTGGAAGAAATACTCCAAAATCCGGCGATAGCTGATCTGCGCGGGGTCAAAGATGATCTCGATCCCCTCGGCATGGGTGCCGTGGTTGCGATAGGTGGCGTTGGGCACATCGCCTCCGGTGTACCCGACGCGTGTGCTTTTGACGCCGGACAGCTTGCGGATCAGGTCCTGCATGCCCCAGAAGCAGCCCCCGGCCAGAACGGCGCGTTCTTGACTCATGCGATATCCTCCACTTGATCAAGGTAGTCTCCGTAGCCCTCGGCCTCCATGTCGTCGCGATGGACGAACCGCAGGCTGGCCGAGTTGATGCAGTAGCGCAGCCCGCCCCGGTCGATGGGACCATCGGGGAACACATGCCCCAGGTGGCTGTCGCCATGGGTCGAGCGGACCTCGGTCCGGACCATGCCCAGGCTGCGGTCGGTCAGTTCGTTGATATGAGCCGGTTCAATGGGCTTGGTGAAGCTGGGCCAACCACAACCGCTTTCATACTTGTCCGACGAGGCGAAAAGCGGCTCTCCCGACACCACATCGACATAGATGCCGGGTTCCTTGTTATCGAGGTATTCCCCAGTGCCCGGACGCTCGGTCGCGTCCTGCTGGGTGACCCGGTACTGTTCCGGGGTCAGCGCGGCGATGGCGTCGGGGTCTTTGGTATAGGTCTTGGTCATCGGGTCCTCCGCTCGGATGCGTCAGGACAATAGATGGGACATTTCGCGCCAAATCAAAGCGATGTTTCAGGCCCCACATTTTGCCGTGACCGGCGATGCAGGCGCGGGGTGCAAGACATATCTTCAGATAAGGCCTTCGGCACGGAAACTCAGCTCTCGCGATTTTCCGATCACGAGATGATCGTGAAGGGTCAGCCCAAGTGCCTCGGCCGCCGCAATGATCTTGGCGGTCATTGCGATATCGCTGTCCGACGGCGTGGGATCGCCCGAGGGATGGTTGTGCACCAGGATCAGCGCCGAGGCGTTCAGTTCAAGCGCGCGCTTGACCACTTCGCGCGGGTAGACGGGCACATGGTCCACGGTGCCGCGCGCCTGTTCCTCATCCGCGATCAGCACGTTCTTGCGATCCAGGTAGAGCACGCGAAACTGTTCGGTCTCGCGGTGCGCCATGGTGGTGTGGCAATAGGCGATCAGCGCGTCCCAGCTGGAAATCACCTGGCGACGTAACACGCGGGATCGCGCCAGGCGATGGGCCGCCGCTTCGACGATCTTCAGCTCGCAGACAACTGCATCGCCGACCCCGTTGACCTCGGCCAGCCGTTCGGGTGCCGCGGACAGAACCCCGTTGAAATCCCCGAACCGATCCAGCAAGGCGCGTGCCAGCGGTTTCACATCCCGCCGCGGGATCGCGCGGAACAGCACGAGCTCCAGCAGCTCATAATCGGGCATGGCTTCTGGACCGCCAGCCAGGAAACGGTCGCGCAGACGCTGGCGGTGGTCACGGATATAGGACGGCTGCGCCCCCGTCGCCGGAGCGATCTGCACCTCATCCTCGGAGAACAGAGGCAAGGGGGCTTCGGAAAACGCACGAGGTGGCATGTTTCAAACGATGCCACCCCGTTGGTTAACGACGTGTAAAAAGCGGCCCGATGCGCCAATCGAGTTGGCGCAAGTTGTACGGTCAGCCCTTCATCCCGTCCCAAAAGCTTTTCACCGAGGAAAAGAAGCTCTTGGATTCTGGGTTGTTGTCTTCCGACAGCTTTTCGAACTCGCGCAGCAAATCCTTCTGCTTCGAGGTCAGGTTCACCGGTGTTTCAACCGCCAGCTCGATGAACATGTCACCCGTGCCGCCGCCGCGCAGGGCGGGCATGCCCTTGCCGCGCAGGCGCATCTGGCGGCCGGTCTGGCTGCCTTGCGGGATCTTCACGCGGCTGCGCCCGCCGTCGATCGTTGGCACTTCGATATCGCCGCCAAGGGCCGCCGTGGTCATCGACACCGGCACCCGGCAGAACAGGTTGACGCCGTCGCGCTCGAACAGCTCGTGCTGGGCCACTTCAATGAAGATATAGAGATCGCCCGTCGGGCCGCCGCGCATCCCCGCTTCACCTTCGCCGGCAAGCCGGATACGCGTGCCGGTTTCAACGCCTGCCGGGATGTTCACCGACAAGGCACGGTCTTTCTCGACGCGGCCCTGCCCGCCACAGGCGTTGCAGGGGTTCTTGATGATCTGACCCAGCCCCGAGCAAGTCGGGCAGGTGCGTTCGACCGTGAAGAAACCCTGTTGCGCACGGACCTTGCCCATCCCCGAACAGGTGGGGCAGGTGGTCGGTTCCGCCCCGCCCTCGGCACCGGTGCCATCACAGGCACCGCATTGCACCGAGGTGGGGACACTGATCGTCTTTTGCAGGCCGTTATAGGCCTCTTCCAGAGTGACGCGCAGGTTGTAGCGCAAATCCGACCCCCGGGCCGCGCGCTGACGGGCCCCGCCGCGACCGCCGCCCATGAAATCGCCGAAGAGATCGTCGAACACGTCCGAAAATGCGCTTGCGAAATCGGCCTGGCCGCCGCCCATGCCGCCACGGGGTCCGCCACCGCCGCCCCCCATGCCGCCTTCGAACGCGGCGTGGCCGAAGCGGTCATAGGCCGCCTTTTTGTCGGCGTCCTTCAGAACCTCGTAGGCTTCGTTGGCTTCCTTGAACTGGGCCTCGGCGTCCGGGTTGTCGGCGTTGCGATCCGGGTGCAGCTCTTTCGCTTTCTTGCGATAGGCTTTCTTGATCTCATCGGCATCGGCGCCCCGCGCGATGCCCAATACATCGTAATAGTCTCGTTTTGCCATGGGTCTCCCCCGTTTTGGAACGGTAGGGCCGGCCCGTCACCCGGACCGGCCCCAGAGGTTCCGCAAGACCGTTACGACCGTTTGTCGTCGTCGAGATCTTCGAAATCGGCGTCGACGATATCATCGTCATCCGAACCGCCCGCATCGGCGGCGCTCGGCTCGTCATCGCCTTCGCTCTGCTGGGCCTTGTAGATCGCCTCGCCCAGCTTCATCGCGGCTTCGGTGACGTTCTGGATGCCGGCCTTGATCTTCTCGGCACCGACATCGTCCTTTTCGAGATCGTCCTTGAGCGCGGCGATGGCCAGTTCGATGGCCTCGACCGTGGTCGGATCGACCTTGTCACTATGCTCTTCCAGCGACTTTTCGGTCGAATGGATCAGGCTTTCCGCTTGGTTCTTGGCCTCGACCAGATCCTTGCGCGCCTTGTCGGCCTCGGCATTTTCCTCGGCCTCCCGGACCATACGCTCGATATCGTCATCCGACAGACCGCCCGACGCCTGGATGGTGATCTTCTGTTCCTTGTTCGTGCCCTTGTCCTTGGCGGACACCGACACGATGCCATTGGCGTCGATGTCGAAGGTCACCTCGATCTGCGGCATGCCGCGCGGAGCGGGCGGAATGTCCTCGAGATTGAACTGGCCCAGCATCTTGTTGTCCGACGCCATCTCGCGCTCGCCCTGGAACACGCGGATGGTCACCGCGTTCTGGTTGTCCTCGGCGGTCGAGAAGATCTGGCTCTTCTTCGTCGGGATCGTGGTGTTGCGGTCGATGAGGCGGGTAAAGACACCGCCCAGCGTCTCGATGCCCAGCGACAGCGGCGTCACGTCGAGCAGGACCACATCCTTCACGTCGCCCTGCAGAACACCGGCCTGGATGGCGGCGCCCATGGCCACGACCTCGTCGGGGTTCACACCCTTGTGCGGCTCCTTGCCGAAGAACTTGGTCACCTCTTCGATGACCTTGGGCATGCGGGTCATACCACCGACCAGCACGACCTCGTCGATGTCATCCTTGCTCAGGCCCGCATCCTTGAGAGCGGCCGCGCAGGGCTTCATCGAGCCCTTGATCAGATCGCCCACGAGGCTTTCCAGCTTGGCGCGGGTCAGCTTCATGACCATGTGCAGCGGCTGGCCGGTCTTGCCGTCCATCGAGATGAAGGGCTGGTTGATCTCGGTCTGGCTCGAGCTCGACAGTTCGATCTTGGCCTTTTCCGCCGCTTCCTTGAGACGCTGCAGCGCCATCTTGTCCTGGGTCAGGTCGACGCCGTGTTCCTTTTTGAACTCGTCGGCCAGGTAGTTGACGATACGCATGTCAAAGTCTTCGCCACCCAGGAAGGTGTCGCCATTGGTCGATTTCACCTCGAAGAGGCCATCGTCGATTTCCAGGATGGTCACGTCGAAGGTGCCGCCGCCCAGGTCGTAAACGGCGATCGTCTTCGATTCCTTCTTGTCCAGACCATAGGCCAGGGCGGCCGCGGTGGGCTCGTTGATGATGCGCAGCACCTCGAGGCCCGCGATCTTGCCCGCGTCCTTGGTGGCCTGACGCTGGGCGTCGTTGAAATAGGCCGGAACGGTGATGACCGCCTGGGTGACTTCCTCGCCCAGGTAGCTTTCGGCGGTTTCCTTCATTTTCTGAAGGGTGAAGGCCGAGATCTGGCTGGGCGAATATTTCTCGCCCTTGGCTTCGACCCATGCGTCGCCGTTGCCGCCGTCAATCACGGCATAGGGCAGGTTCTTCTTGTCCTTGGCCAGATCCGGATCGTCGAACCGACGACCGATCAGGCGCTTGACGCCGAAGATGGTGTTCTCGGGGTTGGTGACGGCCTGGCGTTTCGCCGGCTGGCCCACAAGGCGCTCGTCATCCGTGAAAGCAACAATCGAAGGGGTGGTCCGGGCCCCTTCCGAGTTCTCGATCACCCGGGGCTGCGCACCGTCCATGATGGCGACGCAGCTGTTCGTTGTCCCAAGGTCGATACCGATTACTTTGGCCATGGTATTTGATCCCTCTTTTCTTCAAGGCGATGACACGAGGCGTTGACCCATTTCGGCATCCATGCCCCGCTGTCGCGGCCCGGGTGCGTCCCGTTCCGCATCTCGGCGGTATATAGGGAGGGGTCACAGACCGTGCAAGCGGTGAGACCGGCGCGTTTTTGCAAAAATGTCACAGTAAGCGGATCTCGAAAATGACGGACCGTATCATGCTCAACGGGGTCGCGGTCTATCCCGGATACATCGACCCGGACGGGCAGACCGCGCTGGTCGCAGCCACCCGCGACGTGGTGCGGGCAGCGCCCCTGTTTTCGCCTATGACGCCCTACGGCAAGCCGATGCGCGTGCGCATGACCTCGGCGGGTCGCTTCGGATGGGTCTCCGACCGCGGCGGCTATCGCTACAGCGAAACCCACCCCGCGGGCGTGGCCTGGCCACCGATACCGGACCCGGTTCTGTCGATCTGGCGCGACCTCGTCGGCCAGGCCCGCGACCCGGAGTGCTGCCTTGTCAATTTCTACGGCGAAGGCGTGAAGATGGGCCTGCACCAGGACCGGGACGAGGCCGACTTCACCTGGCCCGTCCTATCGGTGTCGCTGGGCGACGAGGCGTTGTTCCGCGTGGGTGGCACCGGGCGCAAGGACAAGACCGCGTCGATCTGGCTGCGATCTGGCGATGTGGCGGTCATGGGCGGCGCGGCGCGGCTGGCCTATCACGGGGTCGATCGGATCCGGTTCGGCACGTCCACGCTTCTGCCGCAGGGTGGACGGATCAACCTGACCCTTCGCGTGGTGACGTGATCAGGGCTGCACGACCGAGCAGCAACCCGACAGCGTGGCGGACGGGCCGCCACCTAGGATGACGTCGGCGGACAGGCCGAACAGGCGGTCAGACATCCCGTCGCTGCAGGTCTCGCGCCGAAGCGATACCGCCGCGCTGCCCCCAGGCCACGCGGCAAAGATCCCGAAACGGTTCATCACGTTTGCCCCGGGCATAACGTCACCCGCGCGAAGATCCAGCACAGGCCCGTCCATGCCCGAAAACCGCGCAGGGCCATTCTGTACGATATCAAGACGCCAGAACGGCTCGGTCCCGAGGCAGGCGAGGGTACTGGCGGCGGGAAAGGCACCGCCCGGCACGGGCTGCAGGTAACGCAACGCGGCCCAGCCCGACCGCTCGCCGCTGTTGACCCGCGCCCAGCCGCCATCGACCTGTGTGACCTCGACCGCCTCGGCGCCAGGGGCCAAGGTGCCGATGATCGGCGCGTCGGTTGTCGGCCCGGCGCGCACGTTCAGGACATCATCCTGCGCCACCCCGGTCACGTCATGAAGCGCGGGCAGGTCCTGCGCCGTGGCAGGCGTGGCACACAGCGCCACGATCAGTGCAGCCGCCCCCCGCTTCATCGCCGCGCGTACCAGCTCGCCGAGGCATGCTTGCGTGTGTAGAATTCGCCCATCAGGCCGATCATCAACAGGATGATCCCGACCATGAGCGGGTATTCGATGCTGGTGTTGCGCGGAAAGTAATTCACGAAAACAAAGCCCCGCGCCTGGTCGATGGCATGAAACAGCGGGTTCCAGTCGAACATGGCGAGCATGAAGCCCGGCAGCGTGTTGGCGACGAACATCTTGCCCGATGCGATCATGTTGGCCCGCTGGTAGATCGTCGAGAAGATCATCACGAAGCCCGGGAACCAGGGCTTGAGCGCCAGCAGCACAAGACCCAGCGCCAGCCCGGTGAACCAGGCCAGAAGCAGCATGCCGAAGGCGCCGATCGGGTCGTGGATCTCGAAAGGCGTGAACGCGACGTCGTAGATGAACAGGATCATGAACAGCGACAGCACCTGGATGTAGAGCGTGCTGAACGCGGCAGCGAGAATGGCGATGCCCGTATTCATCGGCGCGTGCTGCATCATGGGCGATGTCGGCTCTTCCGATCCGACGACGGCGCCCAGGGTCTTGGCGTGGGTCATGTAAAGAAAGATGCCCGACATGATGTAGAGCAGGAAGTCGCCGCGCAGGGCTGAGCTTCGCAACCCGAGGATCGAGAACATGACGTAGAAGGCCAGCACGAAGATCGCCGCCTGCAGCATGTTCATCAGGATGCTCATGAGCGCATTGTTGTGGGTGGCGCGCACCCGGCGCGCGGCCGCATGATACGTGAGCTCGAACAGCGTCAGCGCGTTGGTCAGCCCCGACTGCCGGTTCGGTCTTTGTTGAAACATCGCCTCACTGCTCCGTTCAGGTGGGCGACCAGGGTGCGTTGCCTTGCCGATCCCACTTTGTCCAAGCATAAGTGGAGCCGGTGTCACGATCAATCATCCCGCGCCGGCCACGGCCTGGTGCCAAAGGAGTTATGCGTATGGATTTCGACAATCTGACGGCAGTGATGCGGCGACTTGCGCTCGAAGCCGGCGAAAAGATCATGGACATCTATCGGTCCGATGATTTCGACGTGCAGGTGAAATCCGACGACAGCCCCGTAACAGCCGCCGACGAGGCCGCGGATGCGGTCATTTCGGCCGGCCTGCGCGAGGCGTTCCCCGACACGCCGCTCGTCACCGAAGAACAGGCCGACAGCCATGACGAGACCGCGATGACGTTTCTGATCGTGGACCCGCTGGACGGCACCAAGGAATTCATCAAGCGGCGCGGCGATTTCACCGTGAACATCGCCTATGTCGCCGACGGCGTCCCGGTGCGCGGCGTGGTCTACGCCCCGGCCAAGGAGCGGTTGTTCTACACGACGGCCACCGGCCAGTCGGTCGAGGAGCAGGGTCCGTTCGATCCGGCCACTCCGGGAGACACGACGCCGATCAAGGTCTCCGAACCCGACAATGCCAAGCTGTTGATCGTGGCGTCCAAATCCCACCGGGACGAAGCCACCGATTCCTATATCGGCCGCTACGAGATCGCCGACATGAAAAGCGCGGGCTCGTCGCTCAAGTTCTGTCTTGTCGCCACCGGAGAGGCCGATCTGTACCCGCGACTTGGTCGAACGATGGAATGGGACACCGCCGCTGGCCATGCGGTCCTGAACGGTGCGGGCGGCCGCGTGGTGCGGTTCGACGATCACATGCCGCTGGCCTACGGAAAACCCGGCTTTGCCAACCCGTTCTTCATCGCCCATGCCCCCGGTGTCGACCTGAAGGAAGGGTGATGCGGGACGGACGTCAGTGATGATCCCGGTCAGCGTCATCGTGGTCAGCCGCGACCGGCCCACAGCCCTGCGCCGCTGTCTGCGGGGCCTGTCGCAGCTCGACTACCCGAATTACGAGATCGTGGTCGTGGCCGACGAACCGGGCCTTGCCCAGGTCGACGCCGGGCCCTTTGCCACGCAGGTCAAATCCGTCCGTTTCGACGAGGCCAATATCTCGGCCGCGCGCAATCTCGGGATTGCTGCCGCGGCCGGTGAGATCGTGGCCTTCATCGATGACGACGCCGTGCCCGAGCCCACGTGGCTGCGCCACCTCGCCTCGGCCTTCGCGGATGACGATGTTACCGCCGCCGGCGGCTACGTCATCGGGCGCAACGGAATTTCCTTTCAGTGGACAGCGCGCAGCGTCGACTCCCGGGGCGTGGCCACGCCGATCGCGATCGAGGGCGACCGGCCAGTGTTGCTGCACCCCACGCCCGACCGCGCCATCAAGACCGAAGGCACCAACATGGCCGTCCGGCGCGAGGTTCTGGCCGATATGGGCGGGTTCGATCCGGCTTACCGGTTCTACCTCGACGAGACCGACCTGAACATGCGCCTGGCACGCAAGCGGCTGGCCACGGCCATCGTGCCGCTTGCCCGGGTGCACCACGGCTTTGCCGAAAGCCCGCGGCGCAGGGCCGATCGCGTGCCCACGACGCTGTTCGAACAGGGCGCGAGCCTGTCGGTGTTTCTGCGCCGCCATGCCCCTGCCAGCACCCATGACGCAGCCCGTGCAGCCGATTTTTCCGAACAGCGCAAGCGCCTGACACGCCACCTGATCGACGGAAAGATCGAACCACGCGACATGCGCCGATTGCTGGCCGGGCTTCGTGACGGCTACCGCGCCGGGGCCGAGCGGCCGCTCGACAGTCTGCCGCCCCTGCCCCGCGCGGCCGAGGGGTTTCGCCCCTTTCCGACGCGGTTCAGCGGCGCGACACGGCTTCTGGCGGCACGGCCCTGGTCGGCCCGGCGGCAGCAGGAGACCGCGCGCCAGATGGCACGGGATGGCGATGGCGTCACGCTCATGGTTTTTGGCCTCCACGCAAGGCGCCACACCGTCCGCTTCACCGATGACGGCATCTGGGAACACAGTGGCGGGCTGTTCGGCAAGAGCCTCCGAACCCAGCCCCCGGTCCGGCTATGGTCCTTCGCCCGCCGCATCCGGGACGAAAAGGCCCGCATCGAAGGCTGTCGCGGACATTTCTCGAATTGATGATCTTTGTGGCGGAATTGCCCAAAGTAGGCAGAATTCTGACCAATATTTCCCGTTAACCCCTGCGGCGTAGGATGCGAGCCTGTATATTAGCAGGCAGCAATACACGCCCCGAAGCGGGCAAAGCGAGGGTATTTATGCGTAACAAGGTCACCAAGGCCATCTTTCCGGTGGCGGGTCTGGGCACCCGGTTTCTTCCGGCCACGAAATCCGTTCCCAAGGAAATCATGACACTGGTCGACCGGCCTCTCATCCAGTACGCGATCGACGAGGCCCGCGCCGCTGGCATCAAGGAATTCATCTTCGTCACGTCGCGCGGCAAGGGGGCGCTCGAGGACTATTTCGATCACGCGCCGACCCTGGAACAGGAACTGCGCAAGAAGGGCAAGGACGACCTTCTCGAGATCCTGAAGAACACCAATATGGAGAGCGGCGCCATCGCCTATATCCGCCAGCACAAGGCGCTTGGGCTCGGTCATGCCGTCTGGTGTGCGCGCCGGTTGATCGGCAACGAGCCCTTTGCGGTGATCCTGCCCGACGACGTGATCGCGGCGGAAAAACCCTGTCTGCAGCAGATGGTCGAGGCCTACGAGGAGACCGGCGGCAACATGGTCGCCGCAATGGAGGTACCGCCCGAACGCGCCTCGGCCTATGGCGTGCTGGATGTGCAAGAGGACATGGGCGCAATGGTCCGGGTGAAGGGCATGGTCGAGAAGCCCAAGGCCGACGAAGCGCCGTCGAACCTCGCGGTGATCGGCCGGTACATCCTCAACCCCAAGGTCCTGGGCAATCTCAACCGGATGAAGTCGGGAACGGGTGGGGAAATCCAGCTCACCGATGCGATCGCCGACGAAATCGCGCAAGACCGCGCGGTCTATGGCTACCGCTTCCGCGGGCAGCGCTTCGATTGCGGCTCCAAGGCGGGGTTCCTGCAGGCAACGGTTGCCTTCGGACTGTCGCGGGACGAGTTGAAGGATGACCTCTATCGTTACCTGCAGGAAATCGTCACGGTCGGCAAAGCTGCGCAGTAATCGGCCGACTTGTCCGCGTGGCGGGGGACGTTGATCATGGACCACGGTCTTGCCACCAGTCACGCGGCCCACAACGGCCCGCATGCCCGTCAGGCGCTTCGTGACGAAGGACAGGGACAGGACGTGTTGGCAGTCGGCCCGCGCGCATATGGCGACCCGATGAACCGCACCCCTGAACAGCGTGGCGTGTCCGCGCGCCGTTCCACACCTCAGACGATGAACGCCGTGCCCCGGCGACCGGACCAGACTGGCCACGACCACACATAACCCCCCGCCCGCACGGCTGTTGGACCTGACCCGCCTCACCCGCCGGGCCGGGCGCATGTTGACCGGCATCGACCGGGTCGAACGGGCCTACCTTGCCCATCTGCTGGAGGACCCCGTCCCCCTGTTCGCGCTGATCCGAACCCGGGCCGGGTACCTTCTGCTGGACCGGGCGGGCGCGCAGGCGTTTCTCGACCGGCTGGACCGCGACGACTGGCCCGCGCGGCCCGATCTCTTGTCGCGTCTTGCGCCGCGCGACATGCCCGAACAGGGCCGCGCCGAGACCGGGGTCCGCCGCCTGGCTCGGGATCGCGCTGCGCCCTGGCGCCTGCGGCACATGCTGGCGAGGCACCTGCCGCCGGGCATACTCTATCTCAATGTGGGTCATTCGAACCTGACATCCCGTGTGCTGACCGCGCTGAAAGACACGCTTGGCGCCCGGGTCTCCGTCATGATCCATGACACGATCCCGCTCGATCTTCCGGACACGCAAAGGCCAGGTAAGGTTCGGGACTTCCGCGCGGCCCTGTCCCGCGTGGCAGACAGGGCGGATCGGATCATTTGCACATCGCACGCGGTCGAAGCCCGGCTCGCAGCCCACCTGTCCCCACATGGTTGGCGGCCCGTGACAGTGGTGGCGCCCCTCGGGATCACCCCGCCCCGCCCGGCGCCCGAAGACCTGCCGCCCCACCTGCCACCAAGGCGGCCCTATTTCGTGACCCTGGGCACGATCGAGCCTCGCAAGAACCACGCCCTGCTGCTTGATCTCTGGCAGGATCTTGGGCCCGAGGCACCAGCGCTGGTCATCGCCGGCTCGCGCGGATGGCAGAACGACGCCGTCTTCTCGCGGCTCGACAGCCTACCCCCCGATGGCCCGGTCATCGAAGCACCGAACCTGGGCGATGGCGCCGTGGCAGCCCTGCTGACGGGGGCCGAGGCGCTGCTCTTTCCAAGCCGCGCCGAAGGGTTTGGCCTGCCAGCGCTGGAGTCGGCGGCCCTTGGCACCCCTGTGATCTGCAGCGATCTGCCTGTTTTTCGGGAACTTTTGGGTGACTGGCCCATTTACGCGTCACCAACGGATCGGTATGAATGGAAAAAAATTGTTGCCGATAAAGCAATAATCAAACAAAGGCGTATACGTGCAGGCACGGTGACACCACCGACATGGGATACGCATTTCAGGGTCGTTCTGGGGGCAGCGTCGTAGCCCCGGAGCGCGGACCGGTAGGAAGGGCAGCGCAGGCACCGTGGGCATCTGGCAATCATACCGTCTGCGATTGGCACGGAAACGCTGGCGTTTGCGGGCATTGCGCAAGCGGCGCGAGCTGACCAACATCACCGACCGCACCAACCAGATCAAACCAGGGGCGCTCTTGCTGTTCTGCACCCAGCGCAACGAACACATTCGCCTGCCCTACTTTCTGAAATACTATCGCAATATCGGAATCGACCACTTTCTGTTCGTCGATAACGACAGCGACGACGGGGCCGCGGAATACCTGGCCGAACAGCCGGACGTGTCCCTATAGCACACGAAACACAGCTACAAACGCTCGCGATTTGGCGTCGACTGGCTGAACTACCTTCAATCCAAATACGGCCATGGCCATTGGACACTGGTGGTCGATCCGGACGAATTTCTGCTTTATCCGTTCTGCGATACGCGGCCGCTCAGGGCATTGACCGACTGGCTGGATGCGTCGTCGATCAAATCCTTCAGCGCGATGCTGCTGGACATGTATCCCAAGGGGCGGCTCGACGAACAGCCCTACCGCCCGGGGCAGGACCCGATCGAGATTGCCAACTGGTTCGATGCGGGCAACTATACCATCGAAAAGAACCATCGCTTCGGCAATCTCTGGATCCAAGGCGGCCCGCGCGCGCGTGTTTTCTTTCCCGAAAACCCGTGGAAGGCACCCGCGCTGAACAAGGTGCCGCTGGTCAAATGGAACCGCCGCTACGCCTATGTCAGCTCGACCCACATGCTGCTGCCGCGCGGTCTGAACCTTGTCTATGACGAATGGGGGGGCGAAAAGGCCAGCGGCGTGCTTCTTCACACCAAGTTCCTCGACACCTTTACCGCCAAGGCCGAGGAGGAATTGCGCCGGCGCCAACATTACGCCGCAAGTGTCGAATATCGTGCCTATGCCGAGACGCTGGCCCAAAACCCTGAGCTTTGGTGCAAGTGGTCCGAAAAGTATATAAACTGGCGACAGTTGGAAATCCTCGGCCTGATGTCCAAGGGCAACTGGGCCTGAAGGAGGAATGGCGCGCGTGTCAGTCGGGATCGTCATGCTGGTGCACACCGCGCTCAACCGGGCCGAGCAGGTGGCGCGTCATTGGCATGCAGCCGGTTGCCCTGTGGTAATGCATATCGACAAGATCGTACCGCGCGACACCTACAACAGCTTCGTGCGGCGCCTGTCCGATCTCGACAACGTGCGCTTTAGCCGCCGCCACAGATGCGAATGGGGCACCTGGGGCCTGGTGGCCGCGACACAGGACGCATCCGAACTGATGATCGCGTCCTTCGAGGATGTGCGTCACGTCTACCTCGCATCGGGATCCTGCCTGCCCTTGCGGCCCGTCGCGGAACTGATCGACTACCTCGCCGCCCGGCCGCGCACCGATTTCATCGAAAGCCCGACGACCGCCGACGTGCCCTGGACGGTGGGCGGGCTCGACCACGAACGCTTTACCCTGCGCTTTCCCTTCTCGTGGAAACGGAACCGGTTTCTCTTTGATCGGGCCGTGGCGTTTCAACGGGCCATTCGCTACCGGCGCAAGATCCCCAACGGCATCACACCGCATATGGGCAGCCAATGGTGGTGCCTGACCCGCCAAACCCTGTCGGCGATCCTGCAAGACCCCGACAGGCCCGTCTACGACGCCTATTTCCGCCACGTCTGGATTCCGGACGAAAGCTATTTTCAAAGCCTCGCGCGGCTCTACTCGACGAATATCGAAAGCCGTTCCCTGACGCTGTCCAAGTTCGACTTCCAGGGCAAGCCACACATTTTTACGACGACCATCTGCAGCTTTTGCGCCGGTCCGATTGCTTTGTCGCGCGCAAGATCTGGCCACAAGCCGAAAAGCTCTACCAAGCGTTCCTGACCGACGCGGACGGCGCCATGAAAAAGACCGAGCCCAATCCCGGCAAGATCGACCGCATCTTTGCCAAGGCGGTCGAGCGTCGGACCGAGGGGAGACCGGGTCTGTACATGCAAAGCCGCTTTCCGAACCAGGGTTGGGAAAATGGGGTCACGGCAGCACGGTATTCCGTCTTCGAAGGCTTCACCGAGCTTTTCGAGAATTTCGAACCCTGGCTTGCCCGCGCCACCGGCGCGCAGGTCCACGGGCATCTCTTCCACCCCGAGCGCGCGGAATTCGCCGAAGGCCAAAGCACGATCAACGGCGCGCTCAGTGACCGCCCCGGCCTGCGCGAACGCAATTGCAAGGCGTTCCTCACCAACCTGATCTGGAACACCCGCGGTGAGAGGCAGTGTTTCCAGTTCGGCCCGGGCGACACCCAGGGCATCAGCTGGGTGATCGCCACCGATCCCAATGCCCAGATCTCGTGCATCACGGGCGCCTGGGCCATTCCCCTGTTCAGATCGAACAAGAACTTCGCAGACATCCGGGCCGAGGCCGCGCATCTGCAGAAGATCGAGAACGATCACCTCTGGGCGCTTCGGTCGCCCCATGCCAATGCGCGTATCCGCATCTGGACCCTGGCCGAGTTCATCGAGGCCCCGATGGAGCCTTTGCAGACCATCATCGACGAGATCAGCACCAAGCCCCTGCGCCGCCTTGCCGAGGCGCCCAAGATGACCGACCTTAGCGGGTTCGGTCAGTTCCTTCAGAACCTCAAGAACCAGGGCATGCACCCTTACCTCATGGGCGATTTCCCGGTCAGCCCAACCGACGTCCCGCAAGCGGGCAAGAAACGCAAACCCTATCTGGTACGGTAATCCTGCATGAGCGACCGTTTCGACTATTTCGTGGTCTTCGCCGAGATGCGGACCGGCTCCAACTTTCTCGAGGCCAACCTGAACGCGCTCGACGGTGTCACGTGCCATGGCGAAGCGTTCAACCCGCATTTCATCGGCTATCCCAACCGGACAGAGATCCTGGACATGACCCGCGAGGCGCGCGATGCCGATCCCGAACGCCTGCTGACCACGATCAGGGACGGCACGGACGGGCTGGGCGGGTTTCGCTATTTCCACGACCACGATCCGCGCGTGCTGGAACCGATGCTCGACGATCCGCGCTGCGCCAAGATCGTTCTGACACGCAACCCCATGGACAGCTATGTGTCATGGAAGATCCCGCGTGCGACCGACCAATGGAAACTGACCAACGTCAAGCGGCGCAAGGACGGTGCCGCCCGGTTCGACGCCGCCGAGTTCGAAGACCATGTCGCCGGGCTTCAGGCGTTTCAGGTGCGGCTGCTCAATGCACTGCAGATCCGCGGACAAACGGCCTTCTACGTCGATTACGAGGACCTGCAATCCCTCGAGGTAATGAACGGGCTTGCGGCCTGGCTGGGCGTGCCCGCGCGGCTCGATGCTCTGGACAAAACCCTCAAGCGCCAGAACCCGGCCGCGCTCGAGGACAAAATCGAGAATTTCGACGAGGTGGCGGCCGGGCTTCGACGGCTCGACCGCTTCAACTTGACCCGCACCCCGAATTTCGAGCCCCGGCGCGGACCGGCCGTGCCCGGCTACGTCGCCGGTGCCGAGGCGCCACTTCTTTATATGCCGGTGCGTGGCGGCCCCGAGGCCGCAGTGCACCACTGGCTCGCCGCGCTCGACACCGTGGGATTGGACAATCTGCGCAGCACGTTCACCCAGAAGGACCTACGCCAATGGAAGCGCCGCAACCGGCGCCACCGCAGCTTTACCGTCCTGCGTCACCCGGTGGCCCGGGCCCATGCCGCGTTCTGCGAGCGGATCCTGTCGACCGGGCCCGGTAGCTTCACCCGGATTCGCGAGGTCTTGCGCAAGACCTACAAGGTGCCGGTCCCTGCAAAGGGCCCAGGCAAGTCCTACGACCGGGTTGCGCATCGCGACGCGTTCATCGCATTCCTGGATTTCGTGAAAGCCAACCTTGCCGGCCAGACCAACCTGCGCCAGGACGCCCATTGGTGCACCCAGACCGCCGCTCTACAAGGTATGTCAGAGTTCGCTTTGCCCGACATGGTGATCCGCGAAGCCGAGATGGCGGACATGCTTCCCGATCTCGCGGCGCGCGTGGGCTACGCCGATGGGCCCCGACCGGCCGCCAGTGACGACGATCATCCGTTTACCCAGGCCGAAATCTATGACGGGGATATCGAAAGCCGCGCCAGTGAGATCTACCAGCGCGACTAAATGATGTTCGGCTTCCGGGCCTGGGGCGACGATCAAGCCGCCTGAACCGAAAGTCCCTCGGTCAGGATGGCGTAGACCGTCGCCGGGTCGCGGTTGGCCCGCAGTTTGGCGCAGATAGATTTGTCACGCAGCGTGCGCGACACAAGCGCAAGCGCCTTGAGATGCTCCACACCGGCGTCCTCGGGGGCGAACAAGCCAAAGGCCAGATCCACGGGCTGCCGATCGACCGCGTTGAAATCGACGGGTTTCTCCAACAGGACGAAGACGCCCGTCACCCGCTCGATCTCGCCCATCCGCGCATGGGGCAGAGCCACGCCGTGGCCGACACCCGTCGGCCCCAGGCTTTCACGCTCTTGCAGGGCGTCCACCACGGTAGAGCTGCAATACCCGTAAGCCGCATTCGCCAGGTCCGCGATCTCTTGCATGAGCCGCTTCTTGCTGCTGGCGCCGGATACGACGCGGACAGCCTCGGGAACGAGGATTTCTTGAAGATCCATGATTTGGCTTTCCAATCTGCTCTTCTGCTCTGCTCGGCGGGCGGCGGGTGTCAGGCCTGGCTCGGCTCGATCCAACCGATATTTCCGTCGTCGCGTCGGTACACGACATTCACGCCCTTGTTGCCTTCGTTGCGGAACACCAGCAACGGGGCACCGGCCAGCTCCATCTGCATCACCGCCTCGCCCACGGACAAGGACGGGATGTGCGTTTCAGTTTCTGCCACGATGATCGGCTGCAGCGTTTCAGGCTCGGCTTCCTCGTCATCCTTGTCGGCGGCGAGGATATACGACGATGCCGCCATGACTTCAACGGGGGCCGTGCGGTCGCGGTGGTGGTCTTTCAGACGACGCTTGTAGCGGCGCAGCTGCTTTTCCATCTTTTCGCGCGTGCTGTCGAAAGCGGCATAGATTTCATGGGCATGACCCCGCGCCTGGGCGGTCAGACCGGTGGACAGGTGGATGATCGCCTCGCAGACGAATTCGTTCCCGCTTTTCGAAAAGATCACGGTCGCATCGGTGGGGCGTTCGGCGTACTTGTCGGCCGCCTCGCCCAGCTCGGCCTTGACATGGCTCTGAAGAGCGTCTCCGACATCGATCTGTTTGCCCGTGATTTGGTAGCGCATCCGCTTTCCCTTTCGTTTGCTCGCGGCTGTCGCGCGCCCGATCACCCGGGGTGCGCGCAGCTGTCTTCGTGGCGGGAGAGAGCGTCGCCCGTGCCTTGATCCCGGCCAGTCGACCGGGTGTTCCGGCCGTGACGCGGGGGGCGATAGTTGGTGACGCTCATCCCTCTATTTGGCGCTAACTGCCCGGCTGCTGTCAACCTTATCCAGCGGTCCAAATCGTTTCGAAATCCTTTACGCCGGGGATCAGGAAATCCTGAAATCCTGCCCGAGATAGACCCGGCGAACATTCTCGTTCTCGACCACGTCGCGGGGGGTGCCTGACATCAGCACCTTGCCGTCGTGCAGGATATAGGCCCGGTCCACGATCTCGAGCGTTTCGCGCACGTTGTGATCGGTGATCAGCACACCGATCCCCCGTTTCTTCAGATCGGCCACCAGGTGGCGGATATCGCCCACGCTGATCGGATCCACCCCGGCAAAGGGCTCGTCGAGCAAAAGATATTTCGGATCGGCAGCAAGGCAGCGCGCGATCTCCACGCGGCGCCGTTCGCCACCCGACAGGGCCAAGGCTGGGGCACGGCGCAGGTGTTCGATCGAAAACTCGCTCAGCAACTCCTCCAGGCGTTCGCGCCTCTTGTGCCGGTCTTCCACGGCAATTTCGAGAATGGCCAGAATGTTGTCCTCGACGCTGAGCCCGCGAAAGATCGACATCTCCTGCGGCAGATACCCGATTCCCAGCTTGGCCCGGCGATACATGGGCAACGTGGTGACATCGCGGCCATCAATCAGAACATGCCCGCCCTCGGGAAAGATCAGGCCCGCGATGGCGTAAAAACACGTGGTCTTCCCAGACCCGTTCGGTCCCAGGAGGGCGACCACTTCGCCCCGCCTGGTCTGCAGGCTGACATCGCGGATCACCACGCGCTTGGCATAGCTCTTGCGCAGGTTGCGCACCTCCAGCCCGCCGGCGCCCTCGGTCACGCTGAACGACGGGCCCGACATCATTGGTCGCCGGACTGGAGCACGGTCTTGACCCGCCCCTCCATGACCGCCGTCCCGCCCTCGAGGTCGATCCGCGCAACGTCGGAGGCAACCGCGCTAGATTCGCGGGTTAGCAGAACGTCGCCCCGCATGTCAACGATCCCGCGATCGATGTCGTAATCGGCCTCGGCTGCCTCGGCGGCGTCATCGCCACTGACCAGAGTGACCCCGCCCCGGGCCTGCAAGAGAGCGATCCCGTTGCCGTCCTCGGTATAGAGCACGCGCACTTCCGGGGCCGACAGGCGCAAGTCGCCCTGCCCCACCAGAACGTTGCCCTGAAACATGGCCGTATTGTCCGACTGATCGACAGACAGACGATCCGCAGTGACTTCGACCGGCGCGTCGGTGTCATGGTCGACCGTGCCGAAAGCGACGTCGGTCCCCTGGGCCAGAGCCACGCTCGCCATCAGCGCAAGGCACGCGCCACTCATCAAAAGCTGTCGCACGGTCATGGGCCCCTAATCGCGATCCTTTGGATCGTATAGCAGGCGGACCCCGTCTGTGAACACCAGTTCCAGATCCTCGGCCTCGGCCGTTTCTCGCAGTGTCATGCCACCTGCTGTGATCTGGCCCGCGGGTGCCGCGCCCTCGACGGGGCCGGGGCTGGTCGCCTCTACGCGGGTGATCGCGGTGACTATCTTGTCCGACCGGATCAGATAGCCGTCAGACGACCGGAACCGGACACTGCCCAGAAGATCGGCCATGTCGCCGGACGGGTCCAGCACCGCCCGGTCCGACAGAATCTCGATGGTTTGTCCGCCATCGGTCGTTATCTCGCCCCGGAAAACCCGTGCCGTCGCGCCGCCGCCATCGTCGCCTTCCGGGCGCGCGGTCTCTGCGGTCACGGTCAACAGCGCCCCGCCCGACGTGCGCCCGGAAAAAATCGGGCGCGTGATCTGCTGGCTCTCGGTCCGTTCGGCAAGGTCACGCTCGGAAAACGGTAACGTGGCGGTGGGATCGACCGGTCGCGAGATCAGGAACAGCGTCGACAACAGGCCCAGCGCGATCAACGGCAACAGGATCTTGAGCCAGGCGATCAGCCGGGAATAAGTGTTGTCGCCCAGCGCCACGGCGGCCCCGGCCTAATGGGAGAAGATGTCGATCTCGGGCCAGCCGGCCAGATCGAGCTGCGCGCGCATCGGCAGGAAATCGAAACAGGCCTGGGCCATTTCGGTGCGGCCTTCGCGCGCCAGCATCCCGTCCAGCGCATCTTTCAGCCGGTGCAGGTACAGAACGTCCGACGCAGCATAGTCCAGCTGCGCGTCGGACAAGTTCCGCGCGCCCCAGTCGCTTGATTGCTGCTGCTTCGAGATGTCGATGTTCAGCAGCTCTTGCAACAGGTTCTTCAGCCCGTGCCGGTCGGTATAGGTGCGCACCAGCTTGCTGGCGATCTTGGTGCAATAGACCGGCGCGGCCAGCGCGCCAAAGGCATTGTACATCGCGGCAATGTCGAAGCGCCCGAAATGAAACAGCTTGAGGGTGTCTGGGTCGCGCAAGAGCCGCGCAAGGTTAGGCGCCTCTGTCTGGCCTTGTTCGACCTGAATCAGATGCGCATTACCATCGCCATCGGACATCTGCACGACGCACAGCCGGTCACGGTGGGGGTTCAGCCCCATGGTCTCGCAGTCGATCGCAACGATTGGACCGAGCGTCAGACCGTCAGGCAGATCGTTCATGTACAGATGGTTGGTCATCGTATTCCCTGCTTCCGGAGGGAATGGTGCCCAGGAGAGGACTCGAACCTCCACGTCCGTACGGACACTAGCACCTGAAGCTAGCGCGTCTACCAATTCCGCCACCTGGGCCGGTGTCGTGCGGCAGGCGTTTAGCCCTGCTCGACGGGAGTGTCAACGCGATTCCGCGTAAAAAAGCGCCGCTGCCCGGTCGCCCATGCGAAACCCTCCTGCGCGGGTTTTGCACCTTGTTCCAGACGCCTGTGAAAGCTAGACCCATGGCGACCTCCAGAGAGGAGCACAGCAGATGTCGAAGCTTGTCACAGTGTATGGCGGATCCGGTTTCGTGGGGCGGTACATCACCCGCAGGCTGGCCCAGAACGGCTGGCGTGTGCGGGTCGCCGTGCGCCGCCCGAACGAGGCGATGCATGTCAAACCCTACGGCGTCGTGGGCCAGGTCAAGCCGGTGTTCTGCAACATCCGCGACGACGCGTCGGTCCGCGCCGTTATGCAGGGCGCCGATGCGGTCGTGAACTGCGTCGGCATCCTGGCCGAGACCGGCAAGAACAAGTTCGACTCTGTCCAGCACGAGGGCGCCGAGCGGATCGCACGCATCGCGGCCGCCGAAGGGATCGATCGGATGGTGCAGATTTCTGCCATCGGCGCCGATACCGGGTCGGAAAGCGCCTATTCGCGAACCAAGGCGTTGGGCGAAGAGGGCGTGCTGCAGCACATGCCCGGCGCGGTGATCCTGCGTCCGTCCATTGTGTTCGGACCCGAGGACGAGTTCTTTAACCGATTTGCGGGTATGGCGCAGCTTGGCCCGATCCTCCCGGTCGTGGGTGCCGAGACGAAGTTCCAGCCGGTCTATGTCGACGATGTGGCCCGCGCCGCCGTCATGGGTGTCGAAGGCGACGCCGCCCCCGGCATCTACGAACTGGGCGGCCCGGACGTGGACACGTTCCGCGAGTTGATGGTGCAGATGCTGCAGATCATTCGCCGCCGTCGCCTGGTGGTGAATATCCCCTTCTGGATCGCGCGGATCATGGGCGGCACGTTCGGGGTGCTGAACCGGATCTCGTTCGGACTGATCCCCGCGTCTGTGACGCTCGACCAGGTGCGCAACCTCGCCGTGGACAACGTGGTGTCCGACAAGGCCCGTGGCTTTGCCGACCTGGGTATCACGCCAACATCGCTTGAAGCCGTGCTGCCGGACTACCTGTGGCGCTTCCGCCCGGGCGGGCAATATGCCGAGATCCAGGAATCGGCCCGCGATCTGCGCGACTGACGCCTAGCTATAGGCGATCCACAACAAAACCAGTCCAAGCCCCACGCGGTAGATCACGTAAGGCGTGAAACTGACGCTGCGCAGCAGGCGCATCATGATCGCCAGTGCGGCGAGGGCCGATAGAAAAGCGAAGACCGCCGCGATGGCACCGTCGCGCGCGGCCTGAGCATTCGCTTCGGCTACGACCTCGACCCCAAGCACCGCGCCAGAGGCCAGAATCGTCGGGATCGACATCAGCATCGCCAGTCGCGCCGCGTCGGACCGCTCATAGCCCAAAAGCCGTGCACCGGTGATCGTGATGCCCGACCGCGACGTGCCCGGGATCAACGCCACCGCCTGCCACAGACCCATGCAAAGCGCATGGCGCAGGGTCCATTGCTCGGCCTTGCGCTCTGTTCCGCCCGCCTGGTCCGCCCAATAAAGCACGATGCCGAACCCCAGCATCGTCCAGCCGATGACAGCGACCGAGCGCAGCGCATCGTCGAGCCCCGTCAGCTTCAGCGCCAGCCCGGCGATCACGACCGGCACCGTGGCGAGGCCGAGGCACAGTGCAAGGAACGCGCCACGGGTGTCGACCCGCCCCTTTAGCAGGCGCAGGGTGCCAGAGGCCGCGACCTTCACATCCGACCAGAAATACAGAACCACGGCGCCCAGCGTGCCCACATGCACCGCGACGTCGATCACCTGCCCCTGATCGGCGAGACCGGTCAGGTTCGGCAGCAGAATGAGGTGACCCGAGGAGGAGATCGGCAGGAATTCCGTGATACCCTGGATCACCGCGACCAGTAACAGATGCAAAAGCGGCATACGCGCCTCCGGCGGATGGTACACTGCGCCCTGTATAAGCCCGTTGATTCCCGGGGAAAGACCGCATTTAGGTCCGGTACGTTACCTAAAATCACCTCGACGCGGCACTGAATTTGCGTATCCACGGTGAGGAAAAGCTATTTAGGTCACTATTTATGACTTTTCTTTTCCGAGGCGATCTCATATTACCGCCCAGCACAGGACGTGGAGGATCAGATGGCCAAGCAACCGATGCTGAAATTCGTGACCGTCGACCGGGACATGCCGGACAAGCGGCCACCGAATCTGCGCCGTCAGGATTTCGATGAGATCTACGCGGAATACGCGGATCAGAAGGCCAAGGAACAGGCCGGACGCTGCAGCCAGTGTGGCGTGCCCTATTGCCAGTCCCATTGCCCGCTGCACAACAACATCCCCGACTGGCTGCGCCTGACCGCCGAGGGCCGTCTGCAAGAGGCCTATGAAACCAGCCAGGCCACCAACACCTTTCCCGAAATCTGTGGCCGCATCTGCCCGCAGGACCGTCTGTGCGAAGGCAATTGCGTGATCGAACAGTCGGGCCACGGCACCGTAACCATCGGCGCGATCGAGAAATACATCACCGACACCGCCTTTGACGAAGGCTGGGTCAAGCCCATCACGCCCGCCCAGGAACGTCACGAAAGCGTCGGCATCATCGGCGCGGGCCCCGGCGGTCTGGCCGCCGCCGACAGGCTGCGCCGCGCCGGTGTGCAGGTGACGGTGTATGACCGCTACGACCGCGCGGGCGGGCTGCTGACCTACGGCATCCCCGGCTTCAAGCTGGAAAAGGATGTCGTGATGAAGCGTATCAACCAGCTGGAACAGGGCGGCGTGCGCTTCGTGCTCAACTGCGACGTGGGCAAGGACATGTCGTTCGAGGAAATCCGCGAACAGCATGACGCCGTCATCATCGCCACGGGTGTCTACAAGACACGCGACCTGCAGGCCCCGGGATCTGGTGCCACCGGCATCGTGCGCGCCATCGATTACCTGACCGCGTCGAACCGTGCGGCCAATTTCGGCGACAGCGTACCCGAATTCGAAGACGGCACTCTGAACGCCGAGGGCAAGAATGTTATCGTCATCGGCGGCGGCGACACCGCCATGGACTGCGTGCGCACCGCCGTGCGGCAGGGTGCGAAAAGCGTCAAGTGCCTTTACCGCCGCGACCGGGCCAATATGCCCGGCTCTCAGCGCGAGGTTGCGAATGCCGAAGAAGAGGGCGTTGAATTCGTCTGGTTGTCTGCGCCCAAGGGCTTTACCGGCGACAGCGTGACCGGCGTGATCGTGGAAAAGATGCGCCTGGGAGCACCTGACGCCACCGGTCGCCAGACGCCCGAGCTGATCGACGGGTCGGAGTATACCGAAGAGGCCGACTTGGTGATCAAGGCGCTGGGGTTCGAGCCCGAGGATCTGCCCACGCTCTGGGGCGTGCCGGAACTGGCCGTGACCCGCTGGGGCACCGTCAAGGCCGAATTCGGCACCGGCGCGACCGATCTGCCCGGTGTCTATGCCATCGGCGATATCGTGCGCGGCGCGAGCCTTGTGGTCTGGGCCATCCGCGACGGGCGCGATTGCGCCGATGCGGTGCTGGACCAGCTGATGGGCGCGGGCGCCGTGGCGGCGGAGTAACGCCCGTGACCGCGCAAATCAGCGATCCGGTCGCCGCCCACCGCCGAACCGGCCAATTGGACGGTCAGTGCCTGTGCGGTGCGGTCACCATCCGCATCGACGGTGACTATGTGGCCGCCGTGGGCGTCTGCCATTGCGGCATGTGCCAGCGCTGGAACGGGGCCGTTTTCGGTGTGTTCGCTGCGCAGCCGGACGCGGTCACAATAAAAGGCCCGGTCCAGCGCCACGCGACATCGCACTTTGCCGAACGCGCCTTTTGCGGGACGTGCGGCAGCCACCTATGGATGCGCAACACCACGAGCGCCGAAGACGAATACGAGTTCATGCCCGGCCTTTTCCCGGCCGCCGCCGAGTTTCCGCTGATCTCGGAGATTTATACCGACTGCGCCCCGGCCTTTGCCGCGCTGTCCGGAGACCATCGCCGCGCCACCCGTGCGGAATACGAATCGAAAAACCTCTATGTCGAGGGAGACACGCCATGACCAAATATGATGCATCCTGGGCCGCCGCCGAGGAAACCAAGCGCAAGTGGATGGCCGAGAACGGGCTCTATTCCGAGGAGGAAGAGCATTCGTCCTGCGGCGTGGGCCTTGTCGTGTCGATCGACGGCAAGCCGTCGCGCAGGGTGGTTGAGGCCGGGATCAACGCGCTCAAGGCGATCTGGCATCGCGGTGCGGTCGATGCCGATGGCAAGACCGGCGATGGCGCGGGCATCCATGTGCAGATCCCCGTTCCGTTCTTCTACGACCAGATCCGTCGCACTGGGCACGAGCCCCACACCGATGAGCTGATGGCCGTAGGCCAGGTGTTCCTGCCCCGCACCGATTTCGGCGCGCAGGAAACCTGCCGGTCCATCGTGGAAACCGAAGTGCTGCGCATGGGCTACACCATCTATGGCTGGCGCCATGTGCCGGTGAATGTTGACTGCCTTGGCGAAAAGGCCAACGCCACCCGCCCCGAGATCGAGCAAATCCTGATCTCGAACGCCAAGGGCGTGGACGAAGAGACGTTCGAGCGTGAGCTTTACGTCATTCGCCGGCGGATCGAGAAAGCCGCCGCCGCGGCACAGGTGCCGACGCTCTACATCGCGTCCCTGTCCTGCCGGTCGATCATCTACAAGGGCATGATGCTGGCCGAGCAGGTGTCGGAGTTCTACCCCGACCTGCAGGACGACCGCTTTGAGTCGGCCTTTGCGATCTATCACCAGCGCTATTCCACCAACACCTTCCCGCAATGGTGGCTGGCGCAGCCGTTCCGCATGCTGGCTCACAACGGCGAGATCAACACGCTCAAGGGCAACACCAACTGGATGAAAAGCCACGAGATCCGGATGGCCAGCGCCGCCTTCGGCGACATGGCCGACGACATCAAGCCGATCATCGCCAATGGTGCCTCGGATTCGGCCGCGCTGGACGCGGTGTTCGAGGTGCTGGTGCGCGCGGGCCGCAACGCACCCATGGCCAAGACCATGCTGGTGCCCGAAAGCTGGTCCAAGCAGGCGCTGGAATTGCCCGAAGCCTGGCGCGACATGTATTCCTACTGCAACTCGGTGATGGAGCCGTGGGACGGGCCCGCTGCCCTGGCCATGACCGATGGCCGCTGGGTCTGTGCCGGGCTCGACCGGAACGGCCTGCGCCCGATGCGCTATGTTGTGACCGGCGATGGGCTGCTGATCGCCGGCTCCGAAGCAGGCATGGTCCATATCGACGAGGCAACCGTGCGCGAAAAAGGCGCGCTGGGTCCGGGTCAGATGCTGGCCGTCGACATGGCCGAGGGCAAGCTGTTCCACGACACCGAGATCAAGGACCGCCTGGCCAATTCCCAACCGTTTGGCGAATGGGTCGGCAAGATCAGCGAACTGGACGATGTGCTGGCCGGGGTGACCGAGAAGCCGCTGTTCACCGGTCCCGAGCTGCGCCAGCGCCAGATCGCGGCGGGCTACAGCATCGAAGAACTGGAACAGATCCTTGCCCCCATGGCCGAGGACGGCAAGGAAGCAATCGCGTCGATGGGCGACGACACGCCGAGCGCGGTCTTGTCCAAGCGGTACCGCCCGCTCAGCCACTTCTTCCGACAGAACTTCAGCCAGGTCACGAACCCGCCCATCGACAGCCTGCGCGAATACCGCGTGATGTCGCTCAAGACCCGGTTTGGAAACCTCAAGAATGTCCTAGACGAGTCGAGCGCGCAGACCGAAATCTTCGTGCTCGACACGCCGTTCGTCGCGAACGCTCAGTTCGACGAGTTGATGACCCAGTTCAGTTCTGACGCTGTGTGGATCGACTGTACCTTCCCCACCGGCAGCAATGCCAATGCCCTGCGTGATGGGCTCGAACGGATCCGCTCTGAGGCCGAGGATGCCGTGCGCTCGGGCGCCGAGCATATCGTGCTGACTGATCAGAACAGCGGGCCCGACAAGATTGCCATGCCGATGATCCTGGCCACCAGCGCGGTGCACAGCCATCTGACGCGCAAGGGCCTGCGGACCTTCTGCAGCCTCAGCGTGCGGTCGGCGGAATGCATCGACCCGCATTACTTTGCCGTGCTGATCGGCGCAGGCGCGACCATCGTCAACGCCTACCTTGCCGAGGACAGCCTGGCCGACCGGATCGACCGTGGCCTGATCGACGGCACCCTGACCGAGGCCATGACGCGCTACCGTACCGCCATCGACCAGGGTCTTTTGAAGATCATGTCGAAGATGGGGATCAGCGTGATCTCGTCCTATCGCGGCGGTCTCAACTTCGAGGCTGTGGGTCTGAGCCGCGCCATGTGCGCCGAGTATTTCCCGGGCCTCATCAGCCGCATCTCGGGCATCGGGGTCGCGGGCATCCAGCGGAAGGCCGAAGAGGTCCATGCCGAAGCCTATGCCAAGGGCCGCGACGTGCTGCCCATCGGCGGCTTCTACAAGTCGCGCAAGTCCGGCGAGACCCACGCCTGGGGCGCGCAGACGATGCACCTGATGCAGATGGCCTGCAACAAGGCGTCCTACGAGATGTGGAAGCAGTATTCGGCCGCCATGCAGGCGAACCCGCCGATCCATCTGCGCGATCTCTTGGCGATCAAGCCCATCGGCGAAGCGATCCCGCTGGAAGAGGTGGAATCGATCACCTCGATCCGCAAACGGTTCGTGACGCCCGGCATGTCCCTGGGCGCGCTCAGCCCCGAGGCGCACAAGACACTGAACGTCGCGATGAACCGCATCGGTGCCAAGTCCGACAGTGGCGAGGGCGGCGAGGATCCGGCGCATTTCGTACCCGAACCCAATGGCGACAACCCGTCGGCCAAGATCAAGCAGGTTGCCTCGGGCCGGTTCGGCGTGACCGCCGAATACCTGAACCAGTGCGAAGAGCTTGAGATCAAGGTGGCCCAGGGCGCCAAGCCCGGTGAGGGCGGCCAGCTGCCCGGTATGAAGGTCACCGACCTGATCGCGCGGCTGCGCCATTCGACCAAGGGCGTGACGCTGATCTCGCCACCGCCGCACCATGACATCTACTCGATCGAGGATCTGGCGCAGCTGATCTACGACCTCAAGCAGATCAACCCGCGCGCCAAGGTGACGGTCAAGCTGGTGGCAAGCTCCGGCGTTGGCACCATCGCCGCAGGCGTGGCCAAGGCCAAGGCCGACGTGATCCTGATCTCGGGGCACAACGGCGGCACCGGCGCCTCGCCCGCCACATCGATCAAATATGCCGGCCTGCCATGGGAGATGGGCCTGACCGAGGCGCACCAGGTTCTGGCCATGAACAACCTGCGCGACCGGGTCACGCTGCGCACCGATGGCGGCCTGCGCACCGGCCGCGACATCGTGATGGCCGCAATGATGGGGGCCGAGGAATACGGCATCGGCACCGCGGCGCTGATCGCGATGGGCTGCATCATGGTCCGCCAGTGCCAGTCGAACACCTGCCCGGTGGGCGTCTGCACCCAGGATCCCGCGCTGCGCGAAAAGTTCACCGGCAACGCGGACAAGGTGGTGAACCTCATCACCTTCTATGCCCAGGAAGTGCGCGAAATCCTCGCCTCCATCGGCGCGCGGTCGCTTGACGACGTGATCGGCCGGGCGGATCTGCTCAGCCAGGTCAGCCGCGGGTCGGCGCATCTGGACGATCTCGACCTCAACCCGCTGCTCATCACGGTCGATGGCGCGGACGAGATCACCTATGACCGCAAGAAGCCGCGCAACCCCGTGCCTGACACGCTGGATGCGGAAATCGTGCGCGACGCCGCGCGGTTCCTCGAAGACGGCGAAAAGATGCAGTTGTCCTATGCGGTGCAGAACACGCACCGGACCGTCGGCACCCGCACGTCGAGCCACATCGTACGCCGGTTCGGGATGCGCAACGCGCTTCAGCCCGACCACCTGCATATCAAGCTTTCGGGCAGTGCGGGCCAGTCGCTGGGCGCCTTCGCCGCGCCGGGGCTCAAGATCGAGGTGTCGGGCGACGCCAACGACTATGTCGGCAAGGGGCTGTCGGGCGGCATGGTCGTCGTGCGTCCGCCGCAGGTCAGCCCGCTTGAGGCATCCGATAACACGATCATCGGCAACACCGTGCTGTACGGGGCCACCGGCGGGCATCTTTTCGCCGCGGGCCGCGCGGGTGAACGGTTCGCTGTCCGGAACTCCGGCGCGCATGTCGTGGTCGAAGGCTGCGGCTCGAACGGCTGTGAATACATGACCGGCGGTATCGCGGTGATCCTGGGCTCCATCGGTGCCAATTTCGGCGCGGGCATGACCGGCGGCATGGCCTATATCTACGACCCCGAAGGCCTTGCCCAGGCCCTGATGAACATGGAAACCCTGGTCACCTGCCCTGTCAGCACCGACCATTACGAGGCCGAGTTGAAGGGCCTGATCGAGGCCCACGTGGCCGAGACCCGCAGCCGCAAGGCCGAAGATATCCTGCAGCATTGGGATATCGAGAAGGGTCACTTCGTTCAGGTCTGCCCGAAAGAGATGCTCGACAAGCTGACGCACCCGTTGGGCATCGAGGATGCGGCCGTGCCGGCCGAGTGACCGGCGCCCAGCCATGTATGAATGAGGCCGGGTGGAAACGCCCGGCCTTTTTCGTGCCGACGGGATTCCCCGCTGGTCCTGCGCGGCGTATACCCTGAGCCATGGCACGATCCCGCAAGAAACCGGCACGCAAGCGCGCCACGATCTCGCCGCTGCGCTGGCTGCGCCGCTGGCTTTTGCGTGCCGTCCTCGCATTGGTGGTGCTGATCGGGTCGGCCATCGGGCTCTACCGTTTCGTCAACCCGCCCACGACGATCTACATCGCGCAGGAAAGCGCGCGCCTGGGCGGGGTGGACCGCGATTGGGCCCCTTGGGACCAGATCGCGCCGGTCATGGCGCGGTCGGTCGTGGCGGCGGAGGACGCGAATTTCTGCCTGCACTGGGGTTTCGACATGGCCGCGATCCGTGACGCGCTGGAAGACGGTGCAAACAGGGGGGCGTCAACCATCAGCCAGCAGGTGGTCAAGAACGTCTATCTCTGGCACGGACGCACCTGGACCCGCAAGGCGATGGAAGCCGTGCTGACCCCGGCCATGGAGGCCTTTTGGCCCAAGCGGCGCATTCTCGAGGTCTACCTGAACGTGGCCGAATTCGACGAAGGCGTGTTCGGCATCGAAGCCGCCGCACGGCATTATTTCGGCACCGATGCGCGCGAGCTGACGCCATTACAGGCGGCGCGGCTGGCCGCGGTTCTGCCCGACCCCAAGGGGCGCTCGGCCAGCGCGCCTAGCGACTGGCTGCGGCGGCGTGCCGCCCGGATCGCCGACGGGGCCGCGCTGATTGCCAAGGATGGGCGGGCAGCCTGTTTCGAGGATTGAATCTGCGCCCTGCACCATGCGAAGACGGTGCAGCCCCGCACAACTCACAGAGATTGCGATGAACCGTCTGTTCCACGTGCCCCTCTCCCCGTTCTGTCGCAAGGTCCGTCTTGTCCTGGCCGAAAAGCGCATCGAGGTTGAGCTGGTCGAAGAGCGGTATTGGGACCCTTCCGCCGATTTCCTGCGTCGCAATCCGGCCGGCAAGGTCCCCGTGCTCAAGATGAACGGTCTGACCCTGACCGAAAGCACACCGATCTGCGAATACGTGGAGGAAACCCAGCCGACACCCGCGCTTTTGCCGAAAAGTCCAGAAGAGCGTTTCGAAGTGCGCCGCATCGTGGGATGGTTCGATGACAAGTTCCACACCGAGGTGACCTCGAACCTGCTCTACGAGCGCGTGAACAAGAAAGTCATGGGCCAGGGCTATCCCGACAGCAAGGCGATCAAGACAGGCGCGCAGAAGATCAAGTATCACCTCGACTACATGGCGTGGCTGCTGGATCACCGGCGCTGGCTGGCCGGGGACCACATGACGCTCGCGGATTTCGCGGCGGCCGCGCATCTGTCGGCGCTCGACTATATCTCGGACGTGGACTGGAACCGCTCGGACGTGGTCAAGGACTGGTATGCCAAGATCAAGTCGCGTCCGGCCTTCCGCAGCCTTCTGGCCGACCAGGTGTCAGGCTTTCCCCCGCCGCCCCATTATTCCGACCTGGATTTCTAGGGCGCGATGCCGAGGACCCCGGATAGGCTCAAGGAGCGCCTTATTGCCCGCGCACGCGAGGAAGGTTTCGACCTAGCGCGGGTGACAACACCCGATGCGGTGCCCGAGGTGTCGGACCGCCTACGCGCATTTCTGAACGCGGGCTATCACGGGCAGATGGGCTGGATGGCCGAACGCACCCATTGGCGTAGCAACCCCGCCGCGCTCTGGCCCGAAGCCCGGTCGATCCTGATGCTCGCTGAAAGCTACACCCCGGATCATGACCCGCTGGAGGCCCTGCAGCGGAAAGACCGTGCCGCCGTGTCGGTCTACGCCCACGGTCGCGATTACCATGACATCGTCAAGAAACGGCTCAAGCGGCTGGCGCGCTGGCTCATCGCCGAGGCCGGGGGCGAGGTGAAGGTATTTGTCGATACCGCTCCGGTCCCGGAAAAGGCACTGGGGCAAGCCGCAGGGCTGGGCTGGCAGGGCAAGCACACCAACCTCGTGAGCCGCGACTTGGGCAACTGGTTCTTCATCGGCTCGATTTTCTCCACGCTTTCCCTGCCGCCCGACGCGCCCGATTCCGACCATTGCGGCAGCTGCCGCAAGTGTCTGGACATCTGCCCGACCGATGCCTTTCCCGCGCCCTACCAGCTGGATGCGCGGCGCTGCATCTCGTACCTGACGATCGAGCATAAGGGCCCCGTGGACCGTGATCTGCGACCGCAACTGGGCAACCGGATCTATGGCTGCGACGATTGCCTTGCGATCTGCCCCTGGAACAAATTCGCCCAAACCGCACGCGACATGAGCCATCACGGCAACGGGTCGCTGCAGTCCACGGATCTCGAGGACCTGGCCGGTCTGGACGATGCAGGCTTCCGCATGCGATTCTCGGGCTCGGCTATCAAGCGCATCGGGCGCGACCGGTTCCTGCGCAACGTGCTTTATGCCATCGGCAACTCCGGCGCCGCGCGGATGCGTCCGATTGCCCAGCGCCATTGCGACGATCCCGATCCCACGGTGGCCGATGCCGCCCGCTGGGCCGCGCTCCGATTACCCAAGGCCTAGCTAGCGCACCCAGACCTCGACCCGGCGGTTCACCTGCCGTCCCCAGGCGCTGTCGTCGCAGGCCATCGGCAACGCCTCGCCATAGGCACGGGTTTCGATGGTCACCCGGTCAAGGTTGGCCGTCTCAGCGGCGCGCAGCACCGCCGCCTGCACGGCATCGGCGCGCTGCTGCGCGATGACCGCGTTGCCCGCCGCAGGCCCCTGCCCATCGGAGAAGCCCACGAAATAGAGGGTGCGGGCGTCGTACTGACCGGCTTCCAACGCACGGGCCAGTTGCTGCACGTTGGATCGCGACTGCGCATCCAGCCGCACGGATCCGGCCCGAAACCGGAACGAGGTTGACAGCCGCCGCATCGGCGCGAGGGTTCCGATCATCTCTTTCAGATCCGCAAGGTCCACCTCTTCGCCTGCCGAGATGATCGCGTTGGCAAAGCGGTCACCCTGTGCGCTGATCGGGATCTCCTCGGGCGCCTGATCGGTGAACCCGGCGCGTCGGATCACGATCTGCGCAGGCTGCGACCGGGTATAGGTCAGGAAATCGCGGGCCAGTTTGGGCAGACGCCGAGCCGGCAGGTAAAGAAACATCGGCGCGGTGAGGGGATAATCCTCGGTCTTGATCGTCAACCTTTCAGCGCGAAGCGTGAAACCGCACGGCCCCGTCAGGGTCATCTGGCTGGTGTTGCCGGTTTCTGAGAAACTTGAAATGCCGATGGCAAAGGGGTCGCGCGACACGGCTTCGGCCAACGCCTCGTTCGTGGGGTGGCGGATCACCCCGGGGGCAAAGGACAGCCGCGCCGGTCCCATGACACGATCCTGCACTGCCTGGGCCAGCCCGGATCGACGGTCAAGCAAGTGAAGCGAGATCGGCGCATCGGGTCCGTCGAGCGCGCGCCAGTTCGAGATCTGGCCAGCAAAGACGCGCGCCAGGTCCGCCACCGAAATGGCGCGCACGGGATTGCCCGCGGCCGTCACGGGCACCATCGCGTCCAGCGCAAGAACACGGCTGCGATTGGGCCCGTCAAGCTGACCCAGCCCGGCATCCGCGGCACGCCGCAATTCGTCAGGACGCACCTCGCGCAGGGCCATGACAATATCCGTCTCATCCGCCAGAAGATCAGCGAAACCCTCGTCGGTATTCGTCGCGCGAAACCCGAAGCGACCGATCTCGCGGCCATCCGGCGTTTCGCTCAGTACATATTCATAGTGGGTCGCGTCGGTTTCGATCCGCTCTGCGCCGTACCCGTTGCGCAGGGCAAAGCCCTCGACCAGCGCGGGCAGGAGAACGTCACCCATCGTTGCCGACCCCGAGACGCGCAAGCGGGCAACGTAGGCTTCGAGATCGGGGCAGGCGGGGCCCTCGCACAGCACGCCCGAGCCATCCACGGTCAATTCGCCATAGGCCGTGTCGACCCTGTAGAATTCACCGTCGAAGCCCAGAAAGGTGCCGGTGATTTCGACACGCCCGTCCCGAGACGTCAGGGTAATATCCTGAGCCCACGCAGCACCAACCGCCGCCGACAAGAAAAGTGCGGCGAAGATCGCCGCACGTAAAAGACGCATAGTGCCGTTTCCCGACCCGCTTTACCTTGCGGCGATACTCAGGTCTTGGAGAAGGTTTTTCAACACCAGATAATCGCCGGTCGCGTCGCAGGCCGGCATCGGCAGGGTCAGATCCTTGACCTTGGGCACCGCGCCACCGTGAACTTCAAGCGTCTGGGCCGCGATCTCGCGTCCGCAATTCAGGTCGGTGACCTCGGCCTCGACACTAAGGTCGATCAATCCCGATTGACGCGCGGTTTCGGTCGGAAAGGTATAGACTTCGGCCAGCAGCGGCGAAGGGGCATCGGGGTTGCCCAGCGGCATGATGAATCCGCCCGTACCATCGCTTGCGCTTTCGGGCGAGCGGGCCGCCTCCGCCCAGACGTGACCGGCCGAGAAATATGGCGCGCCGTATTCAAGGGCGTGAAGTTCGAGCCCGGACAAGCCTTTCCATTGCACAACAACACGGTCGTACAGGGACAGCGCGCTGACTTCGGTCCGCGCCATGGCACCGGCACCGTTCGAGAACGAGGCAATGAACACGGCCTGTTCGGCCAGCGCCGGCACCGTGATCTCCAGAGACCCGTCCGCATCGGTCGTTTCGGTGATCATCATGCCGTTGTGATGCAGCGTCACCCGGTCATTCGCGAGACAGGGCGCGTCGATACCAAGATTGACCATGGCCGCAACGGTCGGCGTGGCTGTCATCTCGATCTGGCAGGCGGACATTTCGACCGTATCGGACGGCGCAATGGCATCCTCCGGGGTCCCTTCGCTTCGGGACGCGCGGGTCGAGGCCGGGACCACCGCGATCGCTAGGTCCGTTTCCACCCCCTCCGCATCCATCAGTGACAGATCGGAGCCTGCATTGTCTTGCGGCAGGGTCACGTCGTCCAGAGCCGCAACCTGGATGCTGGGCGCGGCGGGCTGCGGAAGATCGGTCGGCGCCAATGCCTCGGCAGGCAGGGCCGGAAGATCGGGACCGCCGAGACCGGACAGCTCTGGCGTGTGCGCACCACCGTCTCCCATGGCGTCGAGCGCGAGGTCATCCGCACGGGCGGAGGTCAGTTCAATCCCTTCCAGACGCTTGGGCGCCGGAGCCTGCGACAAGAGTTCCACATCCCGATGCTCGCCGAACACTAGGCGCGAAGCCGCTTCGTTCTGCATGACGAATCCAACGGCCGCGGCGCCACCAAGCACGAGTGCCATGCCCTTGATACGGGAAAAGTCCATTCGCTACCCTCCAATCCCAAAGTGGGAGTTGCAGGTAGAGTGCTCGGCCAGGGTGGCCTCGGTAGGGCTTAATCACGCAACTATTTCGGCCAGAATAAGATCGGTGCGGCAGAAATAAGGCAGGCCGCCACAATTCAGCGGCCGGGCCAAGACGCGTCATTGTTCAGGCGAAACGGCCGTGGCAATGCTTGAAGTCAAACGGATACCGTTTTTCGCATATTTTTCAGCAACTTAACGCTCCGAAAACGTGCTGCCTGACAAATGCCTAACACAGTAAGTGTCTGATATTGTTCAGTTTTTCGCCGAATTAACACTCTTACCATAGCTCGCCTGTTCTTCCAACAGTTTATCAAACTCGCCTTTATCCACAGCCTCACTCAGCCGTTTCAGCACAGTTGGCAATTCATTGACGCTGTTCACCACTATAGCGTTCTTACCCTTCGCCAACTCCAACGCTCTGCTGCCATAACGCACAGTCAGCAGCACAGTGCCGTCACTGCGTACTGTCCACCACCGCCGCACACGCTTTGGCACAGTCACACGCTGTTCGTTGCCCTCAGCATCTTTGTGCCAAGTCTGTTTGGTTGGCTGATATTCGCTGTCAGTTGCGTAGCGTATCTGTTCGTCAATCTTAGCTATGAGCTTACGACGACGATGGAGTGTTGGTGATACACGATTATCAGTTTCGTAAGTTGCGAGTGTAAATGCGTTAAGCAGTGTCATAACAGCCTCCTAATGCTTACTCAAACACACTGTGCTTTCAGCATTCGGTGGTTGTCATCCTGTTTATTGAAAACCTATCAAATGAGTTTGTGATATTTGAGTCAACGTCAAACAGCTTCAGAAAGGGCTTTAAGATTTGACTCCTTTTCTGGCGTTACTGCGATTAGAACCTTATTGGTTTGAAGCTGATACTTATTGTAGGCGCTGACACGTCAAAATAATCAATCGTGCTGTCTGTCTCCGTATACCCTATGCCTACATCAACATTTTTATAGATGTTGTATGATGCAGAAAAAGCCCATGTTTCTTCAGCACGTTCAACACCAAGCAGTTGTGCGCCATCTGCCTCACTGTAACTTGCGGATACAGTTAGACGACGATTGCGAACAGGAAGGGCGAGTGACGCTGATACCGCTTCACGCACTGCTAATTCGCCTTCTATACTTTCGCCAAATGTAGCATTAACTGCTGTGTGCCAGCCATTGCCGTGTATGGTTTGAAAGCCAAAAGAAATTTGGTTCTGTTCGTAGTCTTCCTCGTAAACTCTATTCACGCCAACACTTGCTTGATGGTGGCTATTGCGGGAGGACGTGAACAGTTTTGAAGCTGTTAAGCTCAGTGTGTTGCGAGTGTCTTCCGTTAAATCTTTCTCAACATAGCTGCTGTTAGCACAGCCATCTATGTACCACCAATTTGTTATGTAGTTTTTGCTGCAAAAGCTTGCAAAGCGCCTTTGTATGCCAATGTCATGTTCAAAAGAATGTGCGTAACTCGCCCCAAAACCATAATCCAAATACCGTCCTTCACCCATTAAGTAGCGTCCATATGCGCCAGCGCCAGCGCCGACTACAACACCTTCTCTCCGAACAAGATTTGGATCTCCGTCAAATGTAAGATTGCCAAGTTGCAGCGGCTTATTCGGATTGCCGCCGTTAATATCGGTTTCATAGTCTAAAATTGGGGTGACATAGGGTTGGAACGAAAACTGTTTAGCGCGACCAGGTAAGCCCAGCCCGCGTTCATAACCTTCATGTTTAAGGCGGTAGTCAATTATTTGTGCTGTGCGTAGATCAATAACTTGGCTGCTGGCACGCTCCACTAAACAATAGTTGCTTA
>CAJXWO010000023.1 GCA_913062865.1 uncultured Paracoccaceae bacterium | reverse complement strand
GTTGGGCGACGGAAGCCTGCGATCGCAGTGTGCAGTTCTGACGGCGTGTCCGGTCGTGGCGCAGCCGTTACGGACTTGTCGCATCACGCTTCCTTCCTATCCTGCGACAGAGTCAAACCATCCACCTCGGGATCAAACTCCTCGTTTCATGCATCGGCCGGGCCAGCACGCTTGACAATTGACCCGAGCCGGTTCACCTTAATCCCCTGTGTACTTTGGGCCGTTTCACTGGATTTTATCAGGCCAACCGCATGACCCAAGATAAAATATGTAATTTGGCTGCCCTTAGGGCGCTTCTTTACCAAATGGAATATGATTTGGGCTTGGCCGAGCTGTCGGAATCTCAACGAGACGTGTTATATGCAGCTAAACTGACATATGACCGCGACAATGGTTTGAACTCCAAGAAGCTGAGACAGCATCCATTGGTTGCGAACATTCCACACGCAACATTTTTTCGTGCTTTATCAGCGCTCATTGGCATGGGCCTTATTGAGCGCATAGGTGATAATTTAGTCGTTTTATCTGGCGAATAGGTTTTGTAGTTTATTTCTATCGGCGTTGTTGCAGCACTTTCAACGCGCAGGATTCATATTGTGGATCCATGCGCTTAGACGATCTGCATGAGCAAGCCCAAGCCCGTTCGCTACCGCACGAACAATTGGCCCGCCTATAACGCTGCGCTCCGCGAGCGCGGGTCATTGCTGGTTGCGGTGATCTGTTAAAACCCAACATGCAAACAGTCTGTGTTTCGCACACTGTTCGGAACACTGTGTTCAACACAGTGTTTCGCCAAGCTGTTGCGTGAATAAGTGTAAATAATGCGTCGCAACCGTAGCGCACTGTGTAGCACATCGCAAAAACAAGCACATAAACCCTTGCTCATAAAATGTTTATTTTCGTGTTCGCTCATCATAATCCGCGTGTCGGGGGTTCAAGTCCCTCCTCCGCTACCACCCTTTCCCCTTCATGATTTCGCACAAACCCAGTGCGGGCCTACGGATTTGACGTGCCCGAGGGGCGTCGCGCCGGTTTCCGTCTCGCGCGGCTGTCCGCCAGCTGTTAGCAGGGTCGCCAAAACGGTGCCTGGACCCCAGGATCCAATGGCGCCCGTATCTCAGGGAGATCCGCGATGGACGAGCGCACCCGGCTGCACAATGAGAAGATGAAGCGCATCAAGGCGGCGCGCGACGAGATGATGAAGACCAAGACCGAGGAAAAGGGTCTCATCATAGTGCATACGGGGGACGGCAAGGGCAAATCCTCTTCGGGATTCGGCATGATCATGCGGTGCATCGGCTGGGGCATGCCCTGTGCGGTCGTCCAGTTCATCAAAGGCAATTGGCAAACCGGGGAAAAGCGGCTTCTCCGCGACCGGTTCGCCGAGGAATGCCGTTTCTTCGTGTCAGGTGAAGGCTTTACCTGGGACACTCAGGATCGCGACGCCGACGTGGCCGCGGCCCGAAACGGGTGGGACATCGCCAAGGACCAGATCCTCGACCCTGACATCGGGTTCGTGCTGCTCGACGAGATCAATATCGCGCTGCGCTATGACTATCTGGATATCGACGAGGTGGTCGATTTCCTGCTCTCGCGCAAACCGCACATGACCCATGTCTGCCTTACGGGCCGCGACGCCAAACCCGAGCTGATCGCGGCGGCCGACCTGGTGACCGAGATGACCCTGAAAAAGCATCCCTTCGACCATGGCGTGAAGGCGCAGCGCGGCGTGGAGTTCTAGGGCATGCGGATTGCCTCGGGATCCGGTCCGGTGACCCCGGCTCGTCCGCGCACAGGAGCTCTCCAGTGATGGGGCTGACCACCGGACTTCTGCTCGACCTGGCCGGAACGTTCGTTTTCGGCATATCCGGCGCGATGCTGGCCGTCCGCCGCGGGCTGGATGTGTTCGGCATCGCCGTTCTGGCTGTGGCGGCGGCGCTTGCCGGTGGCATGCTCCGTGACATGCTGCTGGGCGCAGCGCCCGTCGCCGCGCTGTCGCAGCCGCTGTACCTGTGGGCTGCGCTGGGCGCGGCTGCCGTCGTCTTTTTCGCGCACCGCCTGCTCGAGCGGATGGCGAACCCGGTCATGCTGCTCGATGCGCTTGGGCTTGGGCTTTTTGCCGTTGCCGGGTGTCGCAAGGCGCTGGAATTTCAGCTCGATCCCCTGCCCGCGCTTTTGCTGGGGGTCCTGACCGCGGTAGGCGGCGGTGTCGTGCGGGACGTTCTGGTCTCGGAGGTGCCGCGCGTCCTGCGCGAAGAGGTCTATGCGCTTGCCGCCCTTGTCGGCGCGGCGATCGTCGTACTGGGTGAGCGGTTCGACCTGCCCGAAGCCTGGAGTCTGCCCGCAGGCGTTCTTACGGCGTCTGGCCTGCGCATTCTCAGCGTGCGGCGCGGTTGGCAGGCACCGAAATCCCCGGGAGGCGGTACTTCCGCATAACGCATGACACCGCAGCAGGGACACACCACCGGCCGATCCGATTGCGACAGATGCAGAAGCGACCGCTCAGGGTTCGTGGTGCGGGAGTGCAGTCCGCGACCGCATGCAATAAGCGCCGCTGCGCCCGAGCAGGGGGCGCGATGGCCCGGGCGTTGATGATACAAGGCACCGGCAGCAATGTCGGAAAGTCGCTGCTGGTCGCGGGGCTGTGCCGCGCGGCGCGCAGACGCGGTATATCCGTCGCGCCGTTCAAGCCTCAGAACATGTCCAACAACGCCGCCGTCACCGCTGACGGGGGTGAGATCGGGCGCGCGCAGGCGGTGCAGGCGCTGGCCGCCGGCGTGCCGCTGCACAGCGACATGAACCCCGTGCTTCTCAAGCCCGAGACCGACACTGGCGCGCAAGTCATCGTGCAGGGCCGGCGGCTGACCACGGCCCAGGCACGGGATTACCAGACGCTTCGGCACCGGTTGCTCGAAAAGGTGCTGGAAAGCTTCGGCCGGCTCAAGGCCGCCCATGACCTTGTTCTGGTCGAAGGGGCGGGCAGCCCGGCCGAAACCAACCTGCGCGAGGGCGATATTGCCAACATGGGCTTTGCCCGCGCGGCCGATGTGCCTGTGATCCTTGCGGGCGACATCGACCGGGGCGGCGTCATCGCGCAGATCGTCGGAACGAAGGCCGTGATCGCTCCGGATGATGCGGCGATGGTCGCGGGCTTCCTCATCAACCGGTTCCGCGGTGACCCCACGCTTTTCGAAGACGGATATCGCGATATCGCGCAGCGCACGGGCTGGCGCGGCTTCGGCATCTGCCCGTGGTTCGGGGAGGCCTGGAAATTGCCGGCCGAGGACGCGGTCGACCTCGCGGCACCGCATCGCGACACGGGCCTGCACGTGGTCTGCCTAGCGCTGAGCCGGATCGCCAATTTCGATGATCTGGACCCGTTGGGCCAAGAGCCGGGCCTTCGGTTGACCATGCTGGGCCCCGGTCGGCCCATCCCCGGTGATGCGGACCTGGTGATCGTGCCGGGCACGAAATCCACCCGTGGTGATCTGGCCTTTCTCCGCGACCAGGGATGGGACGTGGATCTGGCCGCCCATGTCAGGCGCGGCGGGCATGTGCTGGGGATTTGCGGGGGCTACCAGATGCTTGGGCGCACGGTTGCCGACCCGGACGGGATCGAAGGGCCGGCCGGAACCGATCCGGGGTTGGGTCTTCTGGGGATCGACACCGTCATGACGCCGCACAAGCGCCTGACCGAGGTGGCTGCGGTCCATGCGGGAACGGGCGCGGCCTTTCACGGCTACGAGATCCATATCGGCGTGACCGACGGACCTGACCGCGCTCGCCCCTTCGCCCATGTGGCGGGCTTGCCCGAGGGGGCGGTCAGTGCCTCGGGCCGTGTGGCGGGCAGCTATCTGCATGGCATGTTCCGCGACGATGGCTTTCGCGCGGCCTATCTGGCGGGCTTCGGCGTGATGGAAACCGGGACGCGATACGATGCCGGCGTTGACGCGGTTCTGGATGCGTTGGCCCGGCATCTCGAGACGTATCTGGACGTGGACGCGCTCCTGCAAGCCGCACGCTAGGGCCGGTCTGCGATGCCCGGCTCGGCGATCAGGCGGTCTGGTTCACGCTGATGATCGAATAGGCATCGGGCAGGCAGCGCAAACGAGTAAGGGACAGCGGCGCGATCTCGAAGGCCAGCGCCACCGGAACGTCCCCGAGCGCAAGCGCAAGCCCCGCGCGCGCCGTGCCCGCATGGGCCACTACGGCCACGGGACCCTTTTCACGCGCGATGTTGGCCCAGTGGACGAGCGCGGGCCGGACCCGCGCGACCATGTCGGCAAAGCTCTCGCCGCCGGGCGGCACGACCCGGGCCAGCGCCGCCCGGTCGAGCGGGCCCAGATCCGGCAACTCACCTGGGGCAAGGCCTTCGTGGGTGCCGAAATCCTGCTCCCAGAGCCGTGCGTCCTCGGGCCTGTCGCGGTCGGGGAAAAGCGCCTCGGCCGTCTGCCGGCAGCGCAGGGCAGGGCTGGTTACCACGGCACGGACGCCCGACAGCGTCCCGGCCAGCCGCGATAATGCCGCCCCATCGTCGAGCCGTGCAGGCACGTCCCGCCGTCCGGCCAGACGCCCGCCTGCCAAGGACGGGGCATGGCGGATCAGTACCAATTCGGATGGCGCCAAAGGTGTCATTCAAGCCTTTCCAAACCCGGTGGAACCTGCTTTTTCACGTCATGATGTCAAAGTCGATCCTGATCACCGGCGGGGCCCGTTCGGGCAAGAGCCGCTTTGCCGAGACCCGGACGCTGTCGATGGGGGAGGCGGCGGTCTATATCGCCACCGCCCAGGCCCATGACGCCGAGATGGCCGACCGGATCGCGCGACACCGTGCCCGGCGCGGGGCGGAGTGGAGAACCATTGCCGAACCCCTTGCGCTGTGCGCCGCGCTTGAAGAAAGCGACGGCGGGCCGCCGCGGCTGGTCGATTGCCTGACCCTGTGGCTGTCGAACCTGATGCTTGCCGAGCGCGACTGGGAAGCCGAGGTGACGGCACTCGTGGATCTGATCCCCCGGCTGACCGGCCCGGTCGTTTTCGTCACCAACGAGGTGGGTGCGGGCATCGTTCCCGACAACGCCCTGGCCCGCGCCTTTCGCGACGCCGCGGGCTTTTCCAACCAGCGGGTCGCCGCGGCCTGCGACGAGTTGTGGTTCTGCGTCGCAGGCCACCCAATGAAGGTCAAACCGCAATGACGCCCCTTGATGATGCGACCCAACTGGAAGACCTGCTGCAGCGTGACTGGCCCGTCCCTCACGCCCCTGCCATCGAGGCCGCGCGCGCCCGGCAGGCCCAGTTGACCAAGCCGCCCGGATCGCTCGGGCGGCTGGAAGACCTGGCCGCCTTCATGGCCGGGTGGCAGGCAACCGACCGGCCCGCGATCACCCGGGCGCAGGCGCTGGTCTTTGCCGGGAATCACGGGATCTGTGCCCAGGGCGTGAACCCGTTTCCGCAGGAGGTGACCGCATTGATGGTCGCTAACTTCGAAGCAGGCGGCGCCGCGATCAACCAGCTGGCGCGTGCGGCCGGGGCCGACCTGACCGTGGTCGCGCTCGACCTGGACCGTCCCACGGCGGATTTCACCCGGGGGCCGGCGATGTCCGAGGCCGAGTGCCTCGATGCGCTACGCCGTGGCGCGGCGGCGGTTGATCCGGACGCCGATGTGCTGGTTCTGGGCGAGATGGGGATCGGCAATTCCACCGTTTCGGCCGCGCTTGCCCATGCGGTCTGCGGTGGCACGGCCGAGGATTGGGTGGGCCGCGGCACCGGCAGCGATGCCGAGGGGCGTGCCCGCAAGGCCCGAGTCGTGGCCGACGGGGTGGCGCGCCACGGACACCTGCCGCCGCTCGGCCTCCTGGCCGCGCTTGGAGGGCGGGAACAGGCGGCGCTGTGCGGCGCGGTCCTCTCAGCGCGGGCCGCGCGCATCCCGGTGATCCTCGATGGATATATCTGTACGGCCGCGGTCGCGCCGCTGCACGGGGCCGATCCGGCGCTTCTGGAACACTGCCTGATCGGTCATGCCAGCGCCGAGCCTGGCCATGCCCGCCTATGCGCCGCAATGGACAAGTCACCGTTGCTGGATCTGGGCATGGCGTTGGGCGAGGGGACGGGCGCTGCGCTGGCGTTGGGCGTGCTGCGTGGCGCGCTCGATTGCCACAACGGTATGGCCACCTTCGCCGAAGCCGGTATCGGATGAGCCCGGCCTTACGCCGTCGCTGGTCCGAGGCGCGGCTGGCGCTCATGCTGCTGACACGCTTGCCTGCCGGCCGCCTGGCAGAGCCTGTACCGACACTTTCGGCCGCGCGGTGGGCCTATCCGCTGGTGGGGCTGCTGACCGGCACGCTGGCCTGGGCGGTCTTCAATGGCGCGCTCGTGCTTGGCGCGGGGCCCTTGGCGGCCGCGATCCTTGCCTTGGGGGCATCAGTCCTCGTGACGGGCGGGCTGCACCATGATGGGCTGGCTGATTTCGCTGATGGGATCGGCGGTGGCCGGGACCGGGCGCACTGTCTCGAGATCATGCGCGACAGCCGCATCGGCAGCTACGGGGTGCTGGTTCTGATCTTTGCCGTTGGGCTGGGTGCGAGCGCCCTCGCGCGCTTCCATGACGGTGCCCCGGTGGTCGTGTTCCTGCTGACCGGTCTCGTCTCGCGCGGGGCGATGCTGCTGGTGCTGGATCTCCTGCCGTCGGCACGGTCCGACGGGCTGGGCCGGCAGGCATCCGGACCGGCGGACCGGACCGCCTGGGTGCCGGGGCTGGGCGCGGTCGCGGCGGTCGTCATGCTTTTCGGGCCCGGGCACTGGGCCGTGGCCTTGGCCGCGTTGGCGGTCATGGCGGTGGTTGCGGGTCTCGTGGGGTGGCTGGCGCACCGCCGGATCGGTGGGCAAACGGGTGATGTGTTGGGCGCGGTCCAACTGGCGAGCGAGACGGCGGGGCTCCTGGTCCTGTCCACGCTATTCTTTCCGTGACCCGTCGCGCCCTGCCAGGGCGGGTCGCGCGCGCAAGCCGTGGTCGCGAAAGCACAACCCAACCGCCGTCTGTGCCAGGCCGCGTCGGCACGCGTTGCCATGCCCCTGTCGGGGTGTCATCGTCACCACGTTGACTGCCAGGCCAAGGGGGGTGCTGCCGACATGCCCAGTCCGTTGCCGCTATTGGTCTTTTCGGACCTCGACGGCACGCTATTGGACCACGACAGCTATGATCCGGGGCCGGCCCGTCCGGCTCTGGAGGCCTTGGCGCGTATCGGGGCAGGGGTCGTTCTGGCCAGCAGCAAGACCGCGGCCGAGGTCGCGCCGATCCGCGTCCAGCTGGAACTGGCCCGCTGGCCCGCCATCGTCGAGAACGGCGCCGGGCTCTTGCCGCCGGGCCCCGAGGATGCCGCGCTTCTGGCCGGTGACGACTATCAGATGATACGGGCGCGCCTGGACCGCCTGCCATCCGATCTGCGCAGGCTGTTTCGCGGCTTTGGGGACATGTCCGTGGCCGAGGTGGCCCGGGCGACCGGGCTGGAAGACAACGCGGCCCGCCGCGCCCGCCGGCGCACCGCCTCCGAACCCGGTCTCTTCGATGGGAACGCGGCACAGGAGCAGGCGTTTTGCGCCGCGCTTCGCGACAGCGGGCTTTCGGCACGTCGGGGCGGACGCTTTCTGACCGTGGGCTTCGGACAGACCAAGGCCGGTCAGATGGACGCCATCATCGCCTCTCTGGCGCCCAGGGTCACCGTCGCGCTGGGTGATGCGCCCAACGATATCGAGATGCTGGACCATGCGGATTACGGCGTGATCGTCCGCAACCCCCATGCCAAGACATTGCCCTTCTTGAAGGGAGAGGCCGACGGGCGGATTCGGCGCACCAGCGCGACCGGCCCCGAAGGATGGAACGAGGCGATCCTGAGCCTACTCTCCGAATTGGGGCTGAGCGAGGACACGGCGGCACATGGCTGACTTTCACCAGAACGGCAATATCGCCACGCTTCACAACTTGCGCACCCGCAGCCTGGAGGAGTTGACCCACGAGATCGGCGTTTACGCCCAGACACGCAAGATCACGCTGATCCTGCCCAGCCTTTACTCCGAACTCGAGGGCGAGGCCCTGCCCAATATCCTGGCCGAGCTGTCCAAGGTTCCGTATCTGCACCGGATCGTCATCGGGCTGGACCGTGCGGACGAGGCGCAGTTCCGCCATGCGCAAGAGTTCTTTTCGGTTCTACCGCAGAACCACATCGTGATCTGGAACGATAGCCCTCGCATGCTCGAGCTGGGGCAGCGTTTGGACCAGCTGGGCCTCTATCCGCCCGAGCCGGGCAAGGGCAAGAATGTCTGGACCTGCATGGGTTACATGATCGCCTGCGCCGACAGCGCGGTGATGGCGATCCACGATTGCGATATCGTCACCTATGATGCCGGCCTTTTGGCGCGCCTGGTCTACCCGGTGGTCAACCCCAGCTTCCCCTACCAGCTGTCCAAGGGCTATTACCCCCGGATCGGCTCGGACAAGCTGAACGGACGGGTGACACGCCTTCTGGTCAGCCCGCTACTGATTGCGCTGAAAAAGGTGATCGGGGACCGCGACTACATCGATTACCTGCGCAGCTTCCGCTACCCGCTTTCGGGTGAGTTCGCGCTGCGCACCGCCGTCCTGCCCGATCTGCGCATCCCGTCCGACTGGGGGCTCGAGATCGGCATCCTGTCCGAGGCCTGGCGCAACATGGCGCCCAAAGCGGTCTGCCAGGTCGAAGTGGCCGATATCTACGATCACAAGCACCAGGATCTGAGCGAAGAGGACGCCACGACCGGGCTCAGCCGCATGTCGACGGACATCTGCAAGGCCGTGTTCCGAAAGCTCGCGGCGGACGGGACGGTGTTCACCTCGAACACCTTCCGCACGCTCAAGGCCACCTACTACCGCTCTGCGCTGGACTTGCTCGAGGCCTATTACACCGATGCCAAGATGAACGGCCTGACGCTCGACCGGCACAAGGAAGAGCGTGCGATCGAGCTGTTCGCCGAGAACCTGATGCGCGCGGGGCAGGTCTTTATCGACTCTCCCCACGAGACACCCTTTATCCCGACATGGAACCGGGTCCATGCCGCCGATCCGCAGTTCCTGAATGATCTGCGCGTGGCGGCCGCGGCGGATGCCGAAGAGTTCAGGCCCGCTTAGCGCCGGTTGGCGATCCAGCGGCACTGATAGGGCTGCATCGGAACATCGGGGCCGATCGCGTCGATATGCTCACCTGTCAAAAGGTCCACCCAGGTCTCTTCCTCGATCAGGTTGATGGCGCTGGGCGGCACGAGGAGCAGATCGGCACTGGTATTGTGCAGGGCAAAGATCGACTGGTCCCGGTCCAGGCTTTGCCGCCACAGCCCGAAGATGCGCTCGTCCAGCGTCAGGGTGAACTGTGTCGCGTTGGGGTGAAAGGCCGGCTGGCGGGCTCGGATGCGCAGCCTGTCGGACAGGGCCGCGAGTGCGCGGGCCTGGTCGCTCGAACCGTCTTCGAGCCGTGACAGCAACTCGGGGTAATCCCAGCGGTGGCGATTGATCGCGCGGTTCATGCCTCGCCGCTCCACGGCCTCGTGATCGTTGGGCGTGGCAAGAAGGGCGTGGATGTAGAAGGCCGGGATCCCCTCGAGCGACATGACGATGGTCTGCGAACACAGGAAGCGGTCGAAGTGATGCTCGGTCGATCCGTCGAACGTGGTGGCCAGCGCATCGAACCATGTGCTGTTCAGCTCGTATGGCGACTCGCCGCCATCGGGCAGGCTGCGCATGGAGACAAGGCCGCCGCCCGCGCAGACCGTGTCGATCATGCGCTGCGTCTCGTCCTTGGGCAGCACGCCCTCGGCCGGGCGCATGCCGATCCCGTCATGGCTGGCGGTAAAGTTGAGATAGGCACAGCCCAGCTGCGCCGGAGGCATGCCGGCCTGCCACGCATTAAGGTAGCGCGCGGTGCCCGACAGCATCGCATGCAGCACCAGGGGCGGCAGGGGAAAGTTGTAGACCGCATGCGCCTCGTTCCGGTTGCCGAAATAGCTGAGGTTCTCGGCCTTGGGCACGTTGGTTTCGGTCAAAAGCACCAGCGTCTCGGTCGCGTGATCGGCCAGCAGGCGCATCAGCCGCACGATGGCATGGGTCTGGGGCAGGTGGATGCAGCTGGTGCCCGGCTCCTTCCACAGAAAGGCTACTGCATCCAGCCGGAGTGTGCGCACGCCGTTGTCGATATGCAGGCGCATGATGCGCAGAAACTCGATTAATACCTCGGGGTTCGAGAAATCGAGGTCGATCTGGTCATGGCTGAAGGTACACCAGACATGGCGCGGGCCATCCGCCGTCTCGACCTTTTGCAGCAGGGGCGTCGTGCGGGGGCGGACAACCGCGCTCAGGTCATCGTCGGGCGAGGCCTCGAAGAAATAGCGGCTGTAGGGCGCGTGTCCCTGCCGGTAGGCGTTGAACCAGTTCGACTGGGATGAGACATGGTTCAGCACCAGATCTGACATCAGGTGGAAATCGCCCGCGATGCGGGTGATGTCCGGCCAGTCGCCCAGCTGCGGGTTGACGGCCGTGTAGTCGGTGACCGCGAACCCATCGTCTGAGGTGAAGGGAAAGAACGGCAGGATATGGATGCCGTTGATCGTCCCCTTGAGGTATCGCAGCAGAAAATCGTGCAAGAGATCGAGCGGCTTGTGCGCACCGTCCTGCACCGAGTTGCCATAGGTGATTAGGATCGCGTCGCGTTCGGACCACAGGTTGTTGCCCGGCCGCCGGGCGCGTTTGCGGGGGTGGGCACCGTTCGGCCAGAACGCTGCGGTGACCTCCCGCACCAGGTGATCGGTATCGCGTTCAGGATAAATGAACTTCAGAAGCTCGCGAAGTTTCAGGTCAAAGGTCTGCGGTGTCTGGGACATGGGCGTCGGGGCGGTTGCGGGTGCCCTACCGTTGCCCCGCGCGCCGGGGACTGCAAGCCGAGACATCGGGCCTGACCCGCCCTCTGCCTGTTTTCACCGCAGATGCCGCGTTTTCAGGCAGTAGTCGCGGTACCCCGCAGGTTTCTTGCGAGTGATTATCATTTTCTTGCTTTTGCGACCAATTCGCATTAGCAATTCGAGGCAGGCGCCCTAAATCCCTTTGCAGGACGGATGGAGACGACACAGATGATCCCAAGACGACAGTTCATGTCTGGTTTGGCGAGTGTTCCTGTTGTGCTGACCGCCGGGCGCGGTCTTGCCTCTAGCCCGATGCAGATCGTCGTGACGACCGGCATGATCGCCGATGCGGCACGGCAGATCGCCGGAGAAGACGCGGAGGTCCGCGCCCTGATGGGCCCCGGCGTCGACCCCCATGCCTATCGCCAGACGCGTAGCGATATCGTGGCGATGGGACGGGCCGACGCCGTTTTGTGGCACGGTCTCTACCTCGAGGCGCAGATGGAAACCTTCCTGGAAGAACTGCAAAGCCGTGTGCCCGTCACCGCGGTGGCCGAAACGCTGTCGCGTGACCTGCTTCTGGCGCATGAAGACTACGAAGGCCGCTTCGATCCGCATGTATGGATGGTGCCGTCGCTGTGGAAAGAGGTTGTGATCGCGGTGCGTGACGCGCTGACCGACCTGCGACCCGAAGCGGCAGAACGCTTTGCCGCCAATACCCGGGCGCACCTGTCTGACATTGACCGCATCGGTGCCTATGCCGACCAGGTCCTGGCAAGCGTGCCCCAAGAGCAGCGGGTGCTGGTCACCGCCCATGACGCGTTCAACTATTTCGGTGCGGCCTACGACTACGAGGTCTTGGGCATCCAGGGCATCTCGACCGAAAGCGAGGCAGGCCTGCAGCGTATCGGTGACCTGGTCGACCTGCTGGTCGATCGCGGGGTCCGGGCGGTCTTCGTCGAAAGCTCCGTCTCGGACCGTAACGTGCGCGCTCTGATCGAAGGCGCCACCGCACAGGGCCACGAGGTCGCCATCGGTGGCGAGCTTTTCTCCGACGCGATGGGGGCGCCCGGCACCTATGAAGGGACCTATATCGGCATGATCGACCACAACGCGACCGTGATCGCCCGCGCCTTGGGCGGCACTGCTCCCGAGCGCGGGATCGACGGTCTGCTGGGGGCGGGCGGATGAGAAAATCCACGGGCCAGGCCACGCTTGCCCTTGCAGCCGAGGCCGGTCGCACCAAGCTGCCCGACCCGGTGCCCGGGGACTGCCCTATGGCGATCCGCGGGCTGACCGTATCCTATGGCGAGAAACCGGCGGTGTTCTCCGTCGATGCCCGGTTCGCGCCCGGCGCAATGACGGCCATCATCGGCCCGAATGGCGCGGGCAAATCCACCCTGCTCAAGGCCGCATTGGGTGTGATCCCGCGGGTCTCGGGCGAGGTGCGCGTGTTTGGCCAGCCGGTCGAACAGGCGCGCGACCGCATCGCCTATGTCCCCCAGCGCGCCAGCGTGGACTGGGATTTCCCGGCCACTGTCATGGATGTGGTTCTCATGGGCTTGTACCGGCAGGTCGGGCTGTTGCGCCGCCTCACCGGGGCGCATCGCGCCGCAGCGCGGGCTTGTCTCGACCGGGTGGGCATGGCCGATTTTGCGGCACGGCAGATCGGCCAGCTGTCGGGCGGCCAGCAGCAGCGGGTGTTCCTCGCCCGCGCGCTGGCGCAGGAGGCCGATCTCTACCTTCTCGACGAACCCTTCGCAGGCGTCGATGCCGCGACTGAACGGGCGATCATCGACGTTATCAAGACCCTGCGCGAAGAGGGCAAGTCGGTCATTGCGGTGCACCATGACCTGACCACCGTGCGGCGCTATTTCGACCATGTGTTCCTGATCAATGTCCGCAAGGTGGCCGAGGGTCCCGTCGACGAAGCCTTTACCGAGGCCGCGTTGAATGCCGCCTATGGCGGGAGTCTGGCCGCGCCGTACCTGTCCCAGCTGGAGCTGGCCGGCTAAGCCCATGGACGGCTTTCTAGATGCCCTGTTGCTCGATGCGGGCTACAATGCCCGGCTGGTGGCCATCGGGGCGGGTCTGCTCGGCCTGTCCGCGGGCGCGGCGGGCACCTTCCTGTTCCTGCGCAAACGCGCGCTTGTGTCCGACGCTGTGGCGCACAGCACCCTGCCCGGCATCGCGCTGGCCTTCATCGCGATGGTGGCCCTGGGCGGCGACGGTCGCTGGCTTCCGGGTCTTCTGATCGGATCGGCCCTGTCCGCTTGGGCCGGGCTTCTGGCGGTGCAGGCCATGACCCGCCGCACCCGCCTGTCCGAGGACGCGGCCATCGGCGCGGTCCTGTCGGTCTTTTTCGGGCTGGGTGTCGTGCTGCTGACCGTCATCCAGACCATGAGCGCAGGGCGTCAGGCTGGGCTGGAAAGCTTCCTTCTGGGGTCGACTGCGGGCATGCTGTATGCCGACGCGGTAACGATCGCCGTGGGCGGGGCGTTGTCGGTCCTGGCGATCTGGATCCTGCGGCGTCCCATGACCCTGGTGACGTTCGACGCGGAGTACGCCGCCGCACGCGGTGTGAACGTGCCCCGGGTCGATCTGATGATCATGGGCCTTGTCATGGCGATCACGGTGATCGGGCTCAAGATCGTTGGGCTGATCCTGATCGTGGCAATGCTGATCATCCCGCCGGTGACCGCGCGGTTCTGGACCGACCGCAGCGGGCGGGTGATCTGGATCGCGGCGCTTGTCGGCGGGGTGTCGGCCTATACCGGCGCCGCGCTTTCGGCTGCAGCACCCGCGCTGCCCACGGGCCCGATCATTGTCCTGATCTCGGCGTTTCTGTTCGCCCTGTCCCTCTTTTTCGCGCCCGCGCGCGGTGTCGCGGCGGCCTTGATCGCCCGGCGGCGCTTTCAGCGGCGGGTGCACCGTCGCCAGGGGCTGCTCGCACTTGCGCGCGACGAGATCATCCATGACGGGCTGACCTTGCGCGTCCTGCAGGACGAGGGGTTGATCCGCCCCGATGGCGTCGCCACGGAAGCCGGTCGCGCCCAGGCGGCCAAGGTCGCGCGCGACGAACACCGCTGGGCCGTGGCCCGCGAGGTGCATCAGGACAGCGGCCTGACCGGGCGCTACGACGGCCTGACCCCCATCGAAGAGGTCTTTACCCCTGACGAGATCGAAGAGTTCGATCGCCGCATCGGTGGCCCGGTGGGGGTGGCGTGATGGGGGCCGAATTTGTCCAGTTTTCGCTGACCCCGATGCTGATCGGCGTCTTCGCCGCGGTGGCCTGTGCGCTGCCCGGCAATTTCCTGATCCTGCGCCGCCAGGCCCTGATCGGCGATGCGATCAGCCATGTGGTCCTGCCCGGCATCGTCGTGGCTTTCCTTCTGACCGGAACGGTCGCGGCGATCCCGATGATGTTGGGCGCCGGTGTTGCCGCGGTCGTCGCCGTGGCCCTGATCGAGGCGATCCGCCGCCTGGGCGGGATCGAGCCGGGCGCGGCCATGGGCGTGACCTTCACCACCCTCTTCGCGGGCGGCGTGCTCTTGCTGGAGCAGTCCGACACCTCGGGCGTGCATCTGGATGTGGAGCACGCGCTGATGGGCAATCTCGAATCGCTGATCTGGTTCCAGGCTGATGGATGGGCCTCTCTGGTGGATCCGGTGGCGCTTGCCGCGCTGCCGCCCGAACTGGGCCGCATGGCGACGGTCTGCGGACTTGTCCTGCTTGCCACGATCCTGTTCTGGCGCTGGCTGGTCATGTCGACCTTCGACGAAGGCTTCGCCCAGGCGATGGGATTGCCGGTGTCGGCCATCGGGCTGGGCCTCGTGACGCTGGCCGCCATTTCGGCCGTCGCGGCCTTCGATGCGGTTGGGTCGATCATCGTGATCGCGATGTTCATCTGTCCGCCGGCCGCCGCACGGCTGATGACCGAACGGTTGGGCGTGCAGGTGGCGTGGTCGGTCGCCTTCGCGGTGGTGTCAGCGGTACTGGGCTATGTGCTGGCGGGTTACGGGCCGCTGTGGCTGGGCGCCTCCAACGCGGTCAGCGCGGCGGGTATGATCGCCACGGTCTCCGGCGTGATCCTGGGGCTTGCGTGCCTTTTCGCACCCCATCGCGCCCGGATCGGGGCAGGGCGGTCGCCGGACGCGGTGTGACCGCCGGGCGATTGATCCGGATCAACCCGCGCCCGTGCGCGATGGGGTACCAGCGGATCAGTCTTTCTGGACGGGAATCGCGCCATGTCTCTGACCCGTGTAGCCGCCATCGTCGTGCTGGCCGTACTGGCCGGCGCAAGCGCGCTGTATCTCAACCAACCCGACCCTTTGCCCGAGGGGATCGTTTCGGGCAACGGCAGCATCGAGGCGCGCAGCATCGACATGGCGGCGCAGATCGGCGGCCGCGTGGCCGAGGTGTCGGTGGCCGAGGGCGACCTGGTCGAGTCGGGCCAGCCCCTGGCCGTCATCGACGTGGCGACCCTGACCGCGCAACTGGCCCGGGCCGAGGCCGCCATCGCCGCCGCCGAAAGCGCCGCCGCCGCCGCCCGTGCCGGCGTCACCCAGGCCGAGGCCCAGAAGCGGCTGGCGGACACCGAGCTTGAGCGCGCCCGGGCGCTGGCCGACCGTGCCGTCGTGGCCGACGAACAGTTCGACATCCGCCGCACCGAAGCCGACGTCGCCCAGGCCGCGCTCGACGCGGCCCGCGCCACGCTTCTGTCCCAGCAACGCGCGATCGATGCCGAACGCGCCGCGGCCGAGGAAATCCGCACCCGCATCGCCGATGCGACACTGGCCGCGCCGCGCCTGTCGCGCGTGCTTTACCGGCTGGCCGAACCGGGCGAGATCGTCTCGGCGGGTCAACCGATCATCACCTTGGTGAGCGTGGCAGATCTTTACATGGACGTCTTCCTGCCTGCGACGCAGGCACCCCTGGTGCGCATCGGTGACAGCGCGCGCATCAAGCTCGACGTCATGCCAGACGTCGCGATCCCGGCGCGTGTCACCTTCGTGTCGCCCCAGGCGCAGTTCACACCGCGCCAGGTCGAAACCCGCGAGGAACGCGACAGCCTCATGTTTCGCGTCCGCGTGGAGATCCCCGAGCCCCTGGCGCGCGCCCGCATCGACATGGTCAAGACCGGCGTACGCGGCGAGGCCTGGCTGCGTCTCTGGTCGCCTGACGATACGGCACCCGATTGGCCCGCCGACCTGCAGGTTCCCGACGCGATCCTGCACGAGGCAGAAGACGGGCAGGGCTGAACTATGGACAGCCTCGCGCGGTTCGACGGGGTCAACCACCGCTACGGCGATACGGTGGCACTGCGCGATCTGACGCTCGATCTGCCCGCGGGCCGGATCGTCGGGCTGATCGGTCCGGACGGGGTTGGCAAATCCACGCTCATGGGCCTCGTCGCTGGGGCCAAGCGATTGCAGGACGGGCGGCTTGACGTGCTGGGCGGGGATATGGCCGCTGCGCGGCATCGCAGAAACGTCTCGGCACGCATCGCCTACATGCCCCAGGGTCTGGGCCGAAACCTCACCGGCGAACTGAGCGTGCGCGAGAACCTCGATTTCTTCGGGCGGCTCTTTGGCCTCGACGGGGCAACGCGGGACGCGCGGATCACCGCGCTGACCGGGGCCACCGGTCTGGCCCCTTTCCTGCACCGGTCCGCAGCCAAGCTGTCGGGCGGCATGAAGCAGAAGCTGGGCCTGTGCGCCGCGCTCTTGCACGAGCCTGACCTGATCCTGCTCGATGAGCCCACGACCGGCGTCGACCCCCTGTCGCGCCGCCAGTTCTGGGAGCTGATCGCGGCGGTGCGCGCCGGGCGGCCGGACCTGAGCCTGCTGGTCTCGACCGCCTACATGGAAGAGGCCGCGCAATTCGATCACTTGGTCGCCATGCAGGACGGCCGCGTTCTGGCCCATGCCCGCCCAGTGGATCTGATGGCGCAGACGGGCACCGACGGGGTGGCCGAAGCGTTCACGGTGCTGACCGGCGGCACACCGGGGAATGGCGCCACAGTTGCCCCGCACCCCGCCAGGACCGGCAACGGCGTGCCCGCGATCCGCGCCCGCCACCTGACCCGCCGTTTCGGCAGCTTCATCGCCGTCGACGATGTCAGCTTCGAGATTCACAAGGGCGAGATCTTCGGCTTTCTCGGATCGAACGGCTGCGGCAAGACCACGACGATGAAGATGCTCACGGGGCTCCTGGCACCAAGTGAAGGCACCGCCGAGCTGTTCGGCCATCCGCTCGACGCCAACGACCTCGAGACCCGCCGCCGGGTGGGCTTCATGAGCCAGAGCTTTTCGCTCTACAAGGAACTCACGCTCGAGCAGAACCTCCAGATGCACGCCCGCATCTTTCGCCTGCCCCGGGATGCGGCTCGCAAACGCATCGGCGCCCTGGTCGCTGAATTCGGCCTGGCACCGTATCTGGAAGAGAAAGCGGGTCAACTGCCCCTTGGCATCGCGCAGCGCCTGTCACTGGCGGTGGCAGTGATCCACGAACCCGAGATGCTGATCCTCGACGAGCCCACGTCGGGCGTCGACCCGGCCGCGCGTGACCGGTTCTGGGACCACCTGGTGCGGCTGTCTCGGGACGACGGCGTGACCATCTTCATCTCGACCCATTTCATGGACGAGGCGCTGCGCTGCGATCGGATCTCGCTCATGCATGCCGGGCGGGTGCTGGTGTCTGACACCCCCGAGACCATTGTCGCGAATGCGCCCGGCAATACCCTGGAAGAGGCGTTCATCCACCATATCGAGGCCGCCCAGGGCGAGGACGAGGTCACCGCGCCCGACCTGGCCCATGACGGCAACGGCCATGCCCACCCGCGCAAAGGGTTCAGCCTGGGCCGCACAGGCGCCTATTTCCGGCGCGAGCTGCGTGAGGTATGGCGCGACCCGGTGCGCATGGCGTTTGCGTTCCTGGGCTCGGCGATCCTGATGCTGATCACGTCCTTCGGGGTCAGCTCCGACGTGACCTCTGTGCCATATGCGGTCTGGGACGCCGACCGTTCGCCTGCCTCACGCGCCTATCTGGACGGCTACCGCGGGTCGCATGTGTTCGAGGAACGCGTCGTTGCCAGCTCGCCTGTGCAGCTCGATGCCGCGCTGCGGTCGGGCGAGGTAGCGCTGGGCCTTGTGGTGCCGCCGGGCTTTGGCCGTGACCTGGCGGAGGGTCGCAGGCCCGAGGTGCTCGCCCGGGTCGATGGCACCGACACCCAGCGCGCGGGCTCCATCGAAAGTTATGTCACAGGTGCCCATGCCCATGCGGTCGCCGCCGTGGCGCCGGGGGCCGTGCCCGACCCCGTTCAGATCCTCGTGCGGATGCGCTACAACCCCACCGGCGAAAGCATCTATGCCATCGGCCCCGCGATCCCGGCGATGCTGCTGATCCTGTTTCCCGGGATCCTCATGGCGGTCAGCGTCGCCCGCGAGAAAGAGATCGGCACGATCACCAATTTCCGCGTCACCCCCACCCGCAAGGCCGAGTTCCTGCTGGGCAAGCAACTGGTCTATGTGGGCATCAGCATCCTGAATTTCCTGATGATGACCGGGCTCGTGCTCTGGGTGCTCGACGTGCCGCTCAAGGGCTCTTTCCTGGCGCTGGCGCTGGCCACGCTGGTCTATGCATTCGCAAGCACGGGGTTCGGACTGATCGTGGCGTCGATCACCCGCACGCAGGTCTCGGCAGTCTTCGCGGGCGCGATCCTGACCATGCTGCCGACGATCCAGTTTTCGGGCCTCATCATCCCCGTGGCGGCGCTCGAGGGGGCGGCCTACTGGATCGGCCGGTTCTGGCCCACGACCTATTACCTGGCCACGAGCGTGGGGGTGTTCACAAAGGGGCTTGGCGTGGCCGAGATCTGGCCCAATCTCGTGGCGCTTCTGGCCTTCGGGCCCGCGTTCTTCTGGATCGCGATGTTGGCCCTGAAAAAGCAGGAGCGATAGCGCGATGCGGTTCCTGACGAACATCCTGGCCTTGGGCCTGAAAGAGCTACGCAGCCTTGCCGCCGACCCGGTGATGATGGTGCTGATCGTCTGGTCGTTCTTCTTTGCGGTGCTGGCCGATGCCCAAGGCGCGTCCGACCTTGTGAACAACGCCTCGGTTTCGTTCTCCGATCAGGACCAGTCGCGCCTGTCGCGGCATATGAAATCCGCGCTCTATCCGCCCTATTTCCAGACGCCGGGCGAGATCGCCGCGCCCGATATCGACCGGGCGATGGACATGGGTGAAGTGACCTTTGTGGTCGAGGTGCCCCCGGGGTTCGAACGCGACGCTCTGGCCGGGCACAGGCCCGAGTTGCAGGTGGTCGTCGACGCCACCGCCAGCATGCAGGCGGCCCAGGGGTCGAGTTATCTTGTCTCTACGGTCAGTGGCGAAATCGCCGCCTATCTCGCCCCGGGCACCGTGGCGCAGGTGCCGGTCGACCTGGCGCTGCGCCGTGCCTTCAATCCCAATGGGGAAGACACCTGGTTCTACGGGATCTTGGCGCTCATGGACAACCTGACGATCATCACCATCGTGCTGTGCGGTGCGGCCATGCTGCGCGAGCGGGAACACGGCACGATCGAGCATTTGATGGTCATGCCCATCACGCCCATCGAGATCGCCGTGGCCAAGGTGCTGGCGAATATGGGCGTCGTGCTTCTGGCGGTTACCCTGTCGCTGCAATTCGTGATCAAGGGCATCCTCGAGGTGCCCGTGGCGGGCAGCGAGGGGCTCTTGATCGCAGGCACTGCGCTTTACCTCTTCAGCGCGGCGGCCATCGGCATATTCCTTGGCACGCTGGCACGTTCCATGGCGCAATTCGCGCTTCTGGTGATGCTGACGATCATGACGATGATGATGCTGTCGGGCGGGCAGGGTTCGGTCGAGGCGCAGCCTGACTGGGTGCAGGCCTTCACCTGGTTCCTGCCCTCGCGGCATTTCCTCGAATTCGCGAAATCGGTGGTGTTCCGCGGCGCCGGGGCCGAGGATCTGTGGCCCGAAATTCAGGCCATGGCCGGTCTGGGCCTGGCCTTTTTCCTGGCCAGCCTCGCGATGTTCCGCCGCTCGATGAGCATCGCGGGGTAGGGTCGATCAAAGCAATCCCGTCGGCGCCAACCATGGCTACAGGTTGCCGTTTGTCCCGGCACGGGGCGACCAGCCACGGGCCGCGCCCGACCCTTCCCCCGGGAGGGCGCACTGGCGATGTGGTTTGCAGCTCATGCTGTGTTCGGGCTTGCGGGATAAACCGTTGAGCACAGGCGTTTCAAAGCGCCCACCCAGGGTCGGGCGCCGCCCTCTGTTCAGGCAGCTGTTTGCGACGGCAGATCGTCCTACCCCAACGCCTCGCGCCAATGGGCGGCCTTCTTGCGCAAGGCTCCGGCCATCGCGGTCACGTCGATATCCACGGCCAGAAACCGCGCGCCGTTCTCGATATGGCCGGGCGTGTCGGCGTCGTTGACGGTCATGATGCCCGGCGCCTTGCCCGCGGCGGCGATGCGGCGCAGCGTGTCGGCGATGACCGTCTGGACCTCATCTGCGCCCGGGTTGCCCAGGTATCCCATATCCGCCGACAGGTCCGCCGGGCCGATGAAGACACCATCGACGCCCTCGACGCCCAGGATTTCGTCCAACGCGTCGATCCCCTTGACCGTCTCCACCTGCACGATCAGGCACATCTGCGCGTCGGCCGTGGTCAGGTAGTCTGGGATGCCGGAAAAGCGTGACGACCGAGCCAGCGCCGAGCCGACCCCGCGCACCCCGTTCGGGGGATAGCGCATGGCGCGCACCGCCGCCTCGGCCTGTGCGGCGCTTTCGACCAACGGGATCAGCAGCGACTGCGCGCCCGCGTCCAGCACCTGCTTGATCAGGGCCGTGTCGTTCTGCGGCAGCCGCACGATGGGGTTGGCCCCTAACGCATCCAGCACCTGCAATTGCTGGGTGATGGTCTGCAGGTCGTTGGGCGCATGTTCCCCGTCGATCAGCACCCAGTCAAAGCCCGCGCGTCCCACGATCTCGGCCGCATAGGCGCTGGCCATGGCCGTCCAGCAGCCAAAGACCGTATCACCCCGCGCCAGAGCGGCCTTCAGTCGGTTTTCCGGTGCGGGCATGGGGGCCTCCTGTTCAAAGTGTTGCGGCGATCTCTGTGATGACGTCATGAGCCATCATCACATCGTCCTCGGTACAGTCGAACTGCCCGGCCTGGAAGCGGATGACATAGGTGCCGTCCACCTTCGTCTGGGTCAGGTAGATGCGGCCATCGTCGTTGATGCGTGTCAGCAGCTCTTGGGTGACGGCATTGGCATCCGCGCCTTCGGGTGCATAGCGGAAGGTGAAAAGCGACAGGACGGGTTCGGTCACGATCTCGAAGCCTGGCGCGGCGCGCAGCCGCTCGCACAGGGCCTGTGACCAGTCCACATGGTTGCGCAGCATCGTCCGCAACCCGTCCAGCCCATAGGCCCGGATCAGGAACCAAAGCTTGAGCGCCCGGAACCGGCGGCCCAGCGGCACCGACCATTCCGAATAATTGATGATCCCGTCCGCGCCATGGGTCTTGAGGTACTCGGGCTGGATCGCCAGCGTGCGGGTCAGATCCTCGGGCCGTTTCACGAAATGGGCCGAGCAGTCGAACTGTGCGCCCAGCCATTTATGCGGGTTCAGCACAAGGCTGTCCGCCGTGTCTATTCCGGCCCACAGGCTTCGATATTCCGGCACCAGCATCGCGGCCCCGGCCCAGGCGGCATCGACGTGCACATAAAGGTCATGGGCATGGGCCACGGCACAGACCGAGGCGATGTCGTCGCTGGCCCCGGTGCCCGTGCCGCCCGTGCAGGCGATGACGCCCGCGGGGCGGTGGCCATTGGCCAGATCGCGCTCGATGGCCTGTTGAAGCGCCTGCGGGTCCATCGCGCGCAGGGGGCCTTGGGTCGGCACGCGCACCAGGTTCTCGTCGCCGATGCCCGCGACCCAGATGGCCCGGTCGATGGAACTGTGCACCTCGGACGAGGCATAGATGCGCAGGCGCGGCTGGCCGGCCAGCCCTTTGGTGTTGCCCGCCCATTCCAGCGCGCGTTCGCGCATGGTCAGGACAGCCGCCAGCGTGGCCGAGGATGCGCTGTCCTGGATCACGCCGTGAAAGCCCGGCGCCAGCCCCAGCCCCTGCCTCAGCCAGTCGAGTACGCGGGTCTCCATCTCGGTGGCCGAGGGCGAGGTCTGCCAGAGCATGCATTGCGGCGCGATGGTGGCGGTGATGTATTCCGCCAGAACCGACGCGGGCGCGGCATTGGCGGGGAAATAGGCAAAGAAGCGCGGATGCTGCCAATGGGTGATCCCGGGCATCACGATCCGGTCGAGATCGGCCATGATCGCGTCCATCGTCTCGGGCGCGTCGGGCGGGCTTTCGGGCAGGGCGGCCAGCGTGGCCCCGGGCGTCAGCGGTGCGCGCACGGGCCGGTCCCGCAGGGTCAGGTGATAGTCTTGTGCCCAATCGGCGACCTTGCGGCCCCACTGGGCGAAATCGGACCATTTCATGCGCAGCCCCTCCCTCTGGCCCGAGACTGGGAGGCGGTGCTTAACATGTCAAGTATTCACGCCATCCGGATGCGCGGCCCGAAACGCCGGATGATCGGCGCAGGCGGTGGCGACGCCCTGGATGCGCGCGCAATCGTCATACGCCGCCCCCCAGCGGTCGGCATTGTAAAGCTGCGGGATCAGGCACAGGTCGGGCAGGGTGGGCGTGCTGCCGGTGCAGTAGGGTGCCTGGTCGAACGCCCCCAGGGCGGTCTCGAACGCCTTCAGCCCCGGCGTGATGAAATGCTGCATCCATTCGGTGCGCGCGGGCTCTTCGTTGCCCGTCGCACGGGCCGCGACCGACAGGTTGCAGACCGGGTGCACATCGACGGCCAGAATGTAGGCAAGTGCCTGCATCTGCGCCCGGCGTACCGGATCTTCGGGCAAAAGGCCCAGGCCCCTGGTGCGGTCGAGATAGTCGAGGATCGCGAGCGACTGGGTAAAGCGCTGCCCGTCGATCTCAAGCACGGGCACAAGGCCCTGGGGATGCCGCATCAGGTGCTCGGGCGTCTTGTGCGACCGGTCGAGCAGGTTCACCACGACCGCCGCGTAGTCGATGCCCGCCAGGTTCAGCGCAATCCGCACCCGGTAGCTGGCTGAACTGCGCCAGTAGTCGTAGAGGACAGCGTTACTCATCCCCCTGGCCACCCGACCGCTGCGCCGCCGCCAGCGCTGCACGCAGCACGTCCCGGTCGCCCACATGGTTTGCCAGGATCAGGATCAGGCGGGCGTTCAGCGCATCGCTCTCGTCCTTGGTCAGACCCTCATGAACGGCCAGAAGCTCGGCGTAGAAATCGTCGGCCCCTGCGATGTTCGGGCTTAGGGTCAGCTCGCTCATGCGGCAGCCTCCTTGCCCAGGGCGCGGCTGAGCGCGGTTGCAACGGCGTCTGCGTCGAACGCGGTCCAGCGCGCCGCCACATGCTGATCGGGTCGGATCAGGTAAACGGCCGAGGCCGCATCGCCCAGGTACCGCTCGGCCAGCGCGCCGGTCCCGTCCTCGGACGCCGACAGCGCGATGCGGTGCAGGGTCATCCCGTCGATCTCAACCGTCTCGGGTGCGTCGGCATCCACGGTCAACAGCGCGAACTGCCCGCCCAGCCGCTCCAGCAGGAACCCGTTCCCAAGGGGTGCATCGGGGCAGGGGGCACCGGGGCGGGTGCGCAGCGGGCCACCGGGCAGCGCATCGGCGCTGTTCAGCGGGCTGCCATCGTAGACACACGGCACCGACAGGCGGCCCGAGTTGACGAAGGGGCGGGCGAATTCGAAATGCTCGCTCAGGTCCAGAACCGCGTTGCGGAAGATACGGCTTTGCTGGGACTTCGGCGTGATGAAATCGGTCGAGCGGGACGAATTCATGATGTTTTCGTCCGCACCATGGATCCGCTCGGCATCGTAAGTGTCCAGAAGCGTCTCGGGCGCGGTGCCGTCCAGCACCATCTTCAGCTTCCAGCCCAGGTTGTCGGCATCCTGCAGCCCGGAATTGGCCCCCCGCGCGCCGAAGGGCGAGACCTGGTGCGCGCTGTCACCGGCAAAGACGATGCGGCCATGGCGGAATTTCTCCATTCGGCGGCACTGGAATGTGTAGATCGAAACCCATTCCAGGCTGAACTCCACCTCGTCGCCCAGCATCTGCTTGAGCCGGGGGATCACCTTCTCGGGCTTCTTTTCTTCTTCCTTGTCGATATCCCAGCCCAGCTGCAGGTCGATCCGCCAGACGCCATCGGGCTGCTTGTGCAGTAGCGCCGACTGGCCGGGGTTGAAGGGCGGGTCGAACCAGAACCACCGTTCGGTCGGAAAGTCGGCCTCCATGATCACGTCGGCGATCAGGAAATTGTCCTCGAACACGCGGCCCACGAAATCGAGGCCCATCATCCGACGGATGGGCGAATTGGCCCCGTCGCAGGCAATCAGGTAGTCGGCCTCGACCGTGTAGGGCCCGTCAGGCGTGTCGATCTCGAGGCGCACATGGTCGCCCTGATCCGTGACCGACTGCACCTTGTTCCCGCCGCGCAGCTCGATCGGCGCGCCCTCGGACTGTATCTCGCGGACACGGGCGACGAGGTAATCCTCGAAATAGTATTGCTGCAGGTTGATGAAGGCCGGCCGGCGGTGGCCATCTTCGGGCAGAAGGTTGAAATCATAGACCTTGCGGTCGTCGAAAAAGACCTTGCCCAGGTTCCAGACCACACCTTTTTCGACCAGCGGCTGGCCCAGCCCCAGCCGGTCGGCGATCTCGATCGTGCGCTTGGCAAAGCAGATGGCCCGGCTGCCAAAGCTCACCTTGTCATTGTCGTCGACAACGACCACCGGCACGCCCTGTTGTGCCAGGTCGATGGCCACGCCCAAGCCCACGGGGCCCGCGCCCACGACCATCACCGGATGGCGCACGGGGGTGGCGGCGTCCTGATCGGGGCTCTTGGTGTAGGGGTAAAGCGGAACTTCGAAGATCTTGTTCATCAGGGTCTCCTCCCAAGACCGTCGCGCCTCGGGGCGCTGGGCCTGACTAACAGTTGCGCGGGGTCGCTATTTCGGCCCCGCCTTGCTCAGTTTCCACAAGGTCCAGACCGCGGTGCCACCGAAAAAGCCGCCCGCGACCAGGATCACCTCGAAAAATGCGGGTCCCTGCGGGATGCCGCGATAGACCAGCGCCCCGGCCAGCAGGCCAATACCAACAAGGCTGAAAACCAGCCGGAACCACAGTTCTGAGCGGTCGGGGCCATGGGCCATGCCGTGTCTCCCTTAACCCTGCAGACCTTCCCACATCTCGATGTCGCGCTGGGCGGTCCAGATGCGGGGGGTATCGATGCCGCGGGCCTCGTCATAGGCGCGGGCGACGTTGAAGGGCAGGCAGTGTTCGTAGATCGCGTAGTCGCTGAACTTGGGGTCGCATGCGGCGCGGCAGGCGTCCCAGGCGTCCTTGAGGCTGCCGCCCTTGGCCGCGACACGGGCCACGGGTTTGTAGGTGCTTTCGACGAAATCGCGGGTGTTCTCGATGGCGGCGTTCACCATCTCGCGGCCCACGAGGGCATCGCCCCGGCCCGGTGCGATGGCATCCACGTCGAACCATTTGATCGCGTCGAGCGTGTCGCCCCAATCGCTGAAATGCCCGTCACCGCAATAGCAGGCCGAGTGGTATTCGACGATATCGCCTGTGAACATCACGTTCTGATCGGGCACATGAATGACCGCGTCGCCCGCCGTATGGGCGCGGCCCAGATGCATGATGTCGACCCGGCGGTTGCCCAGGTAGACGGTCATGCTGTCGGAAAACGTGGTGGTGGGCCAAGTCAGGCCGGGGATCGACTCGTGCCCCTCGAAGAGACGGGGGAAGCGTTGAAATTCGCTGTCCCAATCCTCTTGCCCGCGTTCTACGACCATGGACCTGGCGGTGTCGGACATGATGATCTGGCCCGCGCCATAGGCCGATGCGCCGAGCACGCGCACGGCGTGGTAATGGGTCAGGACAAGGTGGCTGATCGGCTTGTCGGTGACCTCGCGCACCTTTTCGATGACCTTGTTGGCCAGCCGCGGGGTCGCCTGCGCCTCGACGATCATCACGCTGTCGTCGCCGATGATGACGCCCGAATTCGGGTCCCCCTCGGCGGTGAAGGCCCAGAGCCCCTCGCCCACCTCGGTGAAGCTGATTGTCTTTTCCGTCATGTCGCCTTGGGAGGCAAAGGCCTTGGCCATGGATCTTCCTTTCTCAGCGGTGGGTTTGAAACCCACCCTACGTTTCAGCGTGCGTAAGGGTCTTCGAGCGCGGGCAGGACGGTGCCCGTGCAATCGCCGAAGCCGATGGTGTAGCCATCGCCCCGGGCGGCCCCGTGCAGGGTAAGCGTGTCCCCGTCTTCGAGGAAACTGCGCCGGTCCCCGGTCTCCAGCGTGACGGGCTCTTTCCCGCCCCAGCTGAGCTCGAGCAATGAGCCGCGATTGTCCTTCTCCGGCCCCGACACTGTGCCCGAGCCCAGAAGATCGCCCACGGTCATCGGGCAGCCCGAGGTCGTGTGATGCGCCAGTTGCTGGGCCGAGGAATAATACATCTCGTTGTAGTTGGTGCGCGAGATCACGGTCGCGTCCTTGCCTGCAGGAGCCAGGGACACCGACAGCTCGATATCGTAGAGCATCGGCCCGGTATCGCGCAGATGCGGCAGCAGCTCTTTCTCGCGTGCGGGCGTCGCGCAGCGGAACGGTGCCAGCGCGTCCTTCGTCACGATCCAGGGCGAAATCGTGGTGGCGGTCGCCTTGGCCTGGAACGGGCCCAGGGGCTGGTATTCCCAGGCCTGTATGTCCCGGGCCGACCAGTCGTTCAGCAGAACGTAGCCGAAGATCATCGCATCGGCCTCGTCCACCGTCACCGGACCATCGGAATGCTGGCCGATGATCGCACCCATCTCGAGCTCCAGGTCGAAGCGCGCGCAGGGGGCAAAGCGCGGCGCGTCGTCGTTGGGTCCTTTCAGCTGGCCCCAGGGGCGGCGCACATCGGTGCCCGACACCACGACCGACGAGGCGCGTCCGTTATAGCCGATCGGAATGTGCAGCCAATTCGGCGGCAGCGCGTTTTCCGGTCCCCGGAACATGGTGCCCACGTTGAAGGCATGATGCTTGCCCGCATAGAAATCGGTGTATTCGGATACGAGGAACGGCATGTGCATCTGCGCATCCGCCTGTGCGACCAGCATCGGTTCGAGCAAAGGCTGCTCATCCGCGCCATCGGCGAGAATCTCGATCAGCCGGGCGCGCAGAGCGTCCCAGACCGCGTGGCCCTCTTCCATGACCTCGTTCCAGAAGGGCACATCGAACAACGGCGTGTCGGCCACGGCGACGATGCCGGCCTCTTCGGCTGCGGCCATGTCGAGGATCATGTCACCGATGGCCACGCCGCAGCGGGGATCGGTGCCCTCGGTCGAAAAGACGCCGTAGGGCAGATTGTTCAGGGGAAAGGGTGTGTCGGCGCTGTTCGCGCTTTCCACCCAGCTGCGCATCAAAGGCATGTGGTGTCCTTGTTGTTCGGTGCGTGGTGCGTGCAAGCACACACCCTACGGGTCCGGCGTAGATTGGGTGCGTGATCTCACGCACCCAATCGTTGCTTACTTCTTGCCAGGCGTGCCGTCGAACTTCTTTTCCAGGCTGTCCCAGCAGTCGATGTAATCGTCCTGCAGCGGCGCCTCGTTCGCGGCAAAGGCTGTGAGGTGCTGTGGGAAGCGCGTCTCGAACATGAAGGACATGGTGTTGTCCAGCTTCTCGGGCTTCAGGTCCGCATTCGATGCGCCCTCGAAGGCTTGCTTGTCCGGCCCGTGGGGCAGCATCATGTTGTGCAGGCTCATGCCGCCCGGAACAAATCCCTGGGGCTTTGCGTCGTACTGGCCGTAGATGTTGCCCATCAGTTCAGACATGATGTTCTTGTGATACCAGGGCGGGCGGAACGTGTCCTCCATGGTCATCCAGCGTTCGCGGAACAGGACGAAGTCGATATTCGCGGTGCCCGGCACGCCCGAGGGCGCGGTCAGCACGGTAAAGATCGACGGGTCGGGGTGGTCGAAAAGGATCGCACCGATGGGGCAGTAGTTACGCAGATCGTATTTCACCGGCGCGTAATTGCCGTGCCAGGCCACCACGTCGAGCGGGCTGTGCCCGATCTGCGTCTCGTGGAACTGGCCGCACCACTTGATCGTCAGGGTCGAGGGCACCTCGCGATCTTCATAGGCGGCAACCGGCGTCTTGAAATCGCGCCGGTTGGCCATGCAGTTGGCCCCGATGGGCCCGCGGCCCGGCAGTTCGAACTTCTGGCCGTAGTTTTCACAGACGAAGCCGCGGCAGGGCCCCTCCAGCACCTCGACCCGGTAGACGAGGCCGCGCGGGATGATCGCGATCTCCTTGGGCTCCAGGTCGATGATGCCAAGCTCTGTGCAGAAGCGCAGACGCCCTTCCTGCGGGACGACCAGCAATTCGCTGTCGGCCGAAAAGAAATAAGCATCCTCCATCGACCGGGTCACAAGGTAGATATGGCTGGCCATGCCGACCTGCGTGTTCACATCGCCCGCGGTTGTCATGGTGCGCATGCCGGTGAGCCAGGTCAGAGCCTCATCGGTCATCGGCACCGGATCCCAGCGGTACTGGCCCAGGCTGATCACATCCGGGTCTACATTGGGCGCGGATTTCCAGTAGGGCAGGTCGATCTTGGTGTAACGGCCCGAATGCTTGACCGACGGGCGGATACGGTAGCACCAGGTGCGCTCGTTCTGGTGGCTGGGCGCGGTAAAGGCCGTGCCGGACAGCTGTTCGCCGTAAAGACCGTAGTTGCATTTTTGCGGGCTGTTCATGCCCTGGGGCAGGGCACCGGGCAGCGCCTCGGTCTCGAAATCGTTGCCGAAGCCCGGCATGTAGCCCTCGTGCGTGCCCACCGGGGTGGCCGCCTGATGCATGGTGATCGGATCGTTCTGGCGATTCATGGCATGTCCTCCTGCGTTGGTTGCGCGGATAACAGTTGAAAATGTAACTAACAAGGGCTAGAGCAAGCCCCCATGGCACGGACGACGACACCGGATTTCGAGCTGCAGAATTTCTTGCCCTACCTGCTCAATCAGGCGGCAGAAGCCAGCAGCCTTGGCTTTCAGAATGTTTACAAGGAACGCTACGGGATGCTGCGCACCGAATGGCGCGTGCTGTTCCACCTTGGTCTTTACGGGAGGCTCACCGCGACCGAGATCGGCACCCGCGCACGCATGCACAAGACCAAGATCAGTCGCGCCGTGGCCAAGCTGGAAGAGCGGCGGATGCTGCGCCGCACGCCCGATGCCGAAGACCGCCGCGTCGAATGGCTGGATCTGACGATGCAGGGCAAGTCCGCCTATCGCGACCTTTTCAAGGTTGCCCAAAGCTATGAGGCCGATCTGCTGAACGGCATGACCGAGGACGAGTTGCGCTGCCTGCGCACGGTCCTGCGACGGCTTGCCAGCATGGACGAGAACTGAGCCGTCAGAAATCCGGTGTCACGCCGGGCAGATCCAGGGCCTTGATCAGGTCGCGCAACTCCTGCCGCGCGGCGATGTTCGAGATGTTGAGCTGCTTGACGCCCAAATCCTTGAGATCGAGCAGCGTCAGACCGCGCGGGAACAGCTCGCGGAAGATGACCCGCTCGTTGAATCCGGGTGCCACGCGGAACCCGATGCGCCGGGCCAGCTTGTCGATCGCCGCTTCCATCTTCTGCTTGTTGACCATCTGCTGGGCACCCAGCCGGTTGCGCATCACCAGCCAGTCGATGGGCGGCAGCCCGGCCTGGGCGCGCAGCTGGCGCGCGTTCCAGACCATCTCGGCATAGACTGACGGGCCCAGGATCGTGTCGCCGTCGCTGTCGATCCGCGCCAGCATGTCGAAATCGACGAAACTGTCGTTGAGCGGCGTGATCAGCGTGTCGGCCAGCGAATGCGCGACCTGGCTCAACCGCGTGTGTGAGCCGGGACAGTCGATCAGGATGAAATCGCTTTCCGCCTCGAGCGCGGCAATCGCCGCGGACAAGCGGTGGTCATACACGTTCTCGCCGGGCTGAAGCTGTGCCGAGTCGACCTCGGGCAGTTCGTGATAGGTCGGCGAGGGCAGCGGCAGCCCCTCTTTCTCGGCAAAGCGTTTGCGGTTCTCGACATACCGGCCCAGGCTTTTCTGCCTCAGGTCCAGGTCGACCGTGCCGACCTTGTGCCCAAGCCGGGCCAATGTGGTCGCCACATGCATCGACACGGTCGATTTCCCCGCGCCGCCCTTTTCGTTGCCGACAACAATGATATGCGCCATGTCCGTTCCCCTTGCCCGTCGACTCTTCGGTCGCCCAGAGCAGTCGTTATGCGCACTATATGTTGTGGGGAAAAGACTGGAAACGGTGCATTGACGGGTTTTCCCAACGGTGGCTTGCGGGTGACAGCCCGCATCCCGCGCCCAACGAAAAACGCCGCCCCAGTGGAGGGCGGCGTTTCGATACCGGCAAGGCGGCTGGGATCAGAAGCCCAGGCCTTCGTATTTCTTCTTGAACTTCGACACGCGACCGCCGGTGTCCATCAGGCGCGAGCTGCCGCCGGTCCAGGCCGGGTGCACGGTCGGGTCTATGTCGAGCGACAGGGTGTCGCCATCGGCGCCATAGGTCGAGCGCATGCGCACGATGTCGCCATTGGTCATCTTCACGTCGATGAAGTGATAATCGGGGTGCAGATCTTTTTTCATGTAGGCAATCCTCAGGCTTCCGCGCCCGACTTGGGCTTGTAGTTGGACTTCTCGGCGATACGGGCCGATTTGCCACGGCGCGAGCGGAGGTAGTAAAGCTTGGCGCGGCGCACACGGCCACGGCGCACAACGGTGATTGACTCGATATTGGTCGAATAGAGCGGGAACACACGTTCCACGCCTTCACCAAAGGAAATCTTGCGGACGGTGAACGACCCGGCGACGCCATCGCCGTTCTTGCGGCTGATGCACACGCCTTCATAGTTCTGGACGCGGGTACGGGTGCCTTCGGTCACCTTGTAGCCGACGCGAATGGTGTCGCCGGCCTTGAAATCGGGAATGGTCTTCCCGAGGGAGGCGATCTGTTCCGCCTCGATCTCTGCGATCAGGTTCATCTGATCTACTCCTATCTGCTCACGGTTTTGTCCGTGAAGGTGTCTGCGGCCTCAGAGCTCTTGGTCTTCTTCCGGGTCCCGGCGCATGCGGCCCGCCAGAGTTCAGGTCGGCGTTGCTTGTCATCTCGTTGTTCCGCCGCGAGGAAAAGGTTCGACCGGCCCGCCGAAGAAAACAGGAGTGCATGAACCAGATCGCTGCACGGAACGCGCGCGATAAACCAGAGAATGGGCCGCTTTTCAAGCGAAAAGCGCGGCGTCAGCCCTCGTCCGGGTTCGCCGCTGCCCAAGTCTCCCAAAGATCGGGCCGCCGCGCGCGGGTCAGCGCCTTGGCCTGTGCGTGCCGCCACTTCTCGATCTCGGCATGGTTGCCGGACAACAGCACCGGCGGGATCGCATGACCCTGCCATTCGGCCGGTCGGGTATACTGCGGATGCTCCAGAAGACCACTCGAATGGCTTTCCTCGACCGCGCTGTCGGCATTGCCCAGCACCCCGGGCAACAGGCGCACGGTCGCGTCCAGCATGGCTTGCGCCGCGATCTCTCCGCCGGTCATCACGAAATCGCCCAGGGACACCTCGGCCACGCGGTAGTGATCGAGCACCCGCTGGTCGAGCCCCTCAAACCGCCCGCAAATCAGCGTGACACCGGGCAGCGCGGCCCAGTCCCGTGCCATGGCCTGGTCGAAGCGCCGCCCGCGTGGGGACAGGTAGACCAGTGGCCCGGGCCCGCGGCTCAGCGCATGCTCTATCGCGCGGCCCATCACGTCGGCGCGCAGCACCATGCCCGCGCCGCCGCCCGCGGGCGTGTCGTCGACATTGCGGTGCTTGCCCTCGCCGAAGTCGCGCAGGCCGATGGTGTCGAGCTGCCAGATCCCGTCCTTGAGCGCCATGCCCGTCAGGCTTTCGCCCAGCACACCGGGAAAGGCCTCGGGGAATAGCGTGATGATCTGCGCCCGCCAGGCCCGTGCAAGGTCGGGCCGGTCGGTCATCAGAGACCGCGGCTGAACCGAAGCGCGGATGGATTTGCGGCCGTGGGATTTCGGTGTTTGCGTCATGTCGGCAGGCTTTACGCCAATCCGGGTCAGGGGGAAAGCGGCCCCGCTCAGGCGGCCCCGGCCGCGGGCGGTTTGCCCATCAGGCGCCGCTTGTGATCGGTCAGGGCGTCGGGATCTTCGATCGTCCGGTTCGCGTTCAGCAACCGCTCAAGCAGCGTATCTTCGAGCCGGGCGCGGGCCGGGGGGACGGTCACGATCTGGTCCAGCACCGCGTCGGGCAGGCCCAGCGGCCCGATCAGAGCCTCGGCGGTGCCGAAACGTTCTGCCACAAGCTGCTCCATCGGCAGCGCCAGCGCGAGCGATGGGGCCACGGCCTGCGAGATCCCCTGCGCCACGTTGTCAAGATCGGCGCCCGGCCCGTACCGCGCATGGAACGCGTCGCGTGACAGACGCATCGGCGTGGTGATCACATGGTGCCAATACAGACTGTCGAGCCAGGGCTCGGGCGCGCGCGTGGTCAGAACAAAGGCGATATCGGCTTTGGGAAACGCTGCCCGCAGCGCCCGGGCCAGCTTGCCCGCCAAGTCCGGCGCGGCCCCGTAGTCGAGAACCCGGTCGTCCCAGCCGGGCGGATGGCCCGACAGATCCTCGGCCGAGATGCAGATGCGATCGGGCCGGTCCGGCTGCGCGGCCAGCTCTTCGAAATACCGATGCGCGGCGTCGCTGAACCGGTCCAGCGTGCGCGGCAGACCGTTCACCGAATACCTGAGCGCGCGGCGCCTCAGCTCGGTCAGGTGGCGGCGCAAATGAACGCTGACATGGGGCCGCAGCAACTGCCGGTTGGCCCGGAGCAGGTTCTGCGCCGAGGTCGTGCCGGTCTTGTGAAAGCCGGTATGGACCAGGATCTGCTCTGCCATGTCACCGGTGACTGCGGTTGTGTTGTTACACGGCAGAATCGCAGACCGTGCGCTGCGCGTCCAGAGCGGAGCCTGCGCAATAGTCAAAAGATGTGTCTGATATGCCCTATTTGTCCGGGAACAGACCCTCGGGCGGATCGGCGACGATGCGGCCCGTCGCCAGGTCGACCGTGGGCACCGCGGCGCGGGTGAAGGGCAAGAGAACCGTGGTCTTCAGCCGGGGCCCGTGGATTTCCAGCAAATCGCCCGCGCCGTGGTCATGCACTGCGCGGACATGGCCCAGAACGGTGCCGCCGGTGTCCCGTACTTCAAGCCCGATCAGGTCGGCGTGGTAGTATTCGTCATCGGGCAGCGACGGCAGCCTGTCGCGCGGCACGAACAACTGTGTGCCCCGCAGCGCGTCCGCCGCTTCCTTGGTGGAGACGCCCGACAGGCGGGCCGCCAGCCCGTTCTTGATCGGACGGGTGATCTTCACGTCGAAACTGCGCGTCCCGTCCTCGGTGCTGAGCGGGGCGTATTCGGCAATGGCCAAGGGATCGGCGGTGAAGCTTTTCAGCCGCACCTCGCCGCGCACGCCATAGGCGCCCGCAATAGCCCCGATGCAAATCAGGTCATCCGGCATTCCGACCTCCCGAGACCACAGCGATGCAGACACCCTGGGCGTCCCATGTCCCGCCCGCCGCCGCGCAGGCATCGCGCTGCGCGGCACGCTCGAAAAGCATACCCGCGACAAAGGCGATCAGAACAGCGGCGATCAGGCGGATCAGGCGGAACATGGGCTACACAGGTGGACCCGGCCCCGAGGGGCCAGGTCACGGCACCGATTACTCGGTGGTCTCTTCCGCTGCGGCCTCTTCGGCCGGGGCGTCTGCTTCGGCGGCCGCTTCGGCTGCTTCTGCCGCCTTCGCGGCCTTCTCCTCGGCACGCTCCTGGGCTTTCTTGCCCGGCACGGCCTTTTTCATGTTGGCGCGCTCTTTCTTTTCCAGAACGCCGGCCGCTTCCAGCATGCGCGAGATCCGGTCGGTGGGCTTGGCACCCTGGTCGAGCCAGTACTGCACGCGCTCCATGTCCATCTTCACGCGCTCTTCGCTGTCCTTGGGCAGAAGCGGGTTATAGGTGCCCAGCTTCTCGATGTAGCGGCCGTCGCGCGGCATGCGGCTGTCGGCCGCCACGATGCGGTAGAAGGGGCGCTTTTTCGAGCCACCACGGGCCAGTCGGATTTTCATTGCCATTGTCATGTTCTCCTTTTGAATGGCGGTCTTTGGCAGGGGTCTCACCTGCCTAGGATTGGAATTCCTCGTGATGCCGGATCACCTCCTGGATGATGAAGGCGAGGAATTTCTTGGCGAATTCCGGGTCCAGATCGGCCCGGCGCGCCAGGTCTTCGAGCCGCGCGATCTGGCGCGATTCTCGGTCGGGGTCGGACGGGGGCAGGTCATGTTCGGCCTTGAGCCGGCCCACCGCCTGGGTGTGCTTGAACCGCTCGCCCAGCGTGTAGACAAGGATCGCATCGAGCCGGTCGATCGACTCGCGATGCTCCTTGAGGATCTCGGCGGCGCGGGCGGCGGGATCGGTCACGGCGTCAGTCAAGAGCCCATCCTTTCGGCTTGAAGAGCGGGTCGCGGTAATGCGCGATTTCCATGTCGATCCCGTGGGACAGCTGGGTGCCATCGAGGTCCGCAGGCGACGGGTGGCGATAGACCACGTCGTTGCCGTCCACGGTCGGCGCATCGGGGTCGCGTTTGCAGCCCAGGCGTTCTGCCAGACGGATCGAATCGAGGTTCTTGGGGTCGAGATAGCTGACCGCGTTCTCCCAGCCCTGGTTCTTGTAGAAATACCGGCGCACAAGGTCCGCAGCTTCCAGCGCATAGCCATGCCCGGCCTTGTCCGGCCAGATGATCCAGGCGATCTCGCGCTCGGGCCATTTCGCGGGGAACCAGCCGCCGGCCATGCCCACGGTGCTGTCATCCTCTTTCAGGTGGACCATCCACATGCCGTAGCCGCGGATCTCCCAATGGCCGATCTCGGCGGCATAGAGCATCCAGGCCTCGTAGGCATTCAGCGGACCGCCCATGAAACGCGACCGGTACGAGCTGAAGGTGGCCCTGAAATCCGGGTAATCCTCGGGCGCGGGACCGCGCAGGACCAGTCGTTCGGTTTCAAGGACAGGAATGTCGCGGTGTCCCATTACGCGGCCTCCGATTTCGGGTGGCGCCAGATCTGGCAGGGTGTGTTCAACAGGCTGCCATCGCGCTCGTGCACGGCTCCCAGGCGCCGGGCCAGCGCAAGCGAGCGGGTGTTCTCCGGGTCGATATAGGAAATCACCCCGTCCAGCCCGAACTTGATCCGGCCCATCGTGCGGGCGATCTTGGTGGCCTCGAACGCGATGCCGCGCCCTTCGAACCCGTCGAACAGGGTCCAACCCAGCTCGGGCTCGTCCCAGCCGTCGTGAAACACAAACCCGACGCGGCCCGCCACATGGCCCGTGTCGCGCTCTTCCACGACCCACAGGCCGTAGCCGCGCAGAACCCAATGCCCGATGCTGCCCAGAAACCCGCGCCAAACCTGGAACCGGTCCGCTGGCCCCCCGACATAGGTCGACCGGTCCGAGCCGAAGAACGCAGCGGAAGGTTCGAAATCCGCCTCGCGCGGTTCGCGCAGGATAAGGCGGTCGGTGTAAAGCACGGGCACATCGACAACGAGGCGGGTCATGCATAGGCCTCCGGGCTGCCATCGGCATCGTCGGGGCGGGCATGGCGGTAGACCGCTGTTTCTTCGGCCGTCTCGCCCTCGGGCAGGGGCGCGGCCGGGTCATGGACGGCACCCAGACGGGTCGCCAGCGCGATGGAGCGGTCGTTGGCCGGATCGATATAGCTGACCAGCGTCTCGATGGGCAGGTTCGCCCAGGCCCAGTCCAGCGCCGCGTGGGCGGCCTCGCGCATGTAGCCCTGGCCTTCGTAGGCCGGATCGAACAGCAGCCAGCCAATCTCGAGCTCGGGGAAATGCGGTGGCTGGGTGATCGCGACCTGACCCAGCAGCGCGCCATCCTGTGTCTCGATGGCCCAGCCGCCATGGCCCACAAGATCCCAGCTGCCCACCTCGGAGGCAAAGCCGTACCAGGCGTGTGTCCGGTTATCGGGCGCGCTCGTGTATTGGGCGCGGTCGGTCTGGAAGAAGTCCCAGAACGCGTCGGCATCGGCCATCACATGGGGGCGCAGCCGCGTGCGCGGCGTGTCGATCACGGGCGCGCTCATGCTGCGCACTCCGCCGCCGAGGGATGCCGCCAGATATGCAAATCGCCAAAGGACGGGTGTGCATGGATGCCTTCAAAGGTGCAGCCCATGCGTTCGGCCAGCGCGACAGAGCGGGTGTTCTCTGGCGCGACGCAGCTGATCACGCTGGACCAGCCCAGAGTGTCATAGGCATAGGCCCGCGCGGCCAGTGCCGCCTCCTGCGCGATGCCGCGCTCCTCGGCCGCGTCAAAGAGCGACCAGGCGATCTCGGGCTCCGGCCAATCCTCGGGATACATGAGGCCCACCACGCCCAGTGCCGCGCCGCTGTCGCGATCCGCTACCGTCCAGCGGCCGTAGCCCCGAAGGTGCCAATGCCCGATCAGCCCCGACAGGCGCTGAAAGGCCTGCGCCCGGTCGAATGGCCCGCCCAACCACTTGGTCCGGGGCGAGGCGCAGAAGGCTGCATAGGCCTCCAGATCCTCTATGCCCGGCGCGCGCAGGGTCAGACGTTCGGTCACCAGCGTGGGGATATGGACGGTGGTGCAGGTCATTTCTTCTTGCCGAACCCCGACAGTCCCGGCGGCAGGGCAGCACCGCCGCCCAGACCGGGCAGTCCGCCGCCCATCTGCTTGGCCGCCTGTTCCAGCGCCTTTTGATCCATCTGCGACGGGTCCATGCCCGCAGGCATGCCGCCGCCCTTGCCGAACATGCCGCCAAGCGCCTGTTTCAGCATGCTACGGCCGCCCTTCTTGCCCAGCTTCTTCATCATGTCCGCCATCTGGCGGTGCATCTTGAGCAGCTTGTTCAACTCGGACACCTCAAGCCCCGCACCCGCCGCGATCCGCTTCTTGCGGCTCGCTTGCAGGATCTGCGGGTTGGCGCGTTCCTTCTTGGTCATGGATTGGATCAGCGCGATCTGCCGTTTCAAAACCCGGTCGTCGAACCCGGCCTCTTTCACCTGTGACGCCATCTTGCCCATGCCGGGCATCATGCCCATCATGCTTTCCATGCCGCCCATCTTGAGCATCTGTTCCAGCTGCATGCGCAGGTCGTTCATGTTGAACTGACCCTTGGCCATGCGCTTCATCATGCGCTCGGCCTGCTCGGCCTCGATCGTTTCCTGCGCCTTTTCGACAAGCGCGACGATGTCGCCCATGCCCAGGATGCGGCCGGCAATACGGTCGGGCTCGAAGGTTTCGAGCGCGTCCATCTTTTCGCCAAGGCCGACAAAGCGGATGGGCTTGCCGGTGACCGCGCGCATCGACAGCGCCGCGCCGCCGCGCCCATCGCCATCCATCCGGGTGAGGACCACGCCCGAAATGCCGATCTTGTCGTCGAATTCTTCGGCCACCTCGACCGCGACCTGGCCCGTCAGCCCGTCGACCACCAGAAGCGTCTCGCGCGGGGTGACCACATCGCGGACATCCTCGACCTCTTTCATCAGGGTCTGGTCGATCTGAAGCCGCCCGGCGGTGTCCAGAAGATAGACGTCATAGCCCCCAAGCGCGGCCTGTGTCTTGGCCCGCTTGGCGATCTGTACCGCGCTCTCGCCCTTGACGATGGGCAGGGTGTCTACGCCCACCTGCTGACCCAGGATGGCCAGCTGATCCATCGCCGCCGGGCGGTAGATGTCGAGCGAGGCCATGAGCACCTTCTTGCCCTCGCGCTCTTTCAACCGCTTGGCCAGCTTGCCCGTCGTGGTGGTCTTGCCCGAGCCCTGAAGGCCCACCATCAGGATCGGCGCAGGCGGGTTGTCGATCTTGAGCGTGCCGGGATCCTCGTCGCCGCGCAGCACCTCCACAAGCTCATCGTGGACGATCTTGACCACCTGCTGACCCGGGGTGACCGACTTGGTTACCGCCTGGCCGGTGGCCTTTTCCTGCACTGCCTTGACGAAATCGCGCGCCACGGGCAGCGACACGTCCGCCTCGAGAAGGGCGACACGCACCTCGCGCAGGGCGGTCTTGACGTCGTCTTCTGACAGGGCGCCCTGTTTCGTCAGGCGGTCGAACACGCCAGAGAGGCGTTCGGACAGGCTTTCAAACATCTCTCCGGTCTCCTTCCGGCTGTTGATCCTTGCCCGCAATCTAAGAACGGGCGGCGAAATGCACAAATGCCCCCGTGGGCGCAACGCGCTGACGGGGGGCGATCCCTGCCCAATGGCAAAGGGACCGGAAGCGTTGACGACTTCCGGAATTGAGGTGGGCGTTACGCCGGAACGCCCGCCGAGTCAAGCGCGTGGGCCCTCTGCCCCCATCTCTCAGCGCCGGATCTCGAAGCCGCTCATGTCGGGCGCATCTTCGACCGGCTCGGTTTCGACCTGCATGACCCGCGCCGCGCCGGGGCCGTCGTAAAAGGCTGTGATCATCCGCTCCACGGTATCCCGGTCACCCTGTACCTGCGCCTCGACCGCACCGTCTTGGGTGTTGCGGCCCCAGCCGGACAGGCCCAGCCCGGTCGCCGTTGCCCGTGTCCAGGCGCGATAGGCCACGCCCTGCACGCGGCCCGTGATCCGCACATGCAGGGCCATGCGTCCGCTCACGATGCCACCGCGCGCGGACCGTGCCGCTCGAGCCAGGCATTGACGGTATCCGCCCCGCGCCGTGCGCCCCGGCCCGAGGTGTAGACCAAGGTGAACGGATGCGTCCCGACCTGCGCGCCGCGGCCAAAGACCAGCGCCATACGATGGGTATCGCTGTCGCCCGATCGGCTGGTCTGCACCACGGCCTTGTCCAGATGCGCCAGTTCGAAGCGCCTTTCGGAATACCCCAGAAGGCTGCGCCGCCGCATCAGCACCTGGCCACCCGCGCGGTCCAGCACAAGCTGGTTGCGCCGGACAAAGGCGAGGATGCCGCCAAAGGCAAAGCCGCCGCCCAAGAGGCCGAAAGCCAGCCCCGACACGGTCTCGCCTGCGGCGATCTGCGCAATGCCGATCCCCACCATCCCCAAAAGCACCACAAGAAGGATCCCCGCGACAAGCAGGGGTCGATCCTCGAGGATCAGCAGATCGGGTGTATCTGTCGCGACCTTCATGGGGTGACCATAGCCCAAGGGAGCGGACCTCGTCATCTCGCCACAGGGGAATCGCACTTGAGCTTTGACAGTTGTGCAGAACTGGATTCTTGAGGTTTCATCATCAGACGGAGCTTCGAGATGCCGGCATTATCCAATTATTTCAATGACGAAGACGATCCCCGCAAGAGCAACGCGCCACGGCAT
>CAJXWO010000022.1 GCA_913062865.1 uncultured Paracoccaceae bacterium | reverse complement strand
AAATCCGACATCTTGCCCTTGCGGCGCTGGCCGTGCTGGCCGGGGCCGTATTCGCGGCGGTTGACGGGGGATTTCGGACGGCCCCAGATGTTTTCACCCATCCGGCGGTCGATCTTGTACTTGGCAGACGTGCGTTTGGTCACGGCTGATCTCCTTCTCTGACGCGCAGCCCCGGCGGGGCCGCTATGAAGGGCGTTGTCCTCTGGTCTTACCCGGTTGCCCGGCGCCCGACAGGCATCCCCTTGCGGGGGCCGCCAACACCAATGAAGCCGCGCTTATACGCGCGCGATTTGCAGAGTCAACCGCGATTGCCCGCTGCGCGCGGCCCGCCCAGCGCCGCCACGGGGCCATGGCGCGGGCAGGTCACGATATGGTCGTTCACAATGCCGACCGCCTGCATGAAGGCATAGACGATGGTGGGCCCGCAAAACGTGAAACCCGCCGCCTTCAGATCCTTGGAGATCCGTTGCGACAGGGGTGTCTGCGCGGGCACCTCGGCCATGGTGGCCCGGTTGGTCTGAAGCGGGCGGCTCTCGACATAATCCCACAGGAAGCGGTCGAAGCCCTTGCGCGCCTCGATCTCGGCCCAGGCGCGGGCATTGGAGATGGCGCCCTCGATCTTGCCGCGGTGGCGCACGATGCCGGGATCGGCCAGGCAGCGCGCGATCTCGGCCTCGCCCCAGCGCGCGATCCTTTCGGGGTCGAACCCGTCAAAGGCCGCGCGGAAATTGTCGCGCTTTTTCAAGATCGTGATCCAGCTCAGCCCGGCCTGGAACCCGTCGAGCACCAGTTTTTCAAAAAGCGCGCGGCTGTCGTATTCCGGCACGCCCCATTCGGTATCGTGGTAGTCCAGATAGATCTGCTCGGGCCCCGCCCAGCTGCATCTGTCGCCCATGGCAGACCCCTTTTGCCCAGGTGGCGGCCAGACTAGATCGGATTTGAGCGAATTCCGACCTTTAAGTGCGGGTTTACACCTCATGGCGCATGGTCCCCCGGACTGGAGGGCAGGCCGTGCGCCGACGACGCTTGAAACGCAAACCGAACCGGGCGGGCGCCAATGCGCTCGACATGGCCGTGGCCGCGCGGGACCGCGACGTCGTTGCCATGGTGCAACGCGCGGTCGCCCATCGCGAGGTGATGCTGGCCTATCAGCCGGTGGTGACCGCTGGCCCAGGCGGCGGCATCGCCTTTTACGAGGGGCTGATCCGGGTGCTGGACGACACCGGCCGGGTGATCCCCGCGCGCGATTTCATCACCCAGATCGAAAGCATGGAAACCGGCCGCGATATCGATTGCCTCGCGCTCGAACTTGGGCTTCAGGCCCTGACCGAGGTGCCCGATCTGCGCCTGTCGATCAACATGTCCGCCCGCTCCATCGGCTACGGGCGCTGGATGCAGACCCTGCGCCGGGGCCTGGCCCGCGACGAGACGGCGGGCGAACGGCTGATCCTCGAGATCACCGAAACCTCGGCCCTGACCGTGCCGGAACTGATCGGCGGCTTCATGCGCGAATTGCAGGCCGAGGGAATCGCCTTTGCCCTTGACGATTTCGGCGCGGGCTACACCGCCTTTCGCTATTTTCGCGACTACTCGTTCGATATCGTCAAAATCGACGGCCAGTTCATCCGCAAGGTCGCAACGGACCGCGCGAACCAGGTGATCACCACCGCGATGGTCCATATCGCGCGCCATTTCGACATGCTTGTCGTTGCGGAAACCGTAGAAAATCAGGAAGATGCCGCCTACCTGGCCTCGATCGGGGTGGACTGTCTGCAGGGCTACTACTTCGGCGCGCCGACCCTGACCCCGCCCTGGACGGACGGCACGCGGCATCGTGCCCAAGGCTGAGCGCGACGGCGCGGGTTGCTGCGATGCGGCGATTGCAATAATGACGCAAGGGCATGGCGGGGACCGGGGCCCGCGGCGTCGGACCAGGCCTTGGGTTGTCCCGCCGGACATATTTCGGTGGAGGAGATCTCATGACCAATGTCGTCATCGCCAGCGCAGCCCGCACACCCGTGGGCAGCTTCAACGGGTCCTTTGCGACCACACCCGCACACGACCTTGGTGCCACCGTGCTCGACGCGCTGGTTGCGCGTGCCGGGATCGACAAGGCCGATGTCTCGGAAACCATTCTGGGCCAAGTGCTGACCGCCGGCCAGGGCCAAAACCCCGCCCGGCAGGCGCATATCAATGCGGGCCTGCCCAAGGAAAGCGCTGCATGGTCGATCAACCAGGTCTGCGGCTCGGGCCTGCGCGCCGTGGCACTGGCGGCACAGCATATCCAGCTGGGCGATGCGGCCATCGTCGCCGCCGGCGGTCAGGAGAATATGTCGCTCAGCCCCCATGTCGCGCATCTGCGTGTGGGCCACAAAATGGGCGATGTGAAATACATCGACAGCATGATCCGTGACGGTCTGTGGGACGCCTTCAACGGCTACCACATGGGCCAGACGGCCGAGAACGTGGCCGACCAGTGGCAGATCACCCGTGACATGCAGGACGAATTCGCCGTGGCCTCGCAGAACAAGGCCGAGGCCGCCCAGAAGGCGGGCAAGTTCGACGACGAGATCGTCCCCTTCACCGTCAAGCACCGCAAGGGCGACATCGTCGTGGACAAGGACGAATACATCCGCCACGGCGCGACCATGGAAGCCATGCAGAAACTGCGCCCCGCCTTCACCAAGGACGGGTCGGTCACCGCGGCCAATGCCTCGGGCCTGAATGACGGCGCGGCAGGCGCCCTTCTGATGACCGCGGACGAGGCCGAAAAGCGCGGGATCGAACCGCTGGCGCGCATCGCGTCCTACGCCACCGCGGGTCTCGACCCGTCGATCATGGGCGTGGGCCCGATCCATGCCTCGCGCAAGGCGCTGGAAAAGGCGGGCTGGACAGCCGCGGATCTGGACCTCGTGGAGGCCAACGAAGCCTTTGCCGCACAGGCCTGCGCGGTGAACAAGGACATGGGCTGGGATCCGGCCATCGTGAACGTGAACGGCGGCGCCATCGCCATCGGCCACCCGATTGGCGCATCGGGCGCGCGCATCTTGAACACCCTGCTGTTCGAAATGCAGCGTCGCGGCGCCAAGAAGGGCCTGGCGACTCTCTGCATCGGTGGCGGCATGGGCGTGGCCATGTGCCTCGAGCGCCCCTGACCGGGTCCGTCAGGATGACGAAGGGGCGCTCCGGCGCCCCTTTTGGCGCGGAGATGGTTGCATGCGGATGATCGTTGCACTCCTCTGCGTCTTGTACCTCGCCCTCGGGTCGGCGGCCCATGCGCAGGACGCAGAAGCCCAACGCGCACCTGCCGAGATCGCCCTTGGGATTTACATCAACAACATCCCCGCCATCGACCCCGAGACCAACAGTTTCGAACTCGATGCGTTCTTCCGTTTAACCTGGGACGATCCCACGCTCGACCCGGTGCGCACGATGGAGGTGGCGAACCCCTATCATGGCTGGCAAGCCCGGATCACGCCGGTTTTCGACTCGCCTCAGCGGCTGGAGGATGGACGTTTTTTCAACATTCTGCGCTATCAGGGACGCTTTGCCGCACCGCTGGACCTCGGGGACTACCCGTTCGACCGGCATGTGCTGCGCGTGGTGCTGCGCGACACCCATACTGGCGCGCGCGCGGTGATCTATCGCCCCGACAGCGCCCCGGCCGCCATCGCGCCGGATGTCACATTGAAGAGCTATCGGATCGGCACGCCGTCGCTCACCGTGACCGACCCCGGTCCGCCGCCGGAATTCGGGCCTACGGCGCTGGCAGGCGCCAGCACGACAAGCCGGGCGGAGTTGACGATCCCGCTGAGTCGGAATGGCGCGGTTTTCGGAACAAAAACGATCTTTCCGATCCTCGTGATCGTTGTAATGGGGCTTTTGGCGTTGTTTCTCGACCACGATCTTGCCTCGGCGCGGGTCGGGCTTTTGGCCACGACGTTGCTCAGCCTGATCGTGCTGCAACTCAGCACCGCGCCCAGTTCGCATGCGCTGACCCTGCTTGATACGCTTTTCATTCTCGGGCGGCTGATCCTGGCGATCGGGCTGTTGCGGGTCGTGCTATCCCACCACGCCCATCTGCACGGCGGCGGCGCGGCTGCGCTGCGCACGGACCGGAGCGCAGCGCTGGCCCTGATTTGCGCGCTTTTTGCCGGAACCGTCGCCCTTTCGGCCGCGCATGTCCTGATCTGATGGTGCACGAGCGAGGTAATATAGTTGCGCTCGGCCGGGCATGCACATAACAAAAGAACAACACACACTTACGCCAGACTGGAGGATATCATGGCAAGAGTTGCACTCGTCACGGGCGGAAGCCGCGGCATCGGCGAAGCCATTTCCAAGGCCCTCAAGGCCGAAGGATACGAGGTCGCCGCGACCTATGCCGGGAATGATGAAAAGGCGGCGAAATTCACCGAAGAGACCGGCATCAAGACCTACAAGTGGAACGTGGCCGATTACGCCGCCTCCAAGGCCGGGATCGAACAGGTCGAGGCCGATCTGGGCCCGATCGACATCGTGGTGGCCAATGCGGGCATCACCCGCGACGCGCCCTTCCACAAGATGAGCCCCGAACAGTGGCAAGAGGTGATCGACACCAACCTCACCGGCGTCTTCAACACCGTCCACCCGGTCTGGCCCGGCATGCGCGAGCGCGGCTTTGGCCGGATCATCGTGATCTCGTCGATCAACGGGCAGAAGGGCCAGTTCGCCCAGGTGAACTATGCCGCGACCAAGGCGGGCGATCTGGGAATCATCAAGAGCCTTGCCCAGGAAGGCGCAGCCAAGGGCATCACCGCCAACGCGGTCTGCCCGGGCTATATCGCCACTGAAATGGTGATGGCGGTGCCGGAAAAGGTGCGCGAAGCGATCATCGGCCAGATCCCGGCGGGCCGCCTTGGCGAGCCCGAGGAAATCGCGCGCTGCGTGGCGTTTCTGGCCTCGGACGACGCGGGCTTCATCAACGGCTCGACCATCTCGGCCAATGGCGGGCAGTTCTTCGTCTGACCGCTCATTGAGCCCGTGCGGGCTGTCTTCGCAAACGCCCCGGCCCAACGGTCGGGGCGTTTGTCCTTCAGGCGAGAAAAGCCCGCAGGTCCTTGCCGCGCTCATCTGTGCACCTGCGCACCAAGGCGGCGCTTTTTCACGTGTTTCTCTGCAAATCTGTTTGTCTATATCTGCGCAAACGCCGCACAGGAGATTTGCAGATGCTCGATCAGATCAAGGGGTTGCACCACGTCACGTCGCTTGCCAGTGACGCGCAGCAAAACAACGACTTTTTCACCAAAACACTCGGCCTGCGCCGGGTGAAGAAAACCGTCAATTTCGACGCGCCCGAGGTCTATCACCTTTACTACGGCGACGAGATGGGCACGCCCGGCACGGTCATGACCTATTTCCCATTCCAACGCGCCCGCCGCGGCCGCCCTGGCACGGGCGAGGTTGGCATCACGCAATTCTCGGTCCCGCAGGGTAGTCTGGGCTTCTGGACCGACCGGCTGAGCACCATGGGCGTCAAGGGGCTGTCGGAGGACACAGCCTTTGGCGAAAACCGCCTGCGCTTCCAAGGGCCCGATGGCGACGGTTTCGCGCTGGTCGAGGTGGCAGAGGACGGCCGCGCGCCTTGGGTCACCGACACGGTCAGCGCCGATGTGGCCATCCGAGGCTTTCACTCCGCCCGCATGCGCCTGCGCGACCGGGGCGCCTCGGCCGAACTCTTGCGCTTCATGGGCTACGAGAAACAGGCGACAGAGGGCGACCTGACCCGCTATGCCGTGCCCGGTGGCAACGACGCGCGGGTGATCGAGATCGAAGAACTGCCCGGCGCGGCACCGTCCGAACAGGGCGCGGGATCGGTCCACCATATCGCCTTTGCGGTGGACGACCGCGAAAGGCAGCTTGAGGTGCGCAAGGCGCTGATGGACACAGGCTATCAGGTTACACCGGTGATCGACCGGGACTATTTCTGGGCGATCTATTTCCGCAGCCCGGGTGGCGTTCTGTTCGAGGTCGCCACGAACGAGCCCGGCTTCGACCGCGACGAAGAGCCCGCGCATCTGGGTGAACGCCTGCGCATTCCCGCGCAGCACGCCCATCTGCGCGACATCCTGGAACAACGCTACCTGCCGAGGCTTCATGACTGAGTATCATTTCGCCGAAACCAAGGGCGTGCCGGGCGCGCCGCTGATTTTCACCTTTCACGGCACGGGCGGGGACGAGACCCAGTTTCACGGGCTCGCCCGGCAGCTGATGCCCGACGCGCATGTGATCTCGCCCCGGGGCGACGTGTCGGAGCATGGCCATCTGCGCTTCTTCCGCCGCAAGGCCGAGGGCGTCTATGACATGGACGACCTGGCCGCTCGAACCGGGGCGATGGCCGATTTCCTGCGCGCACGGATCGCCGAAACGGGCGCGCGCCGCGTGATCGGCCTGGGCTATTCGAACGGGGCCAACATCCTGGCCTCGGTCATGCTGTCGGTGCCCGGGTTGGTGCGCGAGGCCGTGCTGATGCATCCGCTGATCCCGTGGACGCCCGACGCCCAGCCGGGGTTGGCCGGTGCCCGGGTTCTCATCACGGCGAGCCAGCGCGACCCGATCTGCCCGGCCGCGATGACCGAGGCGCTGGCCAAGTATCTGACCGCTCAGGGCGTGGACACGCAAACGCAGTGGCATCCGGGCGGGCATGAGATCGACCGCAGTGAACTCACCGCCGTCACCCGTTTCCTCGCGGATGCCTGAAAAAACCTCCCCCGGTGCGACCCCGGGGGAGGTTTTCTTTGCGAGGGGGGTGATCAGACCGGCGGGCGCGCGCCTGCGGTCAGGCCCCGTCCCGCTGCCGGCGAAACAGCGCGCGGAAGAGATCCGCGGTAAAGGCACCGCGGGCCTCGTGGGCGGCGCGAATTGCATCTCGGGTGCGTCGGTTCGGTGTGGTTTCGAACATGGGTCGGTCCTTTCAGGGGAACAGTTCAACTGAGCTGAATATGGCGCTTGACCTTTGCCCTCACAAACGAGACTTTTGGCAGGCACAGATAAGAAATTCTTGACCATGGCCGACCGCCTGCCACCGCTCACCGCACTCCGCGCCTTTGACGCCGCCGCGCGGCACATGTCCTTTGCCGCCGCCGCGGCCGAGCTCAACGTGACCCCGGCGGCCCTGTCCTTTCAGATCAAGTCGCTGGAAGAGCATCTGGGCCAGCCGCTGTTTCGCCGCCTGACCCGCGCGGTGGAGCTGACCGAGGCGGGCCGTGCCCTCGCCCCCGGAACGGCGGACGGGTTCGCGGCATTGGCCCGGGCTTGGCGCGCGGCGCGGCGGGTGGGCGATACGACGAGCCTGACGGTGACCGCAGGCCCGGCCTTTACCGCGAAATGGCTGGCGCCGCGGCTTTTCGGCTTTGCCCGCGCCCACCCGGAGGTGCAGCTGCGGCTGGCGGCGGGCCTGTCGATCATGGATTTCGACCGGGACGAGGTCGATGTGGCCTTGCGCTTTGGCTACAGCACCGGCGATGCGCAGGATCTTTACGAGACCTGCCTGATCCGCGAATGGATGACGCCCATGGCAACGCCAGAGCTGGCCGCGCAGATCGGGTCACCGGCCGATCTGGCCGGGATGACGCTGTTGCACCAGGATGACACGCAGTTCCTCGACCCGCCGGGCAACTGGGCCGCCTGGTTTCGCGCAGCGGGCATGGCCGCGCCGGAAGAGGCCGGGCCCCGCTTTAGCCAGGCCGATCATGCGCTGGACGCCGCCCTTGGCGGGGCGGGCGTCGTCTTGGGGCGCATATCGTTGGCGCAGGATGACATCCGCGCAGGCAGATTGGTCATGCCCTTCGATCTGTCCCTGACGACCGAGGCGCATTACCGCTTCATCTGCCCGAAAGGGGCCGAGACCCGCCCGCATATCGCCGCGTTCGAGGCATGGCTTCACAGCGAACTGGAACAGATCACGGATCTCGACACCGGCCGTTGCTTTGTTGCGGCGGCCGATATCGCGCCCTGACGGGTGGAAGGATCAGGCGTTGACGGATGCGCTGAGCCGGCTGATCTCTTCCTTGATGCGCAGCTTCTGCTTTTTCAGCTCTGCGATGCGCAGGTCAGAGACACCGGGCGCGCGCTGCGCCTCTTCCACGGCATCCGAAAGGCTCTGGTGCTTGCGCTTAAGTTCCTCAAGGTGAGACGACAGGCTCATGGCAATCCTCCTTTTGAATGCTGTATCCGATTAGTGCAGCAGATTTTTCCGCGCCTGTCACGCCGCAGTCGCAGCATAAGCTGAATCTTGCATGAATCTCAGGCAACCTTCAGGCGGGAAAGGGCAGCTCCGCGCCATCGCGCAGCACCGCGCGCACCCGGTCGGTGTAATCCTCCGAGTCGCTTTCGTGCCGCGCGCCCGCGTGCAGGACCAGCGGCGCATGCAGGCGAAACGGTGCGCGCCCGTCCTTGCGCCCGCGGATCAGGACAAGCCTTGCAGCGCGGCCCGCGCGCGGGGACAGCGGCCACAGCTCGACGCTGCCCAGATGCGCGGCGAAGGCCGCCACCAGATCAGGCACACGCTCGGCCCGGTGGATGAAGGTCGCCGTGCCCTTGGGCAACAGGCGTCTTGCCGCCACGCCGACCCAAGTGGCCAGTGGTGTGTCTTCGCCCAGCGCCCCCTCGCGCCCCGCATCCCGGGCCGAGACGCTGGCGGCGCGGTCGAAATATGGCGGGTTGGCCATCACATGGTGGAATTGCAGCCCCGTAATGGCAGGGGGCAGCGCGGCCAGATCGGCCTCGGCCAGCTCCAGAGGTATGCCAGCGTCCTCCGCGTTCTGCCGGGCCAAAGCCGCGTATTCCGCCTGCCGTTCCACTCCGAACAGGGCCAGCCCCGGCACGCGGATGCCCAAACACAGCACCGCCGCCCCTGCCCCGCAGCCAAGATCGAGCACCCGCTCACCCGCCTTTGCCGGGATCGTGGCCGCAAGAAGCATCGGATCGACCCCGGCGCGATAGCCCTTCGCGGGTTGGTTCAGGAACAGCCGCCCGCCCAGAAACGCGTCGCGGGTCAGGCCCGGCCCCGAACCGTGCTCAACTGACAAGCGGGACGCCATGTTCGGCCAGAAGCGCGCGGGCGCGGTGCAGATCCTGCCGCCGCACCATGATGCGCCGCGGCAGAATGCCTATGGAGCCCTCGAGGACGCTCATGTTTACGTCCAGTTCAAACGCCTCTATATCCTCGGCATCGAGAAGAGCCCGCGCGTAGGCGGTCACCGTGATGTCATTGGTGCGCAGCAACTCTTCCATGAAATCCGATGTAATGGCAGGGCCTTGCCCTTGTCGAGCCTTCTGACGGGAGTGTTATGAGCTTGGATCAGAGCTTCACGAAACCCCACGAAATGCTGGCCACCCTTCTGGCCGACGAGATGGGGGCGGTGAACGCGCTTATCCGCGATCGGATGGCGTCGCGCCACGCGCCCCGCATTCCCGAGGTGACGGCGCATCTGGTCGAGGCGGGCGGCAAGCGCCTGCGCCCGATGCTGACCCTGGCTGCGGCGCGGATGTTCGACTATGCGGGCGACAACCACGTCAAGCTGGCCGCGACGGTAGAATTCATTCACACCGCCACGCTGCTGCATGACGATGTGGTCGATGAAAGCGCGCAGCGGCGCGGGCGGCCCACGGCGAACCTGCTTTTCGACAACAAATCCAGCATCCTGACCGGCGACTACCTGTTCGCACGGTCGTTCCAGCTGATGACGGAGACGGGCAGCCTGCGGGTGCTGCGCATCCTGTCGGACGCCGCCGCCACCATCGCCGAGGGCGAGGTGCTGCAGCTGACCGCGGCGCAGAACCTGGCCACGACCGAAGAGATCTATCTGCAAGTCGTGCGCGGCAAGACCGCCGCGCTCTTTTCGGCCGCGACCGAGGTCGGCGGCGTAATCGCGGGCCAGGACGACGGGACGGTGCAGGCGCTGTTCGACTATGGCGACGCGCTGGGGATCGCGTTCCAGATCGTCGATGACCTTCTCGACTATGGCGGCGACAGCGCGGCCACGGGCAAGAACGTGGGCGACGATTTCCGCGAACGCAAGCTGACCCTGCCGGTGATCAAGGCGGTGGCGAAGGCCGACGCTGAAGAACGTGCCTTCTGGTCGCGGGTCATAGAAAAGGGCGACCAGCGCGAGGGCGATCTGGAGCATGCGCTGGCGCTTCTGGACCGTCACGGCGCGATGGCGGCCACCAGGGCCGACGCGCTCGCCTGGTCGGCCAAGGGAAAGGCGGCACTGGAAACCCTGCCGCAAAGCCAGATGCGCGATATCCTGATCGACCTGAACGATTATGTGGTCGCGCGGGTGAATTGAACGGGATGGTGGGGTGAAACCCCACCCTACGCCGTCGCGGCAACCGCCTTTGGCAACGCCATGTCTGTCTGGTCGCCCAGAACGCAGGCAGTCACCCACCAGCCCGGCTGCGCGCGCTGCAACGCCTCACCGGCGGTTTCCGCGTCCGCCAACGTCTCGAACAGGGCAAAGCAGGTGGCACCAGAGCCCGACATGCGGGTCAGCCGACATCCGTGCAAATCGGTCAGCACCTCGAGAACCTGCCCGATGACAGGTTCGACATCGATGGCGGCGTTCTGAAGATCGTTTCGCATGCCCTGCAACCAGTCGATCAATGCACCGGATGTTCCGAAGTCGGGAAGCCTGTCCGGCATCGGCGGGTTGTCCTTTGCCCCCAGGGCCCGAAAGACATCGGGTGTTGCGACGGGCAGGCGCGGGTTGACGAGAAGCGCGGGCACGGATGGCAGCGCGACGCGGGTCAGCCTGTCGCCGATCCCCTGCACGCGCATCGGCGCGGACAAAAGGCACATCGGCACATCGGCCCCCAGCGTCAGAAGTGCGTCCAGATGCTCTGCCAGCAAGGCATCGGGTGCATCGACCAGGGCCGCGGCGCGCGCATCGTCCCGGGCCAGCATCCCTCTCCAGGCCGCCGCCGCATCGGCAGAGCCGCCACCGATCCCCGAGGCGGCGGGCAGGGTCTTTTCCAGGGACAGCGCCGCCCCTTGCTGCGGGACCAGAGCTGCGGCGCGCAGGGCAAGATTGTCCATGTCTGCGGGCACACCGGCGGCCTCGGGCCCCTCGACGGTCAGCGACAGGGCATCGGCGGGGCAGATGCGGATCCGGTCACCGACGGAGGCGAAAGCCACGAGCGAGTCGAGCAGGTGGTAGCCGTCGGCGCGCTGGCCTGTCACATGAAGCGTCAGGTTGATCTTGGCCGGGGCCCAGACCTCAACCGTCGTCATTGGCGACCCGCAGCGGCGGCGCGCCCTCCTCGGCCCGGACCTCGTCAAGACCGACTTCGAGCTTGCGGCGGATGCGGTCCGGGTCGGCCTCGCCATCGGGATCGTCGGGATCGACGAAGGACAGCGCGCGTTTCCACTGGAACTGGGCCTCGAGCGTGCGGCCCACAGCCCAGTAGACATCGCCCAGATGGTCGTTGACCACCGGATCCACCGGCATAAGCTCGGCCGCGCGTTCCATATGCTCGACCGCTTCCTCGAAGCGGCCCAACTGGAACAGCACCCAGCCCAGGCTGTCGATGATATAGCCGCTGTCGGGCCGTGCGGCGGCGGCGCGTTCGATCATGTCGAGCGCCTCGTCCAGCTTCATGTTCTTGATGACCAGCGAGTAGCCCAGGTAATTCAGGACCTGTGGCTGGTCGGGACGGATTTCGAGCGCGCGGCGAAAATCGGCCTCGGCCTGGTCCCACTGGTCCAGACGTTCATGGCAGATGCCGCGGGCGTAGAAGACGAACCACTGGCTGTCATCGGCCTCGTCGATCAGCGCGATGGCATCGTCATACGCCTGGGCCGCGCTGGCGTAGTCCTTTTGCGACCGGTAGGTATCGCCCAGGGTGGTGTGCACGATGGGCAGATCGCCATGGGTCTCGGTCAGCTTCTGCAACACTTCAATGGCTGCATCGGGCTTGCCGCTTTTGCGCAGCGCGTCGGCGCGGCCCATTTCGGCGGCGTGATAGGCGCTGTGGTCCGACGGCACCCGTCGGAAGGTGGCGACCGCAAGATCGTATTGCTGCATGCGGTCCAGCAGATCCGCCGACGCCAGGATCGCGTCCACGTGATCGGGCCGCAATGTCTCGGCCAGCCGGGTATACAGCAGCGTGTAATCGTCCGTCGCTTCGTTCTGAAGCGCGCCGGCGACCGAATAGAACACCTCGGCCATTCCGTCGCGGGCATTGCGCACATGGGTAAAGGGCAGACGCTCGCCCGCCACGAGTGCCGCGCGCATGTCGCGCAGGCCCGGGTCCAGATCGGTGCCGAAGCTGCGGTCGATCAGGTCGATGGCATCTTCATTGCGCTCGAGCTGGCTCAGCACTTCGGCCCGGGCCATGGCGCCGCGCCGTGTCAGCTGCATCGCACCAGCGTCGGGCCCGCCCAGAATGGCTTCGGCGCTTTCGAAATCCCCGACCGAGGCCAGAGCCAACGCCTTGTGATAGAGCGAAAAGCCCCGCAGGCCCGGTTCGTTTGCCATTGCGTCGAATTCATCCAGCGCGACGGACATGCGCCCTTCGCCCAGGGCAGCCCAGGCCCGCACCAGCCCATCGACCAGCGGGCCGACGCCGGTCCCTTCTTCGGTCCGGTCACGGATCGCGGCGTAGTTCTCGGCCTCGACATCGGACGCCATGAGCACCATCTGCGCCACCTGGCTGCGCAGACCCTGTGCCTCGATCTTCTGGGCGATGGGAACGGCCCGGTCGAGTTGCCCCAGCGACAACTGCGCCAGAACGGCGTTTTCCAGAAGCTGCGGATTGCCGGGGTCGCGGACCAGCGCCTGCGTGTAATACCGCGCCATGGCGAGGTAATCGCCCTGGAACCCGGCCTGCCGGGCGGCCAGATAGGCCCCGGCCAGACCCTGCGCCGCCACCGGCGCGGCCAGCACCGCGCTCAGCGCGGCGGATATCAGAATTCTGCGAAGTCCCGTAGCCACGCACATCTCCTCTCACCTGTTGCACGAAAGGCTAGTCGCCATGGCACACGGGTGCAATGCGGGGCGACGATTTACGCCACCCCGCGCAGGGAAATGCCAGTTTTGTGAAGGGTGCTGCCGCCCCGGCGATCACATGTTTGGATAATTCGGTCCGTCGCCCCCCTGGGGCGTGGTCCAGACGATGTTCTGGCTGGGATCCTTGATGTCACAGGTCTTGCAGTGCACGCAGTTCTGGAAGTTGATGACAAACCGCGCGTCCTTGCCCTCTTCCTCGACAAACTCGTAGACGCCGGCCGGGCAATAGCGGGCCGAAGGACCCGCGTATTTGGGCAGGTTCACCGATACCGGGACCGACGGGTCCTTGAGCTTCAGATGCGCGGGCTGGCTTTCCTCGTGATTGGTCATGGCAAAGCTGACATTGGTCAGCCGGTCAAAGCTCAGCTTGCCATCGGGCTTGGGGTAGTCGATGGGCTTGTGATCCTTGGCCTTGCCCGTGGCCTCGGCATCGGATTTGCCGTGACCCACGGTGCCGAACAGCGAAAAGCCCAGCGTGTTGGTCCACATGTCGAACCCGCCCAGGGTGAGCGAGGCGGTCAGGCCGTATTTGGACCAGAGCGGTTTGACGTTGCGCACCTTCTTGAGGTCCTTGCCGATGGCGCCGTCGCGCACCTCGGTCTCGTAGGCGGTCAGTTCGTCAGACGCACGGCCCGCCTTGATGGCCGCATGGGCGGCCTCGGCCGCAGCCTTGCCCGACAGCATGGCGTTGTGATTGCCCTTGATCCGCGGCACGTTGACCATGCCGACCGAACAGCCCAGGAGCGCGACGCCCGGCGCCACCATCTTGGGCATGGACTGGTATCCGCCCTCGGAAATCGCCCGCGCGCCATAGGCCACGCGTTTGCCGCCCTTCAAAAGCTCGGCCACCATCGGGTGATGCTTGAAGCGCTGGAACTCCATGTAAGGATACAGGTGCGGGTTTTCGTAGTTCAGGTGCACCACGAAGCCCACATAGACCTGGTTGTTCTCCAGGTGATAGATGAACGACCCGCCGCCCGCGTTGCTGCCCAGGGGCCAGCCCATGGTGTGGGTCACCGTGCCTTCGCGGTGCTTTTCGGGGTCGATCTCCCAGATTTCCTTCATGCCGAGGCCGAATTTCTGCGGCTCCTTGCCCTTGGACAGGTCGAACTTCTCGATCACCTCCTTGGACAGCGATCCGCGCACGCCTTCGCCAAGGAAGACGTATTTGCCGTGCAGTTCCATGCCCGGCTCGTAGCCGTCGCCGGGCGTGCCATCGGGGTTCAGACCGAACTCACCGGCGACCACGCCTTTGACCTCGCCATCGTCGCCGTAGACGATCTGTGAACAGGCCATGCCCGGAAAGATCTCGACGCCCAGCGCCTCGGCTTGTTCGGCCATCCAGCGGCAGACATTGCCCATCGACACGATATAATTGCCGTGGTTGTTCATGAGCGGCGGCATCGGCCAGTTGGGCACGCGGATGCGCCCAGCCTCGCCCAGCATGTAGAAATTGTCTTCGGTCACGGGCACGTTCAGGGGCGCGCCCTTTTCCTTCCAGTCGGGGATCAGCGCATCGAGGCCCACAGGGTCCAGCACCGCGCCCGACAGGATATGTGCGCCGACCTCGGAGCCTTTCTCGAGAACCACGACATCCAGGTCGGAATCGAGCTGCTTGAGCCGGATCGCCGCCGACAGGCCCGCCGGGCCCGCCCCCACGATCACCACGTCGTATTCCATTGCTTCGCGTTCGATTTCGGCCATCGCTTGCATGTCTCCGAGGGTGTTTTTCAGTTCCAAACTGACGTAGCGACCGGGACCGGGCCGGTCAATCGCGACCCGGCGTAGCGAGGGGACAAATTGCCCGCCCGTCGGCCCATCTGCGCACGGTTTCGGCGGGCAGGCCGCAGAATTGCGTTGTCCGGGCCTCTGGCCTATTACATAGGCGACGCCCCAAAGGGCAGTGTTGCCACGACCGGCACACGCAGAACGATCAGGCTTAACGAGGACGGGCGGCACCGGGCCGCCCGGCATTTCCGGGAAAGACCGATGGAAAAGATACCGATGACCCGCGCGGGGCATGCCGCGCTCGAGGCGGAACTGAAACAACTCAAGAGCGTGGAGCGGCCCGCGATCATCCAGGCCATCTCCGAGGCGCGCGAACATGGCGACCTGTCGGAAAACGCCGAATATCACTCGGCCCGCGAAAAGCAGAGCTTCATCGAGGGCCGCATCAAGGAGATCGAGGGCATCCTGTCGCTTGCCGAGGTGATCGACCCCAAGACCCTGTCGGGCGCGATCAAGTTCGGCGCGACCGTGACGCTTGTCGACGAGGATACGGACGAGGAAAAGACCTGGCAGATCGTGGGCGAACACGAGGCCAATATCGAAAAGGGTCTGCTGAACATCAAATCGCCCCTCGCCCGTGCCCTTATCGGCAAGGAAGACGGCGACAGCGTCGAGGTGCGCACGCCGGGGGGCGAGCGGTCCTACGAGATCGTCAAGATCGACTACGTGTGAAAGGCCGCCCGCCATGCCGGACAGCCAGGACGCCAAGCCCACGCCACTGGGCATCTATGACCGGCCACGCAACCCGCGCGTGACCGGCATTGAGCTGGTGGCCATCGGGCTGAGCCTTGTTTGGCTGGCGGCGTCCGTGCTGTTCTTCGTCGTGCTGGACAGCGGCGACGGGATCGAGGGCAGCACGTTCCTGCTGACGCTCCTGGTGGTGTTCCTGCCGGTCGCGGTGATCTGGGTCGCAGCCACCGCCGCGCGCGCCAGCCGGGTGATGCGCGAGGAAAGCCAGCGGCTGCAGATGGCCATCGACGCGATCCGGCAGGCCTATGTGGCGCAAAGCCAGGGACGGCCGCTGGTCAACGAACCGTCGGTCACCCGCAAGCTCGACGAAATCGCGGCGGCCACGAAGAAGACCGAGACGGCGTTGGCGACCTTCGCCACCTCGCGGCTGGAAGTGGCCCCGCCGCGCCCGACCCTGGCCCCGGCCGCGGCCCCGCAGGCCGAAGGCTTCGACCAGGCGAGCCTTGCGCTGGGCACCCCGGCCGAAGACCTTGCCCCGCCCCTGCCCACCGACGATTTCATCCGCGCGCTGAATTTCCCGGAAACGGCGGAGGACGAGGAGGGCTTTGCCGCTTTGCGCCGCGCGCTCAAGGACCGGCAGGCCAAGGAGCTGATCCAGGCCGCGCAGGACGTGCTGACGCTGCTCAGCCAGGACGGCATCTACATGGACGATCTGCGCCCGGACATGGCCCGCCCCGAAGTCTGGCGCAAGTTCGCCGAAGGCGCGCGCGGACGCACGATCGCGGCCCTGGGCGGCATCCGCGACCGCTCGTCCCTGGCGTTGAGTGCCGCGCGGATGAAGCAGGACCCGATCTTCCGCGACGCCGCGCACCACTTCCTGCGCCGTTTCGACAAGAGCTTTGCCCGCTTCGCCGAAACCGCAAGCGATGCGGATATCTCGGCCCTGTCGGAAACCCGCACCGCGCGGGCCTTCATGCTCCTCGGTCGGGTGGCGGGCACCTTCGACTGAGCCGGGGACCAAGGGCTTTCGAAAGCCCTTGCCAAGCGGCGTCGACGCCGCTTTCAAGTTGCATCAAGACGCCTTCCTCTACCCCCGATCGTGGAAGAAGGCGTAGATCGTCTCGGCCAAGCTGTCCGAGATGCCCTCCACCGCCTTGAGATCGGCGAGGTTCGCGCGGCTTACGGCCTTGGCCGATCCGAAATGGGCCAGAAGCGCGCGTTTGCGGGTCGCGCCCACGCCCGGCACCTCGTCGAGCGGGGTGGCTCCCACCGCCTTGGCCCGCTTGGCGCGGTGCGTACCGATGGCAAAGCGGTGCGCCTCGTCCCGAAGCCGCTGCACGAAATAGAGCACCGGGTCGTTGTGGCGCAGAGCAAAGGGGCGTTGACCTGCGCGGTGGAACTCTTCCTTGCCCGCGTCGCGGTCCACACCCTTGGCCACGCCCACCATGGGGATGTCCTGCACGCCGTGTTCTTCCATGATCTGGGCCACCGCGCTGACCTGTCCGGCACCCCCGTCGATCAACAGCAGATCGGGCCAAAGCCCCTTGTCCCGGTCTGGGTCTTCCTTGAGCAGGCGTTTGAAGCGGCGGGTCAGCACCTCTTTCATCATGCCGAAATCGTCGCCCGCGACGAGGTCATCCCCCTTGATGTTGAACTTGCGATACTGGTTTTTCATGAACCCGTCTGGGCCCGCGACGATCATCGCGCCCACGGCATTGGTGCCCTGTATATGGCTGTTGTCATAGACCTCGATACGCTGGGGCGGGGCGTCGAGGGCAAAGGCCTCGGCCAGACCGGCCAGTAGCTTGGTCTGGGTCGCCGTCTCGGCCATATGGCGCGCCAGCGCCTCGCGCGCGTTGCGCAGCGCGCCGTCCACCAGCTCGGCCTTTTCGCCGCGCTGGGGCACCACGATCTCGACCTTGCGGCCCAGCTTGCCGGTCAGCGCCTCTTGCATGAGGTCGGCGTTCTCGATCCCATGGGACAGGATCAGCTGACGGGGCGGCTCCTTGGTGTCGTAGAACTGGCCGATGAACGCCTCGAGCACCTCGGCCGCATCCACATCGGCGCCCACCCGGGGATAGAAATCGCGGTTGCCCCAGTTCTGGTTGGCACGGATGAAAAAGACCTGCACGCAGGCCTGCCCGTTCTCCATGTGCAGGGCAATCACATCGGCCTCGGACACGCTGCGCGGGTTGATGCCTTGGGCCGTCTGCACCTGGGTGAGCGCGCGGATGCGGTCGCGCAGCGCCGCGGCGCGCTCGAACTCCATCGCGTCGCTGGCCGCCTGCATCTCGGTGGCGAGTTTTTCCTGTATCTCGGTCGATTTGCCCGACAGGTAGCGCTGTGCATCGGCCACCTGGGCGGCATAATCGGCTTTGCTGATCTTGCCCACGCAGGGCGCAGTGCAGCGCTTGATCTGGTATTGCAGGCAAGGACGCGTGCGGGTCTCGAACTGCGTGTCGGTGCAATTGCGCAGCTGAAACGCGCGCTGAAACTGGTTGAGCGTCCGGTTCACTGCGCCCGCGCTGGCGAAGGGGCCGAAATACTGGCCCTTTTCACGCTTGGCGCCGCGGTGCTTCTTGATCATCGGGAAATCATGCGCCGTGACCAGGATGTTCGGGAACGACTTGTCGTCGCGCAAAAGCACGTTGTAGCGCGGCTTGAGCTGCTTGATGAGGTTCTGTTCGAGCAGAAGCGCTTCGGTCTCGGTGCGCGTGGTCAGGAACATCATCGACGCGGTTTCCCGGATCATCCGGGCGATGCGCGGGCTGTGCCCCGAGGGGCGGGCGTAGTTCGACACCCGCGCGCGCAGGTTCCGGGCCTTGCCCACGTAGAGCACGCGCGACTGAGCATCGAGCATCCGGTAGACGCCCGGCGACGCATCGAGCGTGCGCAGGTAGGACTGGATACAGGCGTGTCCCGTCAGGGGATCAGGGGCGTCGGACTGGGTCATGGATCAATCAGATATGATTCCCACATGGGCTGCACCGATTGGCGCGTGTCTTCAAGCTTGATTGCATCCACGGAATCTGTGGATAACTCGGCGGATAAGAATGGGGCAGCGGCAAATTTCCCTTGTTTCCATGCAACTTGGTTGATTTGCCCAATTTTTGGGCACCAAACTAACTAATTGAAATATATTTACAAAAAAGTACAGCGCAGACAAATGCTTGAAAATATTGACGTTTCCGTAACGGTTTCGTGACGGTCTCGCCCCAGGTGCACAACTCTGCTCCGATCAATGGGCCTGTGCCCCGAAACATGCGCCCAATCCGCGTGTTTCGGGCCTATTCCACGCCCAGTACATCCGGCGTTTGCCAGGCCAGATGCTGGCCCCCGTCGATGCACAAAAGCTGCCCCGTCACGGCGGGCGCATCCAGGAAATAGCCCAGCGCGCCGGTGATATCCTCGGGATTGGCGCCGCGCTCCAGCACCGTGGCCGCGCGCTGGCGCGCGAAATGCTTGGCCGATTGACGGTCGCCCTGAAGCGTCGGTCCGGGGCCGATCGCGTTCACGCGCACCCGCGGCGCAAGGCCCTGGGCGGTTGTCTGCGTCATCGCCCACAGGCCCATCTTGGCAATCGTGTAGGTCATGAATTCCGGCGTCAGCTTGCGCACGCGCTGGTCGATCATGTTGACGATAAGACCACGCGCGCGGGGCTCCCCCCGGTCATCGGTCTCGGGTTCGGGGATCTGCGCGGCCAGCGCCTGGGTCAGCACGAAGGGCGCGCGCAGGTTGCTTTCCAGGTGACGGTCCCAGCTGTCGCGGGTGGCGGTTTCAATGGTGTCGTATTCAAAGATCGACGCATTGTTGACCAGCACCGTGACAGGCCCGCCCAGCGCCTCGGCCGCGCGGGGCAACAACGCCTGCACCTGGGCCTCGTCCAGCAGATCGGCCTGGAGCGTCACGGCGTTCTGACCCAGCGCCTGGATCTCGCCGGCAGCCTCTGTCGCGCCCGCGTCCGAACTGGCGTAATGCAGCGCCACGTCATAGCCCCGCTGCCCCAGATACAGTGCCATGGCGCGGCCCAATCGCCGCCCCGCTCCGGTGACCAAAGCCCGCATTTTCACCCCTTTGCCAATTCAGAACAGCAGCATAGCAACGTAGACCGCATAAAGGAGCGTCAAGACGATGCCCCAGGCCCGTGTGATGTTCCAGCGCAGGAACACGAAGGGAAAGATCAAAAGGGACGCCCCCAGCATGACCCAAAGATCGAAGTGCAGGAATTCCGGATCGACCGGAATATCGCCGATCACCGCCGCAACCCCGATGATGGCCAGCAGGTTGAACATGTTCGACCCGATGACGTTGCCCAGCGCCACGTCCGCCTGTCGGCGCAACGCGGCCATCACGGTCGTGGCCAGCTCGGGCAGCGAGGTGCCGAGCGCCACGAGGGTTAGACCGATCACAGTTTCGCTGACCCCGTAAGAGGCCGCGATGATCCGGGCATTGTCGACCAGCAGATCGGCGCCCAGCGGCAGGCCGATCAGGCCCAGCGCCAGGAAGACGATGATCTGCCACCAGGGCATGTCGGGATCGGCGCCTTCGAGATCGTCCAGCAGGGCGTCGTCATCCTCTGTCGCCTTGTCCGGTGCCTCGGGCGTACCATTGGCCCGCCTGTGGGATTGCGCATCGCGGAAGGCATCCATCAGCACCAGGCTGAGTACGATCAACAGCACCACACCGCTGATCCAGGTGAAGGTGCCCGCAAAGGCCAGCGCGATGAACAGAACCGACGCGAGCAGCATGAAGACATAGGTCTTGCGCGTGTCGAACTCGCTCGTGTGCAGCGTGGCCAGAAGCGCCGGAACCCCCATCACCAAAAGGATATTGGCCGTGTTCGATCCCACCACGTTGCCCAGGGCGATGCCTGGCACGCCCTCGAGCACGGCGTTGACCGAGATCAGCAGCTCGGGCGCCGAGGTGCCAAAGGCCACGATGGTAAGGCTGACGATCAGGGCGGGGACGCCCAGGCGCAGGCTGAAATTCACCGCGCCCTTGACCAGTGAATCACCGGCCAGCAGCAGGATGCCCAGCCCGAGGCCGGCAAGCAGCCATTCCATGCGCTACCCCTTCTTCTTCCCGCAGGTGCAGGGGCCGCGCCCGATGCGGAACCGCCCGCAGCGCGGACAGCGGGCCGACGCGATCCTTTTCTGACCCGGAAAGCGCAGCTTGCCGAACATGGCGAGCACCGCCATACCGATCAGGAAAAGGGAAACCGCCTTCAGTATCACGTCAGAGGCCGAACCGCGCATAGGCCGCGCGCTCTTCGATCCCGCCCATCACGTCGCCCGCAAGCTGCACGCCGATGCGCTGCGCCAGCGACCGGCGCGCGTCGTAGCGGCGCAGGTTCACGTCCTTGCCGAAGCGTTCGCGCATGACGGTGGTGATATGGCCGATCCCGTCGGCCAGGCCCAGCTCGACCGCGCGGCGGCCGGTCCAGACCTCGCCGGTGAACAGGTCGACCGACTGATCCAGCTTGTCGCCCCGGCGCGATTTGACGTGGTCTATGAAATTCTCGTGGATCTCGCTCAGCATCCGCTTGAGCCGCGCGACATCCTCGGGCTTTTCGGGCTGGAACGGGTCCAGCATGCTTTTCGATCCGCCCGCCGTGTAAACGCGGCGTTCGACCCCTTGCCGGGCCAGAAAGATATGCGCCCCGAACCCGGCCGAGATCACACCGATGGAGCCGACGATGGAGTTGGCATCAGCGTAAATCTCATCCGCCGCCACGGCCAGCCAGTAGCCGCCCGAGGCCGCCACATCCTCGACAAAGGCGAAGACGGGTACATCGCGTTCTTTCGACAGACGCTCGATCCGGGCACCGATCAGGGCCGATTGCACAGGCGAGCCGCCGGGAGAGTTGATCTCGAGCGCGACGGCCGCGGGCTTGCCACGTTTGAACGCCCGCTCCAGCACCTGGTCGAGCGCGCGGTCGGTCAGCGCGCCACGCCCGCCCGTGCCGATCAGGCCCGACAGACGCACGACCGACACGGTCGGCCCGGATTTCACGAAGGGCAAGAAGCGTTTCATGTCATCCGATGTAGATTGGCCCGTTCCGACAAACAAGGCGGGCATCCCGCTTTTCCCGTCTGCGCCCGCACCATCACGACCGCCCGACATAACCGCCCCGTCACGACCGGATGCGCCAACCCGTGCGGAAGATCCACCAGATGATGCCCAGGCACAGCGCCGTGAAGCCCGCGATGGCCAGCAGGCTTAGCCCGATGGGCACATCAGCCAATCCGTAGAACGACCAGCGGAAGCCCGAGATCAGGTAGACCACCGGGTTGAACAGCGTCACGGTCTGCCAGACCGGCGGCAGCATCGAGATCGAGTAGAACGAGCCCCCCAGAAACACGAGCGGCGTCACGATCAGAAGCGGCACCAGCTGCAACTGCTCGAAATTGCGCGCCCAGATGCCGATGATGAAGCCGAACAGCGCAAAGCTGATGCAGGTGAGCACCATGAACAGCAGCATCGCGACCGGGTGCTGGATGGTCAGATCCACGAACAGGGCCGAGGTGCCCAGGATCACGATTCCGATGAACAGCGCCTTGGTGGCTGCAGCGCCCACGTAACCCAGCACGACCTCCAGGAAATTGATCGGCGCCGACAGCAGCTCGTAGATCGTGCCGATGAACTTGGGAAAATAAATTCCGAAGGACGCGTTCGAAATGGCTTGGGTCATCACGCTCAGCATGATCAGCCCCGGCACGATGAAGGCGCCGTAGCTCACGCCCTCCACCTGGTCGATCCGCGACCCGATGGCCGCGCCGAAGACCACGAAATACAGCGAGGTCGAGATCACGGGCGATACGAAGCTTTGCAGAAGCGTGCGAAAGAACCGCGACATCTCGAAAGTGTAGATCGCCCAGATGGCCCGGAAATTCATGCCGCATCCTCCTGCACGAGCCCAACGAAGATGTCCTCGAGGCTGGATTGCGTGGTCTGAAGGTCACGCAGCACGATCCCGGCCGCCTGCAATTCGGTCAGCAGCTTGGTGATGCCCGTCCGCTCCTGTCGCGTGTCATAGGCAAAGACCAGCGCGCGGCCGTCTTCCAAAAGGGTCAGGTCGAAATCGCTCAGGCTGTCCGGGATGGTCTGAATTGGCTCGTGCAGCTCGATCGTAAGGTGCTTCTGCCCCATCCGCTCCATCAGCCTGCTTTTTGCCTCGACCAGCAGCATCTCGCCCTTGTTGATGACGCCCACTCGGTCGGCCATCGCTTCGGCCTCTTCGATGTAATGGGTGGTCAGGATGATGGTCACACCATCGGCCTTGAGCATGCGAACGGTGTCCCACATCTCCTTGCGCAGCTCCACATCGACGCCCGCCGTGGGCTCGTCGAGGAACAGCACCCGCGGCTCGTGGCTCAGCGCCTTGGCGATCAACACACGCCGCTTCATGCCGCCGGACAGTTCCATGATCTTGGCATCGCGTTTGTCCCAGAGCGACAGCTGGCGCAGGATCCTTTCAAGATACGCGTCATCGCGCCGCTTGCCGAACAGCCCGCGGGAAAAGCGCACGGTGTTCATCACCTTCTCGAAGGGTTCGAGGTTGATTTCCTGCGGCACCAGCCCGATCAGGTCACGCGCGGCGCGGTAGTCGCGCACCACGTCATGCCCGCCCACGGTGACCGTGCCGCCGGTGGGTATGGTCAGACTGCAGACCGCCGAGATCAGCGTCGTCTTGCCCGCGCCATTGGGGCCAAGCAGCGCCAGAAGCTCGCCCTCTTCGATATCGAGATCGACGCCCTTGAGCGCCTGAAACCCCGTGTCATATGCTTTTTCCAGTCCCTTGATCCGCACGATCGGTGCCATCTGGGTCATCCTTGTCCTGTGCGCGGCGAAGCCTAGCCCGAATTCCCGCAACCGCAACGCGCAGGGACACCGCCACAGGCGCACAGGTCGCAAACGGGCCTGACGCGCGGCCGCGGGTGGTGTAGGCCCGGGCCAATCCAACCGACAGGAGACCGACGTGACCGCCCCCGCCGCACCTGTTAGCCACCAGAACCCCACGCTGGGCATTCTTTTCGTGCTGGCCGGCGTCTTTGCCATTTCCATCAACGACATGCTGATCAAAGAGTTGTCGGGGGATTACCCGCTGCACCAGATGGTGTTCACCCGGTCGCTGATCGGGATCCTGTTCACCCTGATCCTTGTCCAGATGGAGGGCGGCTGGCGCATCCTGCGCACCGACCGGCCGTTCCTGCATTTTATCCGCGGGCTTTTGGTGGTCGTGGCCAACATGACCTTTTTCGCCGCGCTGGCCGTGCTGCCGCTGGCCGAGGCGACGGCGCTGTTCTTTGCCGCGCCCCTGATGATCACGCTCTTGTCGATCCCGATCCTGGGCGAAAAGGTCGGCCCCCTCCGCCTTGGCGCGGTGCTGTTGGGTTTCGTGGGCGTGCTGATCATGCAGCGCCCCTGGGCCGCGGGGTCCGATCTGTCGGTCAGCCGGATCGTGCTGCTTTTGCCCGTGCTGGCCGCCTTTACCTATGCGCTGATGCAGATCATGACCCGAAAGCTGGGCGTGAACAGCAAGGCCTCGGCCCTGTCGGTCTACATTCAGGCGACCTTTATCGCCGTGGGGCTGGGCTTCTACGTCGTGGCGGGCGATGGGCGCTATGCCGAGGGCGTCACCAACGAAAGCCTTGTCTTTCTACTGCGCGCCTGGGCCTGGCCGCAGAGCACGGATATCTGGTTCTTCCTGGGACTGGGGCTCAATTCGGCCATCGTGGGCTACACGCTGTCAGCCGCGTACCGGATGGCGGATGCGGGCGTGATCGCGCCCTTCGAATATGTGGGGCTGCCGCTAGCGGTGCTGTGGGGGTGGCTGTTCTTCGCCGAGCTGCCGACCCTGCCCGTCTGGCTGGGCATGGCGCTGATCGCCGGGTCGGGCCTGTTCGTGTTCCTGCGCGAACGGCAGAAAGAGAGGCTTTTGGCCAGTCGACAGGCCAATCGCCGCTACTAGAGCTTATTTCGACGCCGCTTCCAGCGCGTCGATCCGGGCCTTCAGCGCCTCGTTCTCTTCACGCGCCTTCTGGGCCATGGCGCGCACGGCATCGAATTCCTCGCGCGTGACAAAGTCGCGGTCGGCCAGCCAGCGGTCGATCATGGACTTCATCGCTGTCTCGGCCTCTTCCCGCGCGCCCTGGGCCACGCCCATGGCGTTCGTCATAAGCTGCGAAATGTCGTCAAAAACCTTGTTGCGGCTCTGCATGGGTCTCTCCCGCGTTACACTTGGTCCCTATATGGCCTCCATGGCGGGCGGTCTCAAGGTTGACTTGCCCGTGACGGCAGAGGCAGAGAGACGCATATGCAGGCGGTCCTTCCATTTCCCGAGATCTCGCCCGAGATCGTGTCGGTCACGATCTTCGGGCTCGAACTGGCGCTGCGCTGGTATGCGCTGGCCTATATCGTCGGCATCCTGATCGGCTGGCGGCTGGTGGTGATGGCGGTGAACCGCCCCCGGCTCTGGCCCCATGGCGAGGCACCGATGACCGCCGAACAGGTCGAAGAGCTTCTGACCTGGGTCATTCTTGGCGTCATCATCGGCGGGCGGCTGGGGTTCGTGTTCTTCTACAAGCCTGCCTATTACCTGGAAAACCCGCTCGAGATCCCGATGATCTGGCAGGGCGGCATGGCCTTCCACGGCGGGCTTCTCGGCGTGATCATCGCGGGCGGCGTCTTTTGTTGGCGCAACGGCATCCCGATGCTGAGCGCGGCCGATGCACTGGCACTGGCGGCCCCGCCGGGCATCCTGCTGGGGCGCATCGCGAATTTCATCAACGCCGAGCTTTGGGGTCGCCCCAGCTACGTGCCCTGGGCCATGGTCTTTCCCACCGACCCGCTGGGCCTGCCGCGGCATCCGTCCCAGCTGTACGAGGCGTTCCTCGAAGGCTTCGTGCTGATGGTCGTGCTGATCTGTCTGGTCTGGGTGCGGCGGTCCCTGCATGAACCGGGCCGCACCGCCGGAATCTTTTTCGCAGGCTACGGGATCGGGCGGTTCATCGTCGAATGGTTCCGCGAAAGCGATCCGCAATTCTACCTAGGTAACCCCTATGGCTACGCGGTCTACTGGGGCGAGTACGGCCTGTCGATGGGCCAGCTTCTGTCGCTGCCGATGATCGCGATCGGCCTGGCGCTGGCGGCCTGGGCCCGGCGGCGGGCCGCATACGCGTGACCCCTCTGGCCCGGCACATCGCCACCCGCATCGCGGCGGAGGGGCCGATCAGCGTCGCGGCCTATATGGAGATGTGCCTGCAGCACCCCGAGCACGGCTACTACACCACCCGCGACCCGTTGGGCACGGGCGGCGATTTTACCACCGCGCCCGAGATCTCGCAGATGTTCGGAGAGCTCCTGGGCCTTGCCATCGCGCAGGCGTGGCTGGACCAGGGGGCGCCCGCACCCTTTACCCTGGCCGAGCTTGGGCCGGGGCGCGGCACGCTCATGGCCGATCTTTTGCGCGCCACCGCACGCGTGCCCGGCTTTGCAAAGGCCGCGCGGATCGTGCTGGTGGAAACCTCGCCCGCCCTGCGCGCCCGGCAGGCCGAGTCGCTGACAGGACATGCGCCTGACTGGATCGACACGGTGGCAGGCCTGCCCGAGGCACCGCTGTTCGTGATTGCCAACGAGTTCTTCGATGCCCTGCCCATCCGCCAGTACCAGCGCGACGGCGCCGGGTGGCGCGAACGGCAGGTGGGGCTCGATGACGGTGGCACGCTGACCTTCGGGCTGGGGCCGCCGGGGCCGGTTGCGGCGCTGGATCACCGGCTCGAAGACACGCGCGACGGTGACACGGTCGAGCTGTGTGCCGCCGCTACGCCCATCCTGGGCAGTATCGCCACGCGCATCGCGGCCAATGGCGGGCTGGCGCTGATCGTGGATTACGGCGACTGGCGGTCGCTGGGCGACACGCTGCAAGCGGTGCGCGCGCATACCCCCGAGGACCCGCTGGCCCATCCCGGTGACGCCGACCTGACCGCCCATGTGGATTTCGAGGCGCTGGCCCGGGCCGCAACCGCCGCGGCACCGTGTCTTGCCCAAAGCCGCCTGACGCCCCAGGGCGTCTTTCTGGAGCGGCTGGGCATCACATCGCGCGCGCAGGCGCTGGCCCGGTCGCTCAGCGGCCCCGCGCTTGACGCGCATATCGCTGCGCATCGCCGGTTGACGCACCCCGATGAAATGGGAACGGTGTTCAAGACGCTTGCCCTTTTCCCAGACCAGGCTTCGCTGCCCCCCGGTTTCGTCCCATGACGCTCGAGATCATCACCTCGCACAGCCTTTCCCCTGTCCGGCACGGGTTCTTCACCCGGCTGGGCGGCGCGTCCTCGGGGGTGTTCGCGGGTCTGAACTGCGGCACGGGCTCGACCGACCAGTCCGAGATCGTGGCGATCAACCGCGCCCGCGTGGCCGAGGCGATGGGCGTGGACCACGACGCGCTGATGGGTGTTCACCAGGTGCATTCGGCCGATGTGGCCGTGATCGACGACCCCGACGCGGACAGGCCGCGCGCCGATGCGCTGGTGACCGCGACGCCGGGTCTTGCCCTGTCGGTGCTGACCGCCGATTGCCAGCCCGTCCTGTTTGCCGACACCGAGGCCGGGGTGATCGGCGCGGCCCATGCGGGCTGGAAGGGCGCGCTTGACGGTGTGCTCGAGGCGACGGTCGAGGCGATGGAAACGCTGGGCGCGGACCGCGGGCGCATCGCTGCCGTCATCGGCCCGACCATCAGCCAACGCGCCTACGAGGTCGGGCCCGAGTTCCTCGAGCGGTTCGAGGCCGAGGACCCGGACAGCCTGCGCTTCTTTGCCAATGGCGCGGGCGACCGATACCTGTTCGACCTGCCCGGTTACGGCCTGCACAGGCTGCGCGACTTCGGCGTGGGGCAAAGCGAATGGACGCGGCACTGCACCTATTCCGATGCCGAGCGTTTCTTTTCCTACCGCCGGACAACCCACGCGCAAGAGGCCGATTACGGACGCCTGATTTCCGCGATTTGTCTCTGATCGCCGCATAATCGCCCGATTTGATGCGAAACAATCATGTTAAACGGTCCGGATTGGCGATGCACCGCCATGTAAAGTCAATATTCTTCAGGGCCTTACGGCACTCACACATCTGCAGTGATTTTTTCTTTTCGGAAAACAGAGTTTGCCGGCGATTGCCAAATTCTTGCCCGATTGGCGGGGCACTCTGCCTTCAGAACGCAGCAGACGGGCCCGCCCCGGCCCGACCGGAAAGGACAAGACCATGAAGACCCGCTTCATCAAGTCGGTGATCGAAACCGCGCAGACCACCAAGCTCGACCTGCCCTACCAGCGCGGCACACGCCGCATGGAGATGGTGGCCAAGCGCGCGGCACCCCTGCGCCGCGTCAAGACCGCCTGAGCGCGGCCGCGCCCGGACCGCCGTCGCGGCCCGGGTGATTCGCGGCAAGGATGGCGGAAAGATGGCCGATCATCCCTTGCCGCCGGAACAATGGCCCGGGACGCCGCCGATTGATGTCCGGGCCTCATCGAATATCCCGAGATTTTTGACAACACCGACCGTGCCGCGCATTGTTGACGGACCAAAGTAACGCTTTCGTCCTTCGGTGTTGTCGGTGGGGGCCGACACGGATGTGACCAACCTTTGCGGGTGATCACATGTCGTACCCCTATGGCGCCTCCCATGGCGCGCTCGTTCCGGCAGACTCTGCCAGCCGCACGCAGACTGCACCCGGCGCCTGCGCGCCCCGTGACGAGGTCGCACCGCGCAAGCCCCAGGTGATGCGCAAGTTCGAGGTGACGTCGCTGGCACCCGATGGTGGTGCGCGCTCCAGCCACCACCTGGCCCCGGCGACCCCTCTGTTCGAACAACTCGCCTAGGCCTTTGCCCGCGGCACCCTGATCGCAACCTCGGACGGCCCCATCGCCGTCGAAGACCTGCTTCCGGGCGACATGGTCGAAACCCAGGAATTCGGCCCGCTGGAGCTGGTTTGGATCGGCAGCACCACACTGGTGCCCAACGCGACCGATCAATCGCCCGACATGACCCGGCTGACACGGGTCATGGCCGACAGCTTCGGCTTTAGCAAACCGATGGCGGACGTGATGTTCGGCCCGGCGGCGCGGCTTCTGAACGGTCGGCCCGGGCTGCAACAACTGACCGGCTCCGCCAAGGTCCTGACCGAGATGCGCGATTTCACCGACGGGATGAGCGTCATCGCCCTGACGCCCCCGACACCGGTGCGGCTGTATCACCTGCGCCTGCGCCATCACGCCACGATCAGCGCGGGCGGGCTGTGGGTGGAAACCTATCACCCGGGGCTCAATGCGACCCAGGCGCTGGGTCAGAACATGAAATCCCTGTTCCTGTCGTTCTTCCCGGATATCGAGTCCCTGTCCGAATTCGGCGCGCTGACCTATCCTCGCGTTTCGATGGAGAAACTCGAGAGCCTCGCCGTGGCCTGACCCTCAGGCGCTGCGGCTCAGGCGTTCTTCAAGCACCTCGAATGGCACGCCCGGTTCGTCCTTTGCATTGCGGATCACGAGCGATGTCTTGACGCTGCCCACATTGGGTGCCGTCAGCAGATCGTCTGTCAGGAAGGTCTGAAAGGTGCTCAGGTCGGGGGCCACGCATTTCAGGATGAAATCGACCTCTCCGTTCAGCATGTGGCATTCCCGGACCAGCGGCCAGGCCCGGCACTGATCCTCGAAGGCCTGCAGGTCGCCCTGGGCCTGGCTTTGCAGACCGACCATGGCAAAGACCTGCACCTCGAATCCCAGTTCGCGCGGGTCGACCTCGGCATGGTAGCCCCGGATGAACCCCTGTTCCTCGAGCGTGCGAACGCGGCGCAGGCAAGGCGGGGCCGAAATACCCACGCGCTTGGCCAGTTCCACGTTGGTCATGCGTCCGTCGGCCTGCAGCTCTGACAGAATTTTCCGGTCGATCGGATCCAGCCGCGTTCCAGGCATTCTTGCACCCCTGTTGATTTGCGGTTGTTATAGCAGCGCCGCAGGTCTGCGCAATAAAGTTTCGCCCGCGCGCAAGATTATTAAGTAGACCCGCCGCGGTCTGCCCAATCGTCATGCGGCTGATCGGGGGATTGCGCCCGGCTTGGCCCTGCATATATCACCAACCCAAGATATTTCCCGACCCTGAAAGGTGCGACCATGGCCCAGACGCGACACACCAAGGTTCTGATCATCGGATCCGGCCCGGCGGGTTATACCGCAGGGGTCTATGCCTCGCGCGCCATGCTGGAACCGATCCTGGTGCAGGGAATCGAACCGGGCGGGCAGCTGACAACGACCACCGAGGTCGAGAACTGGCCCGGTGACACCGAGGTGCAGGGCCCTGATCTCATGGTACGCATGGAGGCCCATGCCAAGGCGATGGGCTGCGAGATCATCGGCGACATCATCGTGGACCTGGACCTGCAGAACCGCCCCTTTACCGCCAAGGGCGACAGCGGCACGGTCTACACCGCCGACGCGGTGATCCTGTGCACCGGTGCGCGCGCCAAGTGGCTGGGCCTGCCGTCCGAGGACGCCTACAAGGGCTTCGGCGTGTCGGCCTGCGCGACCTGCGACGGGTTCTTCTACCGCGGTCAGGAAATCGTGGTGATCGGCGGCGGCAACACGGCCGTCGAAGAGGCGCTGTTCCTGACCAATTTTGCCTCCAAGGTCACGCTGATCCACCGCCGCGACGAGCTGCGAGCGGAAAAGATCCTTCAGGACCGCCTCATGAAAAACCCCAAGATCGAGACGCTGTGGTTCCACCAGCTGGACGAGGTCCTGGGCGAGGACAATCCCAAGGGCGTCACGGGCGTGCGCGTGAAACACGTCAAGACCGGCGAAACGACCGAGATCCCGGCCAAGGGCGTCTTCGTCGCCATCGGCCACGCGCCGGCAAGCGAACTGGTCAAGGACCAGCTCGAGCTGCACCATGGCGGTTACGTCAAGGTCGAGCCGGGCACGACGCGCACCTCGATCCCCGGGGTGTTTGCTGCGGGCGATTTGACCGACCATGTCTACCGCCAGGCGGTGACCAGCGCCGGGATGGGCTGCATGGCCGCGCTCGATGCCGAGAAGTACCTGGCCGAGCACGAGGACATCGCGCCGCGTGACACCACACTGCCCCTCGCGCACGGCGCCCCCGAGGAAGAAGGGGTGGGCTGACCACGCCGCGGCGTTGCGGTGATGCCGCGGTGCCGCATTTTCGCGTTGACCGCCGATGAAACCGCGAAACCGGCCACTCCTCGCTTGATTTCGGCCATATTGGGGGTCTAGGGCGCTGCCATTGAAAGCATGCGCCGATTGAATTGCGTGCACCCCGAGGCAGACAAGTCGACGAAAGTGGCCCCTATGACGATGTTGAGTAACCTGGCTCCGATCCCGGAGCTGTACGTGTCCTACGATTCCGCGCAGAAGATGAAGGTCGAGGCCGGCAACCTGACCAGCTGGGATCTGACCCCGCGCCAGATCTGCGACCTGGAGCTTTTGATGAATGGCGGGTTCAACCCTCTCAAGGGGTTCCTGAGCGAAGAGGATTACAACAGCGTCGTCGACACCATGCGCCTGGCCGACGGCACGCTCTGGCCGATGCCGATCACGCTCGACGTGTCCGAAGCCTTCGCCGAAGGGCTGGAGATCGGGCAGGACATCGCGCTGCGCGACCAGGAGGGCGTGATCCTTGCCACGATGACGGTCACCGACCGCTGGGAGCCGAACAAGAGCCACGAGGCCGAAAAGGTCTTTGGCGCCGATGACCTGGCCCACCCGGCCGTGAACTACCTGCACCACACCGCGGGCAAGATCTATCTGGGCGGGCCGATCACCGGCATCCAGCAGCCCGTGCATTACGATTTCCGCGGCCGCCGCGACACGCCGAACGAGCTGCGTGCCCTCTTCCGCAAGCTGGGCTGGCGCAAGGTCGTGGCCTTCCAGACGCGCAACCCTCTGCACCGCGCCCACCAGGAGCTGACGTTCCGCGCGGCGAAAGAGGCACAGGCGAACCTGCTGATCCATCCGGTCGTGGGCATGACCAAGCCGGGCGATGTGGATCACTTCACCCGCGTGCGCTGCTACGAGGCGGTGCTGGACAAGTACCCGCAATCGACCACCACGATGAGCCTTCTGAACCTGGCGATGCGCATGGCCGGCCCGCGCGAGGCGGTCTGGCACGGGCTGATCCGCAAGAACCACGGCTGCACCCATTTCATCGTCGGCCGCGACCATGCCGGCCCGGGCAAGAACAGCGCGGGCGAGGATTTCTACGGGCCTTACGATGCGCAGGAGCTGTTCCGCGCGCACCAAGAGGAAATCGGCATCGAGATGGTCGATTTCAAACACATGGTCTATGTCCAGGAACGCGCCCAGTACGAAGCTATCGACGAAATCGCGGACAAGGATGACGTGACCATCCTGAACATCTCGGGCACGGAACTGCGCCGCCGCCTGCAAGAGGGGCTGGAAATCCCCGACTGGTTCTCGTTCCCCGAGGTGGTGAACGAGCTGCGCCGCACCCGTCCGCCGCGCAGCCAGCAGGGCTTTACCGTCTTCTTCACCGGCTTCTCGGGCTCGGGCAAGTCGACCATAGCCAACGCGCTGATGGTCAAGCTGATGGAGATGGGCGGGCGTCCGGTGACGCTGCTCGATGGCGATATCGTGCGCAAGAACCTCAGCTCCGAGCTGGGCTTCTCCAAGGAACACCGCGACCTGAACATCCGCCGTATCGGCTATGTCGCTAGCGAGATCACCAAGAACGGCGGCATCGCGATCTGCGCGCCGATTGCCCCCTATGCCGCCACCCGCCGCGCGGTGCGCGAGGATGTGGAGCAATACGGCGCCTTCGTCGAAGTCCATGTGGCGACCAGCATCGAGGAATGCGAACGCCGCGATCGAAAGGGGCTCTACAAGCTCGCGCGCGAGGGCAAGATCAAGGAATTCACCGGTATCTCCGACCCTTATGACGTGCCCGAAAACCCCGAACTGCGCGTCGAGACCGAGAATGTCGAGGTCGACAATTGCGCCCACCAGGTGATCCTGAAGCTCGAGTCGATGGGCCTGATCGCCGGGAACTGATGCGAAGACCCCCCAAAGGGGTGGATGAGCGGGCCGCGCCTTTCCGGGTGCGGCCCGTCTGCTTTATATCCGCCCCATGCGCATCGTCAGCCTGACATCGGTCCCGCCGCGCTTTGGCGGGCTTGGGCCCGTGCTGGAAAGCCTTTTGGCCCAGCGTCCGGCCCCGGACCGGGTCGTCCTGGCCCTGCCGCGCGCGTATCGCCGCTTTCCCGGGCAGGTCGATCCGCCCGCCCTGCCGGCGGGGGTCACGCTCTTGCGCACCGGCACCGATCATGGCCCCGCGACCAAGCTCCTGGCCCCGCTCGACGCCTGGCCCGACGCGTCGCGCGTCGTCTATTGCGACGACGATTGCCTTTACGGCGACGGCTGGCTGTCAGAGCTCGAGGGTGCGGCCGCCCGGTTGACACGCCCCGCCATCGTCGCGGCATCGGGCTTTGACATCGCACGGCTGAAGCGCCGCCCCGTGCGGCCGGATCCGTCGGCGAAGGACGGCTGGACGGATGTCGCGCAGGGCTTCGGCGGTGTCCTCGTCCCGGTCGCGGCCCTCGGCGCGCGGTTGGTCCCGCCGCCGCAGGCGGCCTTTGCGGCCGACGACCTGTGGCTGTCGGCCCAGTTCGCTGCACGAGGAGTGCCGATCGCACTGGCCCCGGCTGCACGCGCGGCCGTCACGCCGCTTGACCGGCCAGAGGGGTTGCAGGATGCGCGCTTTGACGGACGGGGGCGCGCGGCCCTCTATCGGGAAACGGTCATGCTGGCCGCAGAGCGCTTTGACGTCTGGCCGCCTATCTAGAGTTCAATCTCACCGCGCATCAGCACCTTCGACGGCCCGGCCACCCGCACGCCCGTGGGCGCATCGCGCGGGCCCAGCACCTCGACCTGCGCCTGGCCTGGGCGGTCCATCCAATGGCCCTGCTCTGCGGTCAGGATGGGGCTTTCGATCAACCCATGATGCAGAGATAGGCGGCCATGGCCCCCGTGGCGGACCCGGTGAAGGGATCCTCGGGCGGGCTTGGCGGGGCGAGCAAAAGGCGCGAAAACGTGTCCCCCGCGTCGGTCGCGCCGTTCAGGGTGACCAGAAAGGGCTCCATCACGTCGGCATCCGCATGGCTGACCTGCGCACGGAACCGTGCCAGCGCGTCGAGGTTCAGTCGGGCGCGGCGCAACGCCTATGCGCTGTCGATGACGGTGATGCAAAAAGGCAGCCCGGTCGACACGACCTGCGGCTGCCCGATGATGTCCTCGGGCGCCAGACCCACCACCTCGGCCACCAGTCCGCGGGACAGTGCCTCGTCGAAAACGGGGGCCACCTGGGTCATGGCGCATACCGGCACGGCACCCCGGCTCACCACGTCGACGGGCACGATCCCGGCCCCGGTTTCGAAAGCCACGCGGTCGCCCGGCACCAGGCCACGGTCAACCAGTGCGGCGGCTGTCGCCAATGTCGGATGACCCGCAAAGGGGATCTCGCGCGCGGCAAGGAAATAGCGGACCTTGAAATCGGCGCGCTCGGAGGGTTCGACAAAGGTGCATTCGACCAGCGAGGTTTCGCGGACGATGGCCATGCAGGTGTCATCGTCCAGATGGCCTGCGTCGTGGAACAACGCGCAACCATTGCCGCCAAAGGCGCGGTCGGTGAACGCATCCACCCAGTCAAAGGCGACGCGGCTCATCCCCGATCAGTGGACGGTGACGGGCGCAAGATCGTTCTGACGCGCGAGAACGAAAGCCAGGTTGCGGTCCTTGACCAACGCGAGACGCTCTCCCTCGGCATTGTGCACGGCATAAAGCGTGTCGGCATCGCCCGCCTGCTCCTGCACCTCTTCGGGCAGTTCCGAAACCGCAACGGGCCGGACATAGACGATGTTCGCGGCCTGCTCGGGAAAGACGTCATACTTGGTTTGCATATCCATTACCCCTTCTTGATCTTGATCGTTTGCACCACCTGTTCGGCCGGCTGGCGCCGCAGGTCGACATGCAGCAGACCGTTTTCCATGATCGCGTCACCCACCTCGACCCCGTCGGCCAGCACGAAACTGCGCTGGAACTGACGCGCGGCAATGCCGCGATGCAGGTAGACCCGGTCGCCATCCTCATCGGATTGACGGCCCCGGATCACCAGTTGCCGGTCCTCGACGGTGATCGACAGATCGGCCTCTGCAAAGCCCGCCACCGCCAGAGTGATGCGGTAGGAATGGTCCGATGTCTGTTCGATATTGTAGGGCGGATAGCCTTCGTTGCCAGATTTCGCTGTACGCTCCAGCAGGCGTTCCAGTTGCTCGAACCCGAGCATATGGGGGTAAGAGCCCAGTGTGAGTTTCGTCATCGACACGTCCTTTATGACAAGCGACAGTCCGGGTGCGGCCCCGTTATGGCGACCGCTCTAGAAATATGGGCAGCGCATGCATCCGGTGCAAGGTCTTTGCGAAACGGCCTCGAATCACTATCTTTGCCTTCCGGTGTTTGACAGGGTGACAAAGTCATGAATGCCCATTCCGATCTTGCGATGAAGACAGATGACGTGCTCCGGGTCGAGCTCGAGGTGTTCCGCCGCGAACATCGCGACCTCGACGAGGCGATCCGCGCGATGCAGGGCACCGGCACCGCCGACCAGATCACGCTGCAGCGACTCAAGAAGAAAAAGCTGATGCTCAAGGACCGGATCGCCGCGATCGAGGATCGGCTTCTGCCCGATATCATTGCCTGATTGCCCCTGACGGGCAGGCCGCTATAGTGCCCGCTCTGACGTGCGGAGGGGCAGATGTCGCAGATCAAGGTCGGAATCATCATGGGCAGCCAGTCCGACTGGCCGACCATGAAAGAGGCAGCCGAGATGCTGGATTCCCTCGCCGTGCCCTACGAGACCCGGATCGTCTCGGCCCACCGCACCCCTGACCGGCTGTGGGACTATGGCAAGACCGCCGTGGACCGCGGGCTTCAGGTCATTATCGCAGGCGCGGGCGGCGCGGCGCACCTGCCCGGCATGATGGCATCCAAGACCCGCGTGCCGGTGATCGGCGTACCGGTGCAAACCAGGGCGCTGTCGGGCGTGGACAGCCTGTATTCCATCCTGCAGATGCCGCGCGGCTTTCCCGTGGCGACCATGGCCATCGGTGCGCCGGGCGCAGCAAATGCCGGGCTGATGGCCGCGGCGATCCTCGCCAATGGCGATCCCGCGCTCGCCCAGCGTCTGGACGATTGGCGCGCGGCGCTTTCGGCCTCCATCCCCGAGGAGCCCGCCCGTGACTGACCTCCTGACCCAAGGCGCGACCATCGGCATTCTCGGTGGCGGCCAGTTGGGCCGCATGCTGTCGGTCGCCGCCGCACGGCTGGGCTACAAGACCTGCGTCTTCGACCCCGCGGGCGATTGCCCTGCCTCCCATGTTGCCAATTTCCACCTCAAGGCCGCCTATGACGATGCCGAGGCGCTGCGCCGCTTCGCCGAAGCCTGCGATATCGTCACCTACGAGTTCGAGAACATCCCGACCGACGCGCTCGATGTGATCGAGGCGCTGCGCCCGATCCGCCCGGGCCGCGAGGCGCTGCGCGTGAGCCAGGACCGGCTGACCGAGAAACGGTTCCTGACCGATCTGGGTCTTGCCACCGCGCCCTATGCCGCCGTGGGCGACAGCGGCGAACTGGCCGCGGCCCTGGCCCAGATCGGCACGCCGTCGATCCTGAAGACCCGCCGCTTCGGCTATGACGGCAAGGGGCAGGTGCGGCTGACATCTCCTGACGAGGCCGCCCATGCCATGGCCGAAATCGGCGATGCGCCCGCGATCCTCGAAGGGGTTGTCGCGTTCAGCCACGAGGTCTCGGTCATCGCCGCGCGCGGCCTGGGCGGAGAGGTCGCCTGCTACGACCCGGGCGAAAACCTGCACCGCGACGGTATCCTGCGCAGCACAACGGTACCCGCGCGCCTGTCGACCGCCCAGCGCACCGATGCGGTGCTGCTGGCGGGCAGGATCCTGAACGCGCTCGACTATGTGGGCGTCATGGGGGTGGAGCTTTTCGTGACCGAACAGGGCCTTGTCGTGAACGAGATCGCCCCACGCGTGCACAATTCCGGGCACTGGACCCAGAACGGCTGCGCCATCGACCAGTTCGAGCAGCATATCCGCGCCATCGCGGGCTGGCCCCTGGGCGACGGGACCCGCCACGCGGATGTGGTGATGGAGAACCTGATCGGCGCCGATATAGACCGGCTGTCCGAGATCGCGCGCGACAGCGCCGCAGCGCTGCATCTCTATGGCAAGACGCAGGTCAAGCCAGGCCGCAAGATGGGCCATATTAACCGGGTGACACCGCTGGGCCGATGAGCGCTCAGCCCATGAACCGTGCCGCACAGTCGCCGCGCAGGTAGGCGATGCGCCCGCCTGCGATCGTGGCCCCCACCTGCCCCGTCGCGGGGTCAAGTATCACCAGGTCCGCCCTCAGCCCCGGCGCGATCCGGCCCCGGTCCGTCAGGCCAAGCCCCTGCGCAGGCCCCGCAGACAGAAACCGCCAGCCGCGCTCCAGCGGCAGAATGCCCAGCATGTCCATGTCCAGCACCGCCCGTAACGGCGCAGGGTAGTGATAATCCGAGGCCAGCGCATCGCAGAGCCCCGCCTCGATCACCTCACGCGCGCTGATCTTGCCCGCGTGGCTTGCGCCGCGCACCACGTTGGGCGCGCCCATGACGATGAAATCGCCGCCTTGCCGGGCGGCCTCCGCCGCGTCCCGGGTTTCCGGAAACTCTGAAATCCCGGCCCCGATCCCCCGGTACCACTCCCGCGTCTCCACCGTGGCATCGTCATGGCTGCCCATACGGATTCCCTTGGCCGCCAGTCGCGCGGCAAGCGCTGTCAGCGCCCCGGGCACCTGCGGGCCCATGTCATGCAAGGCTTGCATCCGTGCCAGGTACTTGTCCGGGTTGCACCCGGCCTTCAGCGCCTGCCCGGTCAGCCGCGGCGGCCGCTTGCCCGCCGACAGCGCCGCGTGGGGCAGGTGATCGTTGAAGACGACATAGCCGATGCCTGCCCTGTCGATCAGTGCCTCGGCCTCCGGATAGGCGTCGATGATGTGGGTCTCGAGCCGCAGCTGGAGCCGCAGATCGCACAAGAGCCGCGCGCGCGCTTCCGCCACGGCCCCGGCCAGCCGCGCTGCCGCCTCGGGCCCGCGCATGCCGCCTTCCCAGCTGTAAAACTGCGCCAGCACGGCGGTGGTGATCCCGTTCCCGGCCAGCTCCGCCTCGAGCGCGACGATTCCGTGATCGGCGTCGCGCAGCGCCCCGCGCCGCGGCGCCAGGTGCCGTTCGAACCCGTCACCATGAATGTCCACGATCCCGGGCAAGAGGTCGAAGCCCGACAGATCGACCGGCCGGCCCGCGCCGCCCTCAACGATCACCCCGCCCGAGACACCGACAGCCCCGGGGCCGAACCCATCGGGCCAGAGCACACGGGCGCCGTCCAGCCGCAGCTCCATCACGCGACCCCGAGCGACCGCGCCAGAAGCCCTGCGCACAACCGCTCCGGCGCAATGCCCCGGGCCTGCGCCAGCGCCGCAAGACGTGCGCGGTCCCGCTTGGGCAGTTGCACGGGCAGGCAGCCGCCGGTTCCGGGCACGTCCACCTCCGGCACCTCCCCGGCCAGCGCGGGGCCCATGAGCCTCCGTACCCGATCGCCCAGCGACCGCCCCCGAGCCTCTGCCCGCAAGGCCGCGCGCAGTTCCGCCGACAGCGGCACCATCAAAACCCGTCGCGGATCCTTGCGGCTCACGCACCCAGCCCTTCTTCTTGGCAAAAATACCTCGGGACGCACCCACAGCGGGCGCGACGGACATAGCGGCGCGTCACCGTGCAGATTTCAGAATGAAAGCGCGCGGAAGCGCTCATTTCGGTCAATCCCCGTGCCGGGGCACATGGCCCGACGGCGCCAGATAGGGCCGTGTCACGTCGCGCAGGCGGGCCTCCAGCGCCTCGACCTCGAGCCGGATCGCACCGTCACCGGCCAGCACCAGCGTCACATGGCCCGAAGGCGCGTCGGTCTCGGCAAACTCCACCGCCAGCAGCGACAGGATCGTGTCGCCGTCCGACCGGTCGATCCCCTGCGAGGCCACGCGCGTCACGCCTTCGAAGGACAACACCGCCTGCACCCGCTCGGGCTGGCGCTTTCGGCGCTCGGCGGCGGGCACATCCTCCCAGCGGAAGCGGTTGAGCAGCAGCGCGAAGCGACGCTCGCGCGCCTGCCAACGCATTTCGGTGATGGGAAAGACAGCATCCTGGGCCAGGGCAGACAGGATTTTCAGATCCTCGGAATCCACCGCGCCCAGGTTCAGGGGCGTCTCGGCCCCGTCTTCGAAACGGGCATCATCGGTCACGACACACGGATCCGTTCGATCCGGGCCCCGCAGGCCGACAGCTTTTCCTCGACCCGCTCGTAGCCGCGATCCAGGTGGTAGACGCGGTTCACCAGTGTCTCGCCCTCGGCGGCGAGCCCCGCCAGGATCAGCGACACGCTGGCGCGCAGGTCGGTGGCCATGACGGGCGCGCCCTTGAGACGCTCCACCCCGCTCACCGAGGCCGTGCCGCCCTGCACGTCGATCCGCGCGCCCATGCGCATCAGTTCCGGCGCATGCATGAAGCGGTTCTCAAAGATCTTTTCTTCCAGAACGCTGGTGCCTTTGGCGGTGCACAGGAGCGCCATCATCTGCGCCTGAAGATCGGTTGGAAAGCCCGGAAACGGCTCAGTGGTCACATCCACGGCCTGCACGCGGTCGTTCTTGCGGCTGACCTTGAGCCCTGCCTCGGTCTCTTCGACCGAAATGCCGGCCGCATCCAGCTTTTCACAGAACGCGCCGACCAGGTCGATGCGTCCACCCAAAAGCTCCACCTCGCCGCCCGCGATGGCGGGGGCCAGCATGTAGGTGCCGAGCTCGATCCGGTCGGTCACCACCGGATGGGTCGCCCCGCCCAGTCGATCGACCCCCTCGACCGTGATTTCGGATGTGCCGTCCCCGTCGATCTGGGCGCCCATGCGGCGCAGGCATTGGGCCAGATCGACGATCTCCGGCTCGCGCGCCGCGTTCTTGATGACCGTCGTCCCTCGAGCCAGCGTCGCCGCCATCAGCGCATTCTCCGTGGCCCCGACCGAAACGATGGGAAAGTCGATGGTGCCGCCCTTCAGACCGCCCGCAGGGGCCTTGGCGTGGACATAGCCATCGCGCAGGTCAAGCTCGGCGCCCATGGCTTCGAGCGCACGCAGGTGCAGGTCCACCGGCCGCGCTCCTATCGCGCAGCCCCCGGGCAGCGAGACGACCGCGTGCCCCTCGCGGGCCAACATCGGGCCCAGCACGAGGATCGAGGCGCGCATCTTGCGCACGATGTCGTAATCCGCGCGGTGGTTGTCGATGGCATGGCTCGACAGAGCGAGCACCTTGCCATCGGCCAGCGCGGTGACTTCCGCGCCCAGCGATTGCAAAAGCGTGGTCATGGTGCGGATGTCGCTCAGCCGGGGCGCATTGGTCAGCGTCAGCGGCTCGTCACTCAGAAGCGTTGCGGGCATCAGCGCAAGGCAGGCGTTCTTTGCGCCCGCAATGGGGATTTGCCCGTAAAGCAGGCCGTTCCCAATCACCAAGATCGAATCCATCTGCCCTAGCCCTTTGCCGTGTCACTGTCCTTGTCCGCCCGGGCGCGCGCCTGTTTCTTGCGCCGGGCGAGATTTGCCTTGAGCGCCGCCTTGAGCCGGTCTTCGCGCACGTTCCCGCTGCCCGCCTTGGCGGGGGGTGAGGAACTGCCCTGATCAGTCTTGTCCTGCGCCATGGCGCCTTGTAGCGCAGGGTGCTGGGCGGGTCCAGACACCCCCCTGCGCAACCGCTGCGATGCCCCATGGGACAGCGGGCAAGTCGGCAAAGATTTGAGCTTGCACCCCCGCCGGTTTGGGTCTAATCACCCGCCCACGACGCCGACTGGCGTTCCTGTCTGCTGCTGTAGCTCAGAGGTAGAGCACTCCCTTGGTAAGGGAGAGGTCGAGAGTTCGATTCTCTCCAGCAGCACCA
>CAJXWO010000021.1 GCA_913062865.1 uncultured Paracoccaceae bacterium | reverse complement strand
TGAAGTTCAAAAAGGCAGGATGGAGCAATGACTTCCTGCAAACACTCATCGAAGGCTTCTGAAGCGCGATTGCCCTGTCGGGCAGCGTGACCGCCCTTGGCCCATCGACCCTTTTGAGATACATGCGGCAGCCCTTTCCGTCTTGTCACCGCAGCACCCTGCCGGTTTCGCGCTTAACGCGTGATGAAACCGGGGCTTGAAAATAGACGGCATTTTCCCATATCTCGCAGACTTCACCGGAGGCTGCCATGGCGCTCGACACCAAGACCGATCTCAATTCGCTGGGCTTTGCCAAGGCCCCGGCCGACACGCGCGTGGTTGTCGCCATGTCGGGCGGCGTCGACAGCTCGGTTGTGGCCGCGCAGCTGGCCGAGGAAGGCTATGATGTGGTTGGTGTGACACTGCAGCTTTACGACCACGGCGCAGCGCTGGCCAAAAAGGGCGCCTGCTGCGCAGGGCGCGACATCCACGATGCCCGCCGCGTGGCCGAGGAAATGGGCTTTCCCCACTACGTCCTCGACTACGAGAACACGTTCCGCGAGGCGGTGATCGACGAGTTCGCCGACAGCTACCTTGCGGGGGCCACGCCCGTGCCGTGCATCCGCTGCAATGAGCGGGTGAAGTTCAAGGACCTCCTTGAGACCGCGCGCGACCTCGATGCCGATTGCATGGCAACGGGCCACTATATCCAGCGCAAGATGGGCGACCATGGTGCCGAGCTGCACAGCGCGGCGGATGCCAACCGCGATCAGAGCTATTTCCTGTTTTCGACCACGCCGGAACAGCTGGACTACCTGCGCTTTCCGCTGGGCCACCTGCCGTCCAAGGACGCGACCCGCGCGCTAGCCGCGCGCTATGGGCTGAGCGTGGCCGACAAGCCCGACAGCCAGGACATCTGTTTCGTCCCCAACGGCAACTACGCCAGCGTGATCGAAAAGCTGCGCCCGGGGGCGGCCGAACCCGGCGAGATCGTCCATGCGGATGGCCGTGTGCTGGGCACCCACGAGGGGCTTATTCATTACACGATCGGCCAGCGCCGGGGCCTTGGCATCGGCGGGTTGTCCGAGCCGCTGTATGTGGTCAAGCTGGACGTGGACACCCGCCGCGTGATCGTGGGACCGAAAGAGATGCTGTCGACCCGCATAGTCCCTGTGCGCGAGATCAACTGGCTGGGCGGTGAGGCGTTCACATCGCAGCCGGAATGGCATGTGTCGGTCAAGGTCCGCTCGACCCGCCCCCCGCGCGAGGCGGTGATCCGGCCGCTGTCCGAGACCGAGGCAGAGGTGGAGCTTCTGGCCCCCGAGGAAGGCGTATCGCCGGGCCAGGCCTGCGTGTTCTACGAAACTGGCGGCAGCCGGATCTTCGGCGGCGGCTGGATCTGGAAGGGGCGCTGAGCTCCCCTAACCCTTGTAGCGAAAGACCCCGGTGCCGGTGGCGATCAGGTCGCCGGTGTCGTCGATCAGCCGGGCCTCGGCGAAAAATGTCCGCCGCCCGCCTCCGGTACGGCGGCCCTCGGCAATCAGCCGCGCGCCTTGCGCCTGGGACAGGTAGTTGACGTTCAGCGACAGGGTCAGCGCCAGTTGCCGATTGTCGGGATCGCCGGTGTAGCAGCCCGCATAGCCCATGGCCGTATCCAGCATCGCCGCATGCACCCCGCCATGGGGCACCCCGTGGCGGTTGGCGATGAAGGCCGCGATGGGAAGCTCGATGCGCGCATAATCCGGCCCCCAGCCCGTCAGCGCCATCCCGATATGGGCGGCAAAGGGATAGGCGTCTTCGTCCAAAGCAGGGTCGAGCGGGTGGGGATTGTCCATCGGGGCCTCCGTTGTCTCAGGCTCCGATGCCATCGCCCTGCGCCGCCCGCAAGCCTGCGCGGGCGAACTCGGGCACATAGGCCCCCATGCGCAGCCCCTGTTCGGGGTTCGAGGCATTGCCGTCCAGCGCGCGCTTCTTCACCCCTTGCAGGATTGCCGCCATGCGGAAAAAGGCGAAGGCCAGATAGGCGTTGAACTCCGGGATCGGCCCCAGCCCGCGATGGGCGCAATAGGTGTCGATGAACTCCGCGTCACAAGGCAGGCCGAGCGCGGCGCGGTCCACACCAGAGAGCCCCCGCCCCTCGGCCCCCGGGGGCATCTGCCATTGCATGATGACCGCGGCCAGATCGGCGAACGGGTGGCCGATGGTCGACAGCTCCCAGTCCAGCACGGCGACGATCCCGGTGCCCCCCGGCGCGAATAGCAGGTTGTCGAGCCGATAGTCGCCATGCACAAGCGTGCGCTGGCCATCCGCCGCGGGCGCGTTGGCGTCGAGCCAGGCGATGAGCGCATCCATATCGGCCACCGCCTCGGTCTCGGTCGCGCGGTATTGCTTGGTCCAGCGCGCCAGCTGGCGGGCGATATAGTCGCCCTCGGGCCCGTAATCCTGAAGGCCCGTGGCGGTCAGGTCGACCTCGTGGATCGCGGCAAGGACACGGGCCATGTCCGCGAACATGGCGGCGCGGTCCCCGGGCGACTTGTCCGGAAGGCGCGGGTCTTCGAAACCCTCGCCCGCGACCTCTTCCATGACGTAGAACTCTGACCCGATGACGCCCTTGTCGTCGCAATAGGCCAGCATCTTGGGCACCGGCACTTCGGTCCCGGCAAGGGCCCGTTGCACGCGAAACTCCCGGTCCACCGCATGGGCGGATTTCAAAAGCTGCCCGGGCGGTTTGCGCCGCAAGACGCAGGCCCCGCCGTCCCAGGACAGGCGGAAGGTCGGGTTCGACTGGCCCACGTCGAATTTCGTAGCCGTGACCCGCCCAGTGGCGCCCGGCACATGGGCGGTGAGCCATTGGCTGACGTGATCGAGCGCGTCGCTATCCATGGGCGCGGCCCACCTGGCAAAGCCGGTGATTTTCGCAAAATACTGCCATCTCAGATCTTCTCGTTGGCGTATTTGCGCAGCTCGGCCCGGGCCACCTGCCGCCGGTGCACCGCGTCGGGCCCATCGGCAAAGCGCAGCGTCCGCACATGGGTCCACATGCTGGCCAGGTCGAAATCCTGGCTGATCCCGGCCGCCCCGTGCAGCTGCATCGCCTCGTCGATGACCTTGCCCGCCATCAGGGGGGCGACGACCTTGATCTTGGAAATCCAGGGCTGGGCGGCGCGCACGCCAGCGGTGTCCATCATGTAGGCGGCCTTGAGGCACAACAGCCGCGCCATCTCGATCTCCATGCGGGCATTGGCGATGATGTCGAAATTGGCGCCCAGCTCGGCGATCTTCTTGCCAAAGGCCTCGCGGGCGAGCCCCCGGCGGCACATCATCTCGAGCGCCTTTTCCGCCTGACCGATGGCGCGCATGCAATGGTGGATGCGCCCCGGCCCCAGCCGGCCTTGGGCAACCTCGAACCCGCGCCCCTCGCCCAGAACGATATTCTTGGCAGGCACTCGCACATCGGTGAAGCGGATATGCATATGCCCGTGCGGCGCGTCGTCCGCACCAAAGACCTGCATCGGGCGCAGCACCTCGATGCCTGGCATGTCCGGGTCCATCACGAACATGGTGTGGCGGGAATGCTTGGCGGCATCGGGATCGGTGCAAGCCATCAGGATATAAAGTTGGCAGCGCGGGTCGCCGGCCCCGCTGATCCACCATTTTTCGCCGTTGAGGATGAAATCGTCGCCGTCGCGCTTGGCCTCGAAGGCCAGTTGCGCCGCGTCCGAGGACGCAAGCCCCGGCTCGGTCATCACATAGGCCGAGCGGATCTCCCCCTCGAGCAGCGGCGCCAGCCACTTTTCCTTCATCCAGTCTTCGCCGTAGCGCTCCAGCACCTCCATGTTGCCGGTGTCGGGGGCGTTACAATTGAAGACCTCGGCGGCGATGTGGACCTTGCCCATCTCCTCGGCCAGATAGGCGTATTCCACGGTGCTGAGCCCGTAGCCCCGATCGCTGTCGGTCAGCCAGAAGTTCCACAGGCCCCGCTCCTTGGCCTTGGCCTTGAGCCCGTTCAGGATCTCGAGCTGCCGGTCGGTGTGCTGGAACCGGTCGCCCGAAGGGTGGCGGCCCACCTCCTGGTGGAACTCGTGGTCGAGCGGAGCGATCTCCTCCTCGATCATGCGCCGCACCTTGTCGATCAGCGGTCTGACCCGCTCGCTCATCCCCAGATCCATGAAGCTCCTCCCCGTCGTGTTGCTCAGCGGTCGTAAAGCCGCGTGATCCAGTCCGCGACCAGCGCGGGTTTGTCCTGTGCCTCTATTTCGACCGTGACCTGCCAGTGCAGCTGCGCGGCCCCCTCGCCCTTGGGCGTGAACCGGTCCAGCACAAAGCGGCCCCGGATGCGCGCGCCCTGCGCCACGGGCGCGATAAAGCGCAACCGGTCGAAGCCGTAGTTGACGCTGTTCATGCGGGGCACGAAAGGCAGGGCGTCGTAGGTCATGGGCGACAGCATCGACAGGGTCAGGAACCCGTGTGCGATGGGTGCCGGAAAACCCGCCGCGCGCGCTGCGTCCGCGTCCAGATGGATCGGCTGGTGATCCTCGGTCACATCGGCGAAGGCCGCGATACGCGCGCGGCTGATATCGAACCAGCGCGAGCACCCGACCTCCTGACCGACCCGTCCCGCCAGGTCGCCCAGGCTCATCTCCGATACTGCGCTCACCGCCCTGCCCCTTCTCCTTGGCTCTCAAGCACGGCGCGACGCTAGCCGCGCGCGGCCCCGGCGGCAAGATGCCCGCACAGCGCTCAGCCAGCGTCGGGGAGAACGTAGTCTGCAAAGGTCTGGCGCAGCGTCAGTTTCGACACCTTACCCGTGGCGGTCAGCGGCAACTCGTCCAGAAGCTCCATCGCGTCGGGCACCTGCCAGGAGGCCATGTGTTCCAGCACAAGGGCATCCAGCTCGGCCTTGTCGGGCGGCGCGTCCTTGTCCGCGGGCACCACGCACAAAAGCGGGCGTTCGTCCCATTTGGGGTGCGGAATGGCGATCACGGCGCAGCTGGCCACGCCCGGATGGGCCATGACGATATTTTCGATGTCGATGGAACTGATCCATTCGCCGCCCGACTTGATCAAATCCTTTGAGCGGTCCTGGATCGACAGGAAGCCCTCGGGCGTGATCGTGGCGATGTCGCCGGTACCGAACCAGCCCTCATCGTCGATGGCGGCCTCGGTGGCCTCCGGGTTGTTGAAATACCCCGACACGACCGTGTTGCCGCGCACAAAGAGCTCGCCCACGCTTGTGCCGTCCCGGGGCTGGCGGGTGCCGTCCTCTCCGGTGATCTTGAGATCGACGCCGAAAAGCCGCCGCCCCTGCAGTTGTTTCACATCCATCTGTTCCTTGAAGGGCAGATCGGACAGGTGCGCCGGCAGATGGCCCTGGGTGCCCACGGGGCTCATCTCGGTCATGCCCCAGGCGTGGCAGACGCTGACGCCGGAGGTCTCGAAGGCTTCGATCATCGCCCGCGGCGCGGCCGAGCCGCCGATCACCACCTCGCCGAAGCCCTCGGGATTGCGCCCCTGCGCCTTGATCTCGCCCTGCAGGCCCAGCCAGACCGTGGGCACGCCCCAGGCCGAGAACACCCGCTCGCTGTCCATGAGTTGGAACAGCGACGGCCCGTCGAGCGCGGGCCCCGGAAAGATCAGCGATGCCCCGTTGAGCGGTGCCGCATAGGGCAGACCCCACGCATTGACGTGGAACAGCGGCACGACGGGCAGGATGCGCCGCCCCTCGGCCAGGCTCAACCGCAAGGCAAGCGAGACGGACATGGCGTGCAGCACGGTCGAGCGGTGGGAATAGAGCGCGCCCTTGGGATTGCCCGTGGTGCCCGAGGTGTAGCACAGGCCCGCGGCGGTATTCTCGTCCAGATCGGGCCAGTCGAACGCCATGGGCTGCCCGGCCAGAAGATCCTCGTAGCAGAGCGCATCAAAGGACGTGTCCGGCATATGCGCCGCATCGGTCATGACGACGATGCGCAAGTTTTTGGGCAGGTGGTCCTTCAGCGCCTCGATCAGGGGCACAAAGGTCAGATCGGTGAAGAGCAGCTTATCCTCGGCATGGCCGATGATGTAGAGCATCTGTTCCGCCGACAGGCGCGGGTTGATCGTGTGGCAGACCGCGCCCATGCCCGAGACGCCGTAGTAGAGCTCCAGATGCCGGTAGCCGTTCCAGGCCAGCGTTGCGACCCGGTCGCCATGGCCGATGCCGAGGCCCGTCAGCGCATGGGCCAGTTGGGCGGCGCGGGCATAGGTCTCGGGATAGCTTTGCCGGTGGCGGTCGCCCTCGCAGCGGACCGACACGACCTCGCCCGAGGGAAAGACCTCGGCGGCATAGGCCAAAATCTCGATGATCGAGAGCGGCCTGTTCATCATCATGCCCTGCATGTGTGTTTTCCTCCCCGCGGCCTTTGCGGCCTGTTCGTTTCGCTTAGGCCAGAGCCTAGGGCGCAACGGCACGGTTGGCAAAGCCCTCTGCGATGGCTTTAGCGCGGGGCCGAAATCTTCGCAGAAGATTTCATAACGCCGCGGTTTTCTGCGAAAACCGCATTTCAATCCAAGCTTTTCGCAGAAAAGCTTGGACCTTCAGCCCCATTGATCGCCCGACACGCCTGCCATGAAATCCAGGTATTTCTCGTAATCCTCGGCCTTGACCGCCAGTCCCTTGAGCGTGCTGTCATGTGTGGTGATGAGAAAACGCCCTGTATCCAGTGCGTCCATCACCCGGTCCGCGACCAACTCGGGCATGACCATGCGTGGCTTGAGATAATCCGCGGCCTCGATCAGGGGCGTATCCACGCCCTCGGGACACAGGCAATGGATGCGCGCCTTCGTGCCGCGATAGCGGATCGCCAGCCATTCGGCAAAGCCAAGCGCGCCGTGTTTCGCCGTGCCGTAGCCCGCCGAATTCACCTCGTTCAGAAGCCCCGCCGCCGAGGCGGTGACCAGGAACACACCTCCGCGCCGGGCCATGTCGGGCACGAGTCGCCGTGCGGCCCAGATATGCGACCACAGGTTCACCGCCATCATCGCCGTCCAGTCCGCCATGGGGCCATCGAGATCCATGCGCTGCCCGATCCCGGCGTTGGAGATCATTATGTCGACCCGGCCCTCCTGGTTAGCGACATCGTCGAGCATCGCCGCCACGCCCGCTTCGCAGCTGACATCGGCCCACAGGTGCCGCGCGACCACCGGCTCAGACGGCGTAACCAGATCGGCAATCACCACCCGGGCCCCTGCCGTGGCCAGCCGGGCGGCGATGGCCGCGCCGATACCGCTTGCCCCGCCCGTGACCAGCGCCGTCTTGTTCTCGAAATCCATGATCCCCCCATTTTGCGCGGCAGCCTAGGACAAGCCCACGCAAAAGAAAATCGGCCCGGGCGGGAGGACGCCCGGGCCGACCGCAAGCCTCGATCCGGTTTGGATCAGAAGCTCAGGACCGTCGTGTCATCGGCGATGATCGCACCGGCCATCGCGTCGGGCTTGGCCGGGGTCACGCCGTCGATGAGCGCCGAGGCGTCAAGCCCCTTGCCCGGCAGGTAGATCGCGCAGACCTCGACCTTGCCACCGGCCTTGGTCATGATCGCCTGCATCAGGCCCTGGGGGCTCATGTCCATGGGCGGCTGGCCGGCGGTCGCTGTCGCCGGCGCGTCCTTGAGCGCGATGTCGGCGGCAGGGCCGCAGAGCAGGATATGCGTGTTGGCGCCCTGCTGGGCGGCCTGCATGGTCAGAACCATCGCCATCAGCTGGGTTTGCGGCTCGGGTGCGGTCAGCACGGTGACGAGCTTCTTGGACTCGTCGGCCTGTGCAGAGGCCGCAAAAGAGAGGGCGGCCAGGGCCGCTGCAATGATTTTCTTCATGGATACTCGCTCCGGTTGGGTTACTCGGGGTGGCAGATCTCATCGCGTGCGATGGCCAGCGCCGTACGCGCGATGAGGGTGGCGAGGATCACGATCAGCACGATCATGAACCCCATTCCGATCACGCCATGGGCACCGGACTGGGTCAGGTCCGCATAGCGGAAGGTGGAAATCGTGAGCGCCGCCATTGGAAAGCTGAGCGCCCAGAAGGACATGGCAAAGGGCAGGCTCAGAAGCGTGCGCGCCTGGGTGGCGACGATCGCGGCAAAGACAAAGGCCAGGTAGAACAGCAACCGCGCCAAACCGTCGACGACACCGCCGTTCAGCTGAAGCCAGGACAGGAAGGCCACGGCGGGCGGTGCGATCAGGATCACCAGCGTCGGGAACAGCCGCGCGGGCAGCGGGTCGTGAAAGATCAGCCGGTTCATCACCAGCGTCAGCAGGACGATCCAGAACATCACGCCGGCGGAAAAGAACAGCCAGCTGATCTCGGCATAGCCCAGCGACACGCCCGCGACCGGGACGACCACGTTGCCCACCGCCGGGATGAACCAGGCAGGCGAGATGTGCATCGGCTGAAAGGGCCGCCGACCGATCCAGCCCGACACGACAGCAAGCGTGAGGGCGCCCTGCAACACCGTGCCCAGCATCCAGATGGGGCGCGCCAGATCGGCCGAGACGGGCCGCAGGGCTGTGGCGATCAGCAGGACCGAGATCGAGATCGCCGGGAAAAAGGCCAGCCGAACCGGGTGGTGCCATTCCTCGGACACCGCCCCGGGATAGCGCAGGGCCTTGAGCCCGTAAAAGACCGCCACCACGGCAAAGGCCGCGATTGTGACCACCAGCGCGGCCAAGGACGCCACGCCGCCCCAGCCCTGGTAGGTCTCGAGCGCATGAAGTGCCAATGTCAGCCCCGCCAGCCCCATCACCGAGGCGAAATACGAGATCGGCATATGCTCCAGCCGGCTTTCCCGCACCGGCTGGACAGTCTCGGCCCCGCTCTCAGCCATGGCGGGTCTCGTCGCGCTTGGGCCAGATCAGCGATTCGACCGTATAGGTCAGGATCGCGATGCCCACGGCGCCGGCCACGGCCACCATCAGCAGCACGATCACGTCGATCGGCCCGCCGATATCGCGAAAGCCCGAATTCGTCATCATCTGCACGAACCAGACCGACGCAATGGCGCCGAAGGGCATGGAAATCTGCGCCCAGAGGAATTTCTTCCAGCTGACTTCACGGTCGCGGATGAGCACGTAGAGGTAGCCCAGCGTAATCACGGCCGCGACGGCCACCATCACCCAGAACAGGCCGCGGCCGAAGATCTCTTCGAAAACCGCGATCAGGGTGCCGAATGTCAGTTCTTTCATCGGTCTCTCTCCTCTTTACGCGCGGCCGCGCAGCATGGCGTTATAGGTGGCCTTCAGCGCGACCTCTTTCATCAGCCAGCTGATCCACAGCTCTTCCAGCGGGGCGATCATGCCGGGGAAGCTGGGGACGAGGTCGTTGTTGTAGTCGAACTCGATCAGCATGGCGCGGCCCACGCGGGTGATGAGCGGGCAGGACGTGTAGCCGTTATAGGTGGTGTCGGCGGTATCGCCCGCGATCTGGGCCACGATGTGATCCTCGACCACGGGCACCTGCCATTTGACCGAGGCTGCGGTCTTGCCCTTGGGCACACCGGCGACGTCGCCCACGGCAAACACATCCGGGTAGCGGGTGTGGCGCAAGGTTTCCTTGTCTACCTCGACCCAGCCCTGGTCGACCCATTTGCCCTCCTGCCACGGCAGGGGCGAATTGCGGATCACCTCGGGCGCGATCATCGGCGGGATCACGTTGGTGAAGTCATAGGGAAGCTCCTGATCGCCCTCGGGCGTGGAGAAGGTCGCGATCTTCTTGCCCGGGTCGATGGCCTTCATGACATAGTCATGCACCACGTTCACGCCGCGATCGGCAAACAGCATGCGCACCTTTTCGTTCACGATGGGCACACCGAAGAGCGACTTGGAATGGGCGGCATAGGTGATCTCGACCTTGCCGCGATTGCCTTTCTGGCGGGCATAATCGTCGGTCAGGAAGGTGTATTTCAGCGGCGCGCCCGCGCATTTCATCTCGGTGGCCGGGCGGGTGAACAGCGCCTGCCCGCCGGTGTCGGTGAAGCGGTCCATCTCGGCCCAGGTCTTGGCGGCATAATCCGGCCCGGCATAAACGGCGCCGATGCCTTCCTTGCCCACCAGATCGAGCGAGAAGCCCTCGATCCCGTCCCAGTTCAGCGTCAGGCCCGAGGCCACGACGAGGAAGTCATAAGGCACCTCGGTGCCGCTGGCGGTCACGACCTTCTTGCCTTCAGGGTCGATCTCGGCGGCGTATTCCGCCACCAGCTCGGCCTCACGCGGCAGCCAGTCGGTGGTTTGGCTCACCGAGTAATCGGCAGGCTTGAGACCCGCGGCGATCAGGGTGAAGCCGGGCTGGTACCAGTGCTCTTTGCGCCCGTCGATCACGATGATCTTGGCCCCGTCCAGCCGGTCGGCCAGACGGTTGGCCAACGCGGTCCCTGCCGCGCCCGAGCCGATGATGACGATGCGGGCGGATGTCGTGACCTGCGCGCGGGCCGCGTCCGGGCCCACCGCGCCGATCAGCGCCGCACCGCCCGCAAGGCCCAGAAAGCCGCGGCGCGTCGGCGCGAAATGGTCAAAGTTGTTCATGCGTTCCTCCAGATAACATCGGCATACCTGAATGTGTGTGCGATTGTATTCTTTGACCCAGATCAAAAAAGGCATGTGACATACAGCTTTTTACGAAACTGTCGCAGGCGCGATAAAAAAGGCCGGGGATCTCTCCCCGGCCCTTCCTGTCAACTGTCGTGCGGGACGCTGCACGCTCAGTCGATTTCGTTTTCGGTCAGTTTCCGGTCTTCCTGCATTTCCAGCCACATCGCGTTGACGACGGCGAACATGGCGGCCAGCGGAAGGCCCAGAAGCCAGGCGAAATACCACATGTTTGGGTCTCCTTTCAGTAAACGGTATCGGAATTGCCGGTGACGTCGTCTTCGGTCACCTTGCCCCAGAGCACTTTGTAGACCCAGGCCGTGTAGGCCAGGATCAGGGGCATGAAGATGATGGTCATCACCAGCATCACGAAGAGCGTCAGATGCGAGGACGAGCTGTCCCAGACCGTCAGCGACGAGCGCGGATCGGTCGAGCTGGGCAGAATGAACGGGAACATCGTCAGGCCCACGGACGAGATGATGCCGAGGATGCCCATCTTGGACCACAAGAGCGTGCCCACTTCGCGACTCGCGCGCAGGCCCGAAACCGCCAGCAAGATGCCCATCACCCCCATGATCGGGGCGACGACGATCCACGGCCGCTCGGCATAGGCCAGAAGCCAGCTGCCGCCCTTCAGAACCTCGCTATGAAGCGGGTTGGACGGGCCGTTGAGTGCAGGCTTGTCAGCCAGCGCATAGCCTTCGATCCCCACCGCCAGCCAGAGGCCCGCCAGGACATAGCCCACCAGCGCCACAAGACCGGCGATGGTGCCGAAGCGGCGGGCGCGGTCCCGTACCGGCCCTTCGGCCTTGAGCGTGAGCCACGCCGCGCCGTGCATCACCAGCATGGCAAAGGACACAACACCGGCCAAAAGCGCGAAGGGATTGAGCAGGCCAAAGAACTTGGCTGCCACGCCGCCCTCGTAGATCGAGAACAGATCGTCGGTCAGGTGGAACGGCACGCCTTGCAGCACGTTGCCCACCGCCACGCCGAAGATCAGCGCGGGCACGGCCCCGCCCGCGAACAGCGCCCAGTCCCAGGTGTTGCGCCAAGATTGGCTGTCGCGCTTGGAGCGGTACTTGAACGCCACCGGGCGCACGATAAAGGCCGCAAGCACTACGAACATCGCCAGGTAAAAGCCCGAGAAGCTCACCGCGTAGAGCGGCGGCCAGGCGGCAAAGATCGCACCGCCGCCCAGGATGAACCACACCTGGTTGCCTTCCCACACGGGGCCGACGGTGTTGATGGCCACGCGGCGCTCCACGTCGGTCTTGGCGACGAAGGGCAGAAGCGCGCCCACCCCCATGTCGAAGCCGTCGGTCAGGGCGAAGCCGATGAGCAAGACGCCCAACAGGCCCCACCAGATGACACGCAGCGTGTCGTATTCGATCAGATCATACAGTGTCATGGTCCGTTACTCCGCAGGGGTTTGGGCAAAGGGGCCCGTGCCGTCATGGGTCCGCAGACGGTGTTCGTGGCGCTCGATCCACGCCTCCGTCTCGGCGACGTCCTGATAGGGTCCCTTGCGGATGTATTTCACCATCAGGCTCATCTCGACGATGAAGAGGACGGTGTAGAAGGTGACGAAGCCCGCCAGCGTCAGCAAAAGCTCGGTCACGCTCAGGTGGCTGGCCGACATGGCCGTGGGCAGGATGCCGTCCACGGTCCAGGGCTGGCGGCCGAACTCGGCCACGAACCAGCCCATCTCGGCCGCGATCCACGGTGCCGGGATCATCCAGACCGCCAGGTGCAGCGCGGGCCGCGGGAAGCGCATGCCGCGGAACGAGGCCAGGTAAAAGAAATAGGCCATCGTCGCGATGAAGCCGAAGCCAAGCGCCACCATGATGCGGAACGCCCAGAACAGCGGCCAGACCGTGGGCACGGTGTCATTGGCGGCAATCGCGATCTGCCGGTCGGTCGCGTCGCGCGGATCCTCGACATAGCGTTTGAGCAGGAAGGCAAAGCCCAGATCGGCGCTGTGCTCTTCGAATTGCGCAACCAGTTCCTCGGGCGAGTCTTCCTTCAGCTCGCGGATCTGCACCAGCGCGTCATAGGCGATGATGCCAGACTTGATGCGCGCCTCGGCATTCTCGACCAGTTCGGCGATGCCGGGAATGTCGGTGTCGAGCGAGCGGGTGCCGATCAGGCCCATGGCCCACGGGATATGCACGGCGTAATGCGTCTCGCGCGCCTCCTGGTCGGGCAGGCCCACCAGGGTAAAGGACGCGGGCGCGGGTTCGGTGCGCCACATCGCCTCGATCGCGGCAAGCTTCATTTTCTGGCTGTGGGTGGCCGAATAGCCCGATTCGTCGCCCAGGATGACGACCGAAATGGCCGAGGCGAGACCAAAGGCCGAGGCCACGGCGATGGACCGGCGGGCCAGCTCGATATGGCGGCCCTTCAGCAGATACCAGGCCGACACGCCCAGCACGAAGACCGACGCGGTGACATAGCCTGCCGACACTGTGTGCACGAACTTGGCCTGCGCCACCTCGTTGAAGACCACGTCGAAGAACGATGTCATCTCCATGCGCATGGTCATCGGGTTGAACTCGGCCCCCACCGGGTTCTGCATCCAGCCATTGGCGATAAGGATCCACAGCGCAGAGAAGTTCGAGCCGATGGCGACCAGCCAGGCCACGACCATGTGCTGCACTTTCGACAGCTTGTCCCATCCGAAGAAGAACAGGCCCACGAACGTGGCTTCGAGGAAGAAGGCCATCAGGCCCTCGACCGCCAGCGGCGCGCCGAAAATGTCGCCCACATAGTGGCTGTAATAGCTCCAGTTCATGCCGAACTGGAATTCCATGGTGATCCCGGTGGCCACGCCCAACACGAAGTTGATCCCGAACAGGGTGCCCCAGAATTTGGTCATCTGCCGCCAGATCGGGCGGCCCGTCATCACGTATACCGTCTCCATGATCGCGACGAGGATCGACAGGCCCAGCGTCAGCGGCACGAAGAGGAAATGGTACATGGCTGTCATCGCGAATTGCAGGCGCGACAGCTCAACCAGATCGAGTTCCATAGCTGCATCTCCATTCTGCCGGCGAGGCATATCGCCGGTGTATGATAGGTGCAGTTAGTGGAATGTATGATTCCGCGTCTTGATCTGGGTCAAATAGCTATATCGAAGATACAGCTTTATTTGCGCAAGGCGATCAACCGGTCCGCCCAGTCGCGTTCGGCCCTGCGGTGGGACGCGGTCAGAATCGCCGCATCGGGCAACGCGCGGCGCAGATTGGACAGGATTCGCGCGGCCTGGTCGGCCGACAAACCTTCGGTCGGTTCATCGAGCAGCAGAACCTCGGGCTGGCGCAGGATCACCCGGGCCAGGGCCATACGCCGGCTTTCGCCGCCCGACAGCCCCTCTCCGCCGTCGCCCAGCGGCGCGTGCAGCCCGCCCCGGTCGCGGATGGTGTCGGCCAGCTCGACCGTGTCCAGAACATCCCATGCCGCGTCCTCGGTCAGGTCGGCGCGTGCCAGCGCGAGGTTGTCCAGAACGCTCCCGCCGATCAGCGCGCTGCGCTGGGGCAGAAAGGCCAGCCGGGCCCGCAGGCTCTCTTCGGACAGGTCCGCAAGGGCGGTCCCGCCAAGGGTCACGCTCCCCGCCTCTGGCCGTTCCAGACCAGCCACGATGAACAAAAGCGTGCTTTTGCCCGATCCGGAGGCGCCGGTCAGGGCCACGGTTTCGCCCGCGGCCACAGAGACAGAGACACTGTCCAGCACGGGCGCGGCCACATCGGAGCGGCGGAAGGTCACGTTCGTTATGTTCAGTGCGGCGGGCGAGGTCATGCCCGCGTCTTGAGCGGGAATCGCCATCAGGCCGCCTGCCCCCGTCTCCAGCGCAGGCACGACACGGCCCGCGGCATCGCGCATCCGCCCCAGCTCTGCCCCTGCCCGGCGCAACGGCATCACGACCTCGGAGAGGCCCAGAACGGCGAAAAAGGCCAGCGCCGCGGCCGCCGGGTCGATCAGACCTTGCGCGGCCATGCTGCCCCCGGCCCAGAGCACCGCTGCCGCCACGGCTCCGACGACAACCGACACGGCGGCGCCGGTGTCCCTGTCGGCGCGGTCAAGGCGGCGCAAAGCGCCATGGGCCCGCGCGCAGGCGGTGTCGACCAGCGCCCGCTGACCCGCCATGCGGCCCGAGACGACCAGATCGGCCCGCGCACGGATCAGGTCGATCACGCGGGTGCGCAGGGCCTGGGTCGCACGCTCGGCCAGGACGGCGTCACGCCGGGTGATCCGCGCCGCGCGCCACAGCGCCCCTGCCCCGCCAAGGCCAAGGCCCAGCACCACGCCCGCCGCGATGGCCGGATCGACCAGCCAGGCCAGAAGCGACCAGGCCAGCGCCAGGGTCACAAGACCCGCGCCGATGGGCAGCACAAGCCGCAGCAAAATGCCGTCCAGCGCGTCCACATCCGCCGTCAGCCGGTTCAGAGCCATAGAACTGCGCAACCGCACCAGCTGACCCAGCGGCTGACGGGCCTGCGCCTGCAAGAGCCGCACGCGCAGGACAGCCAGCGCGCGCAGCGTGGCGTCATGGGTCAGGATGCGCTCGCCATATCGCGCGGCGGTGCGCCCCAGCGCCAAAAGCCGCACACCGGCCGATGGCCGAAAGACGTCGAAGGCGATGCCGATGCCCGCAAGCCCAGCCGCGCCCGCGGCGGTGATGAACCAACCCGACAGGCCCAGAAGCGCGCCCCCCGCCGCAAGCACCGCCACCGACAAAAGCGCGCCCCGCCAAAGGGCTGCGCGTTCCTGCCGCCAGATCAGGGCGAAGATGGTCCAGAGCCGCCTCATGCCGCCACGCTCCGCGCCAGGGGCAGCACGTCGTCCATCCGCGCCATGAGGTCGGGATCATGGGTCGCCACGATCAGCGTCACGCCCTGCTCAGCCAGTTGCAACAACCCCGCGGTGACCGCGCGGGCAGTTTCGGGGTCGAGATCGGCGGTGGGCTCGTCAGCCAGCACCACCGAGGGCCGCGCCAGGATCGCGCGCGCCAGCATCAGCCGCCGCGCCTCGCCCCCGGACACGCCGCCACCGGTCTCGCCCAGGCGGGTGCGCGCGCCGCGCGGCAGGGCCGCCACGACCTCGGCCACGGCGGCCTGTTCGAGCGCGGGATCCAGCGCGTCGAAGCCCGGGCGGCCCAGATTGTCCCACAGCGTGGCATTCAGGAAATGCGGCACCTGGGGCAGCCAGGCCACGCGCGCGCGCCACGCATCGGCGGTCGCGTCATCGAGCCGCTGGCCCGCCACGGTGATCTCGCCGCGCTGGGGCGCGATCAGCCCGGCCAGCACGGCCAGCGCAGTGGATTTGCCCGCCCCACTGGGCCCGGATATGGCCAGCCGCGTGCCCGGGGCGATGGCCCGGTCGGGCAACACCACGCCGCCGGGCAGCACCACGCCCTGCAGCGTGATTGCGGCAGGCCCCGACAACGGGTCGGCCCGGCCGCCCGTGCCCAGGATCGCGGGGCTTTCATCTGCCTCGACCTCCGCAACCTCGTCGGCCACGCTTTGTGCCGCTGCGCGGTCGTGCCAGGCGGCAGAAAGGTCTCTGAGCGGCTGGAAGAAGTCGGGCGCCAGCATCAGCAGGAACACCCCCTCGCCCACGCCCAACCCGTTGCCCCAAGCCCCGAAGCCCAGCTCGCCCAATAGCGAGAAGCCCACGAACACCGCGACCATCGCCACCCCAATGGCCAAAAAAAGCTCAAGCACGGTCGACGACAGGAACGCCACCCGCAGCACGGCCATGGTGCGTTCGCGCAGCGCCTCGGCCCGGGTTGCGAAATCCTCGGTCATGCGTGCCTCGGCCCCCAGCGCGCGGATGTCGATCAGCGCCGACAAGCGGTCCGAGAGCATCCCGTTCAGGGTGCCGATCTCCTCCATCTGCTCGGCGCTGGCCTGTTTCGCGGCCAGTCCCACCAAGGCCATGAAAACCGGGATCAGCGGCCCGGCGACGAGAAAGATCACTGCGACCGCCCAGCTGAAGGGCAGCGCCACCGCGATCAGCACCAGCGGCAGGATCGTGGCGCGCATCCGCGCGGGCCGGTAGCGGGTCAGCGCCGGGATGAGCAGCGGCAGTTTCTCGGCGACCAGCGCGGCGATTTCGGCGGCCCCACGCCCGCCGGGGGCAAAGCGGCCCCTGCGGCCTTCTCGCGCCGTCAGCGTTTCGCGCAGCCCCGCCACGACCCGATCGGCCGCAGAGAACAGGATGCGCCCGCCCCGATGCTCGAGCGCGGCCCGCACCGCCGCGAGTCCGGCAAAGCAAAGCGCGGCCAGCCAAAGCGGCAGCGCGACCGGGTGTGCCCCGACCCACCCCGCGATCTGGTCCGCCACCAGCGCCGCCTGCGGCACCCACAACAGCGCCGCCAGCACGGACAAGAGCCCGCCCGTGCGCAACGCCTTTGCCTCGGCCCGTTCGATCCGTGTCAGCCGGTCGCTGCCGGCCTGCCCGCTGTCCTCTGCCAAACTCGTCCTGTCCGCGTCGTTCAAAAAGATGCTGCCAGAATGCCTATTTCGGGGAGGATTGCCACACTCTGATCTGGATCAAGCGCACGGCATTGAATTTCCGATCTTTCGCCCCGATCCTGACCCAGGTGTCTGCAACACTTTTCTCACGCTGCCATAACACCGGGTCGATGATGCGACCTGACACAGGAGGCCGCCATGAGCCAGCAGAAACCACCCCAGACCAAGGGGGCCGCGCCCAAGCCCGCGCCGGCAAAGGAAACGCCCCAGAAACCGATCTTCACGGATTTCGCCAGCATCTGAGCGGTCTGGACCGCGGGTCGCGCCGGGCCTAATCTTGGCCCATGGCCGCCCCGGTGACAGAGATCCACAATATCGGCCCCGCGATGGCCGCGGGGCTTACCGCCGCGGGAATCGACAGCGCCGAGCAGCTGCGCGACATGGGTGCCGACGCCGCCTATGCCAGGCTGATCGCCGCGGGCACCCGGCCCCATTTCATCGGCTACTATGCGCTTGTGATGGGGCTCCAGGGACGGCCCTGGAACGATTGCAAGGGCGCGGAAAAGACCGCGCTGCGCGCCCGGTTCGACGCGCTTGTGGCCGGATCCCGCCCAAACCGCTCGGCCATCGACGCCGCACTGGACGAGATCGGTGTGATCGTGCCCAAGTCACGCGCATGAAAACACGGTTGCGCCTTGCCCTGATCCTGAGCTGCCTCGCGCTGGCCGCCTGTGGCCGCCCCGCCCCTGCGCCCGAGGCCGCGCCGGCCAGCCGCGCCGCGCTCTATCCCGGTGAGACGCCCGAGATGCGCGCGCTGATCGAGAGCTACGCCGCCCGCCACGAGATCCCCGAGGCGCTCTTGCACAAGGTGATCCAGCGCGAAAGCGACTACCGCGCTGAGGCGCGCAACGGACCCTATTGGGGGCTCATGCAGATCCTGCCCGAAACCGCCGCACAAATGGGCCATCGCGGTCCGCCCGAGACGCTGCTCGATCCGGCAGTGAACCTCGAATACGCGGGCCGCTACCTCAAAGGGGCCTATCGCGTGGCCGATGGCGATCTGGACGAGGCGGTCATGTGGTATGCGCGCGGCTACTATTACGAAGCGCGGGACCGCTGCCTGCTGGTCGAAACCGGCCTGCGCGATCGCGAGGTGCGACGTGCCTGCCGCCAGCCTGTCTAGGACGCAAAAAGCCCCCGATCCTGCGACCGGGGGCTCTTTTCGTGTCGTAACGGGAGGGCGGTCTTAGCCGACCAGCTCGAGACCGGAGAAATAGAACGCGATTTCCTCGGCTGCGGTGTCCGGCGCGTCCGAGCCGTGAACCGAGTTCTCGCCCACAGATTCGGCAAACTCGGCGCGGATGGTGCCCGGCGCCGCGTCAGCGGGGTTGGTGGCGCCCATCACTTCGCGGTTCTTGGCAATGGCGTTCTCGCCTTCCAGCACCTGCACGACGACCGGGGCCGATGCCATGAATTCGCACAGCTCGTCGTAGAAGGGGCGCTCCTTGTGGACGGCGTAGAATTCGCCCGCCTGCGCCTTGGTCAGCTGGATGCGCTTTTGCGCGATGATGCGCAGGCCTGCGTCTTCGAATTTGGCGTTGATCTTGCCGGTCAGGTTGCGGCGGGTGGCGTCGGGTTTGATGATCGAAAGGGTGCGTTCGGTGGCCATGTCGTCTCTCCTGTGAAAAGGCCGGGATCGCGCCCCGGCCCTCGTGAAAAATCGCCGCTCCGATAGCACGGGGGTCTGGGGTTGGAAAGGGGGTGCGCGCCGCTGTCCGGCGCGGCTCAGGCGGTGTTCCGCGCGGCCCGGATCGCAGCGACAAGGGACACGAGGACCGACGCGATCATGATCGCCAAAAGCCTGAGCGGCGTGGCCGCCTGCGCCAGCGCCGCCACTGTCAGGGTGGTCAAAAGCGCCCCGCCCCCGATCATCAGCGCGCCGGACAGGCCCGCCGCGGTGCCCGCAAGGTCGGGCCGCACGGAGAGGCTGCCCGCATTGGCATTGGGCAGGGTAAGCCCGTTGCCGATGCCCACGAATATCGTCGCCCCGAAGAGGATAAGCGGCCCCTCGGCACCCAGTGCAAAGGCCAGCGCCCCGGCGCCAAGCCCCGTGAGCGCGCAGATCCGCCCGGCCAGCATCAGGCGGTGTATGCCCAGTCGCGGCGCATAACGCGCGGTGATCGAAGAGCCCAGCATGAAGCCCGCCGTGATCGTGCCCAGCCCCAGTCCCACCAGCGCCGTGGAGAGGCCAAAGACCTGAACGGCCACAAAGGGCGCACCGGCCAGAAAGATGTAGAACGCGCCCACCGAGAACGCCTGGCACAGCGCGTAGGCCCAGAACCGGGGCTCGGCCATCAGGGCCAGGTATCCGCCCGGGCGCCGGCCTGCGCTAGATGGGTCGCGGGTTTCGGCAAGATCGACCCAGACCAGCCCCAAGGCCAGAAACCCCAACGCGGTGTAGACGCCAAAGACCGCCCGCCAGCCAAGCCCCGTGTCGATGATCCCGCCCGCCACGGGCCCAAGCATGGGCGCCAGCGCCATGGTGGCCGAGACAAGCCCCAGCTTGCCCGCCGCCTGATCCGCGGGCCAAAGGTCGCGGATCACCGCGCTCGAGATAACCGAGCCCGTCACGACGACCCCCTGGACCATCCGGAACAGCAAAAACAGCGTGATGTTCTGCGCCAATAGGCAGCCGATAGAGCCAAGGACATAGACCGCCAGCGCCCCCAGCATGACCGGCCGCCGCCCCAGCCGGTCGGACAGCGGCCCCATCACCAGCTGCATCCCCGCCGACAGCGCCATATAGCCCGAAATGGCGATGCCCATCACTGTCTCCGACGTGCCGAAATCGGCGGTCATGGCGGGCAGCGACGGCAGGAACATGTTGGTCGACAGCACCGCCATCGCGGTCAGCAGGACAAGCGTGCCCAGATGCGGGCGGGATGGATCGGGGGACATCGGGAATTCCGGTGATGGACGCGTAGGCACCTAGCACGGCCGCCCTGCCCCTTCCAGCGCTGGCGGCGCGCCCGAGGCTCTGCTAACGCGCGCACTATGCTGCGGATCCGCGATATCTCCTACTCGGTCGAAGGCCGGCCCCTGTTCGAAGGGGCCACCGCCACCATTCCCGATGGCCACAAGGTGGGTCTTGTCGGGCCCAACGGCACGGGCAAGACCACGCTCTTTCGCCTGATACGGGGCGAGCTGACGCTGGACGGCGGCGAGATCACCCTGCCGCCCCGCGCCCGAATCGGCGGCGTGGCGCAAGAGGCACCCGCTTCGGACGTCTCGCTCATCGACACGGTGCTGGCCGCCGACACCGAACGCGCGGAGCTGATGGCCGAGGCCGACACCGCCACGGACCCGACCCGCATCGCCGAGATCCAGACGCGGCTTGCGGATATCGACGCCTGGTCGGCCGAGGGGCGCGCGGCGGCGATCCTCAAAGGGCTTGGCTTTTCCGAGGCCCAGCAGCGCCAGCCCTGCGCGGATTTCTCGGGCGGCTGGCGGATGCGCGTGGCGCTGGCCGGCGTGCTGTTCGCCCAGCCCGACCTTCTGCTGCTCGACGAGCCCACGAACTATCTCGACCTCGAAGGCGCGCTGTGGCTCGAGACATACCTTGCGCGCTACCCCCATACGGTGATCATCATCAGCCACGACCGCGGGCTTTTGAACCGCGCGGTGGGCGCGATCCTGCACCTGGAAAACAAGGGCCTGACGCTTTACCAGGGCCCCTACGACACCTTTGCCCGTACCCGCGCCCAGCAGCGTGCGGTGCAGGCCGCACAGGCCCGCAAGCAGGAAGAGCGCAAGGCGCATCTGCAAAGCTTCGTCGATCGGTTCCGTTACAAGGCGTCCAAGGCCAAGCAGGCCCAGGCCCGGCTCAAGATGATCGCGCGCATGGACCCGATCTCGGCCCCCGAGGACGCGGCAAAGCGCGTCTTCACCTTCCCCGAGCCCGACGAGCTGTCGCCGCCCATCGTGGCGCTAGACGGCGGCGAGACGGGTTATGGCGACCGGGTGGTGCTGAAGAGTCTGAGCCTGCGCATCGACCAGGACGACCGCATCGCGCTTCTGGGCAGGAACGGTCAGGGCAAATCGACCCTGTCCAAGCTTCTGGCCGACCGGCTGCCGCTGATGGCGGGCAAGATGACCAAGGCGGGCAAGCTCCGCATCGGGTATTTCGCCCAACACCAGGTGGACGAGCTGCATCTGGATGAAACACCGCTGCAGCACCTGCGGCGCGAACGTCCCGATACGCCTCCTGCAAAACTGCGCGCGACGCTGGCGGGCTTCGGGCTGGGCGCGAACCAGGCCGAGACCGAGGTGGGCCGCCTGTCGGGTGGGCAGAAGGCGCGTCTCTCGCTGCTTCTGGCCACGCTCGACGCGCCGCATCTCCTGATCCTCGACGAGCCCACGAACCATCTCGACATCGAAAGCCGCGAGGCGCTCGTGGAGGCGCTGACCGCCTATTCCGGCGCGGTGATCCTCGTGAGCCACGACATGCACCTGCTCAGCCTCGTGGCCGACCGGCTGTGGCTGGTCAAGGATGGCACGGTCACGCCCTATGACGACGATCTCGACGCCTATCGCAAGATGCTGCTGAGCGCCGATGCGGCCCCGGTCTCGACCCGGTCCGAGACGGAAAAACCCGCGCCCAAGCCAAAGCCCAAGCGCGCAGACCGCGATACGATCCTCGCGCTCCGCGCCGAGGTCCGCAAATGCGAGGACCGCGTGACCAAGATCACCGAGATGCACGAGAAACTGTCGGCCAAGCTCGCCGACCCTGCGCTCTACGAACCGGACAAGGTGCAGGAGCTGGAACAGTGGAACCGCAAATTCACCGAGGTCGAGGACGGCCTTGCCCGGGCGGAATCCCTGTGGATGGAGGCTCTGGAACGGCTCGAGACGGCCGAGGGCTGACAGGCACAGCGCTGGCCAGAGGGACCGTTGCCACCGGTGTGATTGCCCCGGAAAGCCGCCATTCCTGCCACAGCATTGCCCTGTTTTTCGGCACACTGCTCCTGCGGCACTAGAAAAAGGCGCGGCATGGACAGCAACACCATCCTCGATCCCCACAAGCCCGTGCCCTGGCAGGGCATCAAGGCCACGATCGACCCCGGTCGCTGGTGTTTCAGCGAGGCGCCCGAGCGGTTTCCGCTGGAAATACTGACCGAGAAGGTCAGCCGCACCATCGCCGCGCTGATCGTCTACGGCTCCTTCCTGCCCTGGGTGTTGTTCCTGGGTCCGCAAAGCACCATTGGCCTCTATGAGACCGCGTCGCAGTCGCTCGCGCTCCTGTTCATCGGCATCGCGCTTTATGCTTATGCCACGCGCGGCTATCGCACCCAGGTCGAGATCGACATCGACACCCATCAGATGGCCATCTGCCGTCTGAACGGGTTCAACAACAGCCGGATCGCCCATGTCTTTCCCCTGCGCTGGATCGAAGAGATCCGCACGGTGCCCCTTGGACAGGACGGAGCCGCGCTGCAGTTCGTGCTGACGGGTCGGACGCGCCCGTTCACGGCCCTGCGCGGCGAACGCGACGAGATCGCGGATCTGTGCCAGCGGTTGCACTATCACCTCGACAAGGTCGACCCGAAGCAGCAGCTGCGCGAGGCCTATCCCGACGGGCTGCCCGCTGTCGTTCCGGTCTGATCCGGCCCTGGCGCGGGGCGCTCGTCTCCCGCGATCGCGGGATTGCAGCGGGCCGGGCTTCGCCCTAGCGTGCCCGGGACGCTCTGGGACAGGACATGGACACCGGCTTTCTCATCACGGCTTTCGTCACCCTTTTCGTGATCATTGATCCGATCGGGCTGACACCGCTCTTCGTGGCGCTCACCCAAGGGGCCACCCAGGCAGAGCGGCGGGCGATCGGCCTGCGCGCCTGCGGTATCGCCATCCTGCTGCTGACGCTGTTCGCGGCCTTCGGCGAAGCGGTGCTGGGGTTCGTAGGCATCTCCATGCCGGCCTTCCGCATCGCGGGCGGGATCCTTCTGTTCCTGACCGCGCTCGACATGCTGTTCGAGCGGCGCACCAAGCGGCGCGAGGACCAGGCCGAGGAAGAGCGCCCGGACCCTTCCGTCTTTCCCCTGGCGATCCCGCTGATCGCCGGGCCCGGCGCCATCGCAACGGTGATCCTCTTGCGCGGTCAGGTCGACGGGATCGCGGGGCTGGGCATCGTGGTCGGCATGACCGCGGCCGTGGTGCTGATCGCCTTCCTGTTGTTCCTGACAGGCAGCCTGATCGAGCGCGCGCTGGGCCGGGTCGGCATCAACGTGGTGACCCGGCTTCTGGGCATGTTGCTGGCCGCGCTGTCGGTGCAATTCGTGCTGGACGGTTTGCGCGCCTTCGGCTTTGCGCCGGGCTGACCCTTTCCAGCGCGGAACGGCGTGCCTATGTCTAGGCCATGACCGGAGACCAGACCGCAAGCCTCATCTATCTCGGCCTTCTGACCACGGTGATCGCCGGGGGCATGTTGCTGTCGGGCCGGGCCAATCTGGGCCGGATGACACAGCACGCGGTCACATGGGGCCTGATTTTTCTGGGTGTGATCGCGGCGGTCGGGCTTTGGGACGATATCCGAACCACCGTGGCCCCGCGCCAGGCGGTCTTTTCCGACACCGGCCGCATCGTGATCCCGCAATCGCCCGACGGGCATTACTACGTCACGGCCCAGGTGAACGGCACACCGATCCGCTTCGTGGTGGACACGGGCGCCACGAGCGTGGTGCTGACCGGCGCCGATGCCGAGCGCGCGGGCTTTGCGACGGACGATCTTGCGTTTTTCGGCCAGGCCTACACGGCCAACGGCGCTGTCCAGACGGCACCGGTGCGCCTCGACCGCCTTGCCATCGGCGAGATCGAGGAACGCGACCTGCGCGCCTTTGTCAGCGCGGGCGAGATGCGCGAAAGCCTTTTGGGCATGACCTACCTCCAACGCTTCGAGAAGATCGAGATCACCGGCGGGGAACTGGTGCTGACCCGCTAAGAGCACGGGTTTCGGGCGTGGCAGCGGCGCGTCGCCCTTCGACCCGAGGCCCCGGATCCGGGTCCGGGGCGCGGAGGCCGTGATTGCACGCGCGTCCCGGGCTTGACCCGGGACCTCCCTACCCCCGCCTGCCAAAGGTCCCAGACACGCCCGGGACGCCAGATCGCCATAGGCGCGTAATGCTCACTCCGCCGCCGGGCGGTCCTGCTTTTTCACCCAGCGGCCGCTCTCCTCGGACCAGTATTGCGCGGCGCAGCCCGCCCCGGTCAGGTCGCGCCACTGCCCGCGGGCACGGTCGAGCGCCGCGGCGTCATTGCCGTCGAAAAGGATGCAGACCCGCTCGAGCGCCCGCACCTCGCCTGCCGTCACCTCGGCCCCGTCGACGGCCATGACGCAAACCGCGCCATTCACCGCCTCTGCCGCCGTGGTCAACAGTACCGGCTGGTCGGCATCATGGGGGCCGCCCGCCAACCCGTGGGGCAGAAACCCGGCCTCGTCCCCGAGCCACAGCTTTTCGTCCAGCCAGGCCAGCCGCGCCGCATCCGTGCCGCGCACAGCCACCCGCCAGCCCGCGGCCAGCGACTTCTCCAGAAGCACCGGCAGCGTCGCCTCGAGCGGGCGGCGCGTCAGATGGTAGAAATAGGCGGCCCCCAAACCGGCTCAGCCCTTGGTCTCGTAATGGTCGGCCACCAGCCGGTTGAGCGCCATCACCCCCCAGCCGGTCGCGCCCTTGGGGGCAAAGGCCGTGTCCTTGGCGACCTGCGCCACGCCCGCGATGTCGAGATGCATCCAGGGCGTGCCCTCCTTGACGAACCGGGCAAGATACTGCGCCGCCGTGATCGCGCCCGCGGGGCGTCCGCCGACATTCTTCATATCGGCCTTGGCCGATTTCAGCTGATCGTCATAGGCTTGGCCCAGCGGCATGCGCCAGGCCCCCTCGCCCTCGTCCGAGGCCGCGCGCAGAAAGGCGTTGGCCAGGATGTCGTCGTTGGAAAACACCGCCGCGTTCTCGTGCCCCAAAGCAATGATGCAGGCCCCGGTCAGAGTGGCGAGATCCACCATCGCAGCCGGTTCGAACCGATCTTGCGCGTACCACATCACGTCGCACAGCACGAGCCGCCCCTCGGCATCGGTATTGATGATCTCGACCGTGTCACCCTTCATCGAGGCGACGATGTCGCCCGGGCGGATCGCAGTGCCCGAAGGCATGTTTTCGACCAGACCCACAAGCCCCACCACATTCGCCTTGGCCTTGCGCGCCGCCAGCGCCTTCATCGTTCCCGCGACGACCCCGGCCCCGCCCATGTCCATGGTCATGTCTTCCATGCCCTGGGCGGGTTTGAGCGAAATCCCGCCCGTGTCGAAGACCACGCCCTTGCCGACCAAGGCCAGCGGCGCATCGCCCGAGGGTCCGCCGTTCCAGCGCATGACCACCACTTTCGACGGGCTGTCCGAGCCCTGTCCGACCGCCAGGAGCGCGCGCATGCCCAGCTTGGCCAGGGCGTCCTCGTCCAGCACCTCGACCTCGACCCCCAGCTCGGCCAGTTCGGTCAGACGGCGGGCGAATTCGGTGGTGGTCAGCACATTGGCCGGCTCGCTGATGAGATCACGGGTGAAGAACACACCCGACGCCACCGCCAGCGGCCCGGCGCATAGCGCCTCGAGCTCGGCGGGTTTGCCGGCCATCACGCGGATGCCTGCGGGCGTGGTCTGCACCGCGTCCTCGGCAGTTTTGTCCTTGGTCTTGTGCGCGTCGAAACTGTAGTCGCGCAGAACCGCGCCCAGAACGATGTCCTCGGCCCGTGCGGTGGTGCCTACGAGAAGCGTCAGGAGCTTGCCGCCGCGCAGCTTGCCCAGGGCGGCACCTGCGCGGCGCGCCTCATCGGGTTTGGGCCGCCGGGGCAGCAGGACCACGTCCACCACCTCGGCCGCCATGCCCGCGGGATAGGCCAGCGTGCGGCAATCGCCCGGCGCCATCTTGGCAAAGCCCGGATCCTCGGCCAGACGCGCCAGCGCGCCCCGTGTCAGGCGGTTCACCCGCCGCGCCTCGCGTCCCAGACGCCCGTCGGGCGGCAGGAAGACGGCAACCCGCCCCTCGGCCGTGGCGATGGCCTCCAGGTCCGTTTCCTCAAAGCTCACGGTGGCAAGGTCGGTCATCGGGGTCTCCTGTCGATTGGCTGGGTTTCGCAGCTGTGTCGCACACCCGCGCGGCGGCGATCCGGCGCTACCAGATAGCAGTTTGCCCCGCCCGTCAAATCCGATAGGGTCCGGCCTCAATCCAAGGGGTGTTCTGGGGGAGGCCATGGCGAGATTCGACAGATACATGCTGTCGCAACTCATGGTCCTGTTCGGCTTTTTCTCGCTTGTGCTGGTCTCGGTCTACTGGGTCAACCGCGCGGTGGTGCTGTTCGACCGGCTGATCGCCGACGGCCAATCCGCGGGCGTGTTCCTGGAATTCACGGCACTCAGCCTGCCCAACGTGATCCGCATGGTGCTGCCCATGGCGGCCTTTGCCGCGACAGTCTATGTCACCAACCGCCTGTCGAGCGAAAGCGAGCTGACGGTGATGCAGGCCACGGGCTTTTCGCCCTGGCGGCTGGCGCGCCCGGTGCTGATCTTCGGGCTGATCGTCGGTGCGATGATGGCCGCGCTGACCCATTTCCTGGTGCCCGCGAGCCTTGACCGGTTCGAGCAGCGCGAGGCCGAGATCGCCGAAAGCGTCACTGCGCGGCTCCTGCGCGAGGGGACGTTCCTCAACCCGACCCGGGGCGTGACCTTCTATATTCGCGACATCACGCCCGAGGGCGAATTGCAGGACGTGTTCCTGTCCGACCGCCGGACCGAGGGGCGCGACGTGACCTACAGCGCACAGACCGCCTATCTGATCCGGGACGACAGCGGGCCGAAACTGGTGATGATCGACGGGCTGGCGCAGACCTATGTCCAGGCCGAGCAGCGGTTGTCGACCACGGTTTTTTCGGATTTCTCCTATGACGTGGGCGACATGATCGGCTCGGACGCGGGCGTGAACCCGAATGTCCGCCACATGGGCACCGGCGCGTTGATGGGCCCCCGCGCCGAGGTGGCCGCATACGCCAACACATCCGAGGGGCGGGTCATGGAAGAGCTTCACGGACGCTTCAACCAACCCATCCTGTGCGTGGTCGCGTCGCTCATCGGGTTTGCCACGCTGCTGGCGGGCGGGTTCAGCCGCTTCGGCGTGGGCCGCCAGATCATTGGCGCGATCTTTCTTCTGGTCATCGTCCAGCTGGTACAAGGCGCGGTGACCGATCCGTTGCGCGGCAACGCGGCGCTTTGGCCACTGGTGTACCTGCCATCGGCGGTAGGCCTTGCCATGGCCTTGGCCATCCTGGGTTGGGCCGCCCGTCCCGTGGGCCTGCGGCGGGGACGCAAAGGACCAGACCGTGACGACGGACAGGACCGCGACGGCGGCGAGGTGCCGGCATGATCCTGCATGTCTATTTCGCGCGCCGCTTCCTGTGGATCTTCCTGGCGATCTTCGCCGTGTTCCTGGGCTTCACGATGCTGCTCGACATGGTCGAACAGCTGCGCCGCTTCGAACCGGGGGTCGTGCCGTTCTCCGAAATCCTGCGCCTGACCATGCTGAACACGCCCGAGGGCATGTATCAGATCCTGCCGCTGGTGATGATCCTGGCCACGGTCACGCTGTTTTTGGGCCTCGCCCGCTCGTCCGAGCTGGTTGTGACCCGGGCCGCCGGGCGCTCGGCCCTCCGCGCGCTGGTGGCGCCGGTGCTGGTGGCCAGCCTGATCGGCGGGATCGCCGTGGCCATGGCCAACCCCATCGTCGCGGCAACTTCCAAGCGATACGACGAGCTGCGCGCCTTCTACAAAAGCGGCAGCGACGCCGCACTGTCCATCGGGCGCGAGGGGCTGTGGCTGCGCCAGGGCAGCGAACGGGGGCAGACCGTGATCCGCGCGGCGCGCGCCAGCCCCGATGCCTTGGTGCTCTACACCGTGAGTTTCGTGGGCTATGCCCCCGATGGCGGCCCCGTGCGCCGGATCGAGGCCGAAGCCGCCCAACTTGTGGACGGCGCGTGGGACTTGCGCAACGCGGTGGAATGGCCGCTCACGCCCGGCGTCAACCCCGCCGAGGCACGTGTAACCCACGACCGGCTGACCGTCCCCTCGACCCTGACGCAGGAGCGGATCATAGACAGTTTCGGCACACCCGCTGCGGTTTCGGTCTGGGACCTGCCTGCCTTCATCGACCAGCTCGAAGAGGCCGGCTTCTCGGCCCGCCGCCACGCGGTCTGGATGCAGATGGAGCTTGCCCGTCCCCTGTTCCTGGTGGCCATGGTTCTGGTGGGCGCGGCCTTTACCATGCGCCACACCCGCTTTGGCGGCACTGGGCTCGCCGTGCTGGGTGCGGTGCTGATGGGCTTCGGGCTCTACTACATCCGCAATTTTGCGCAGATCCTGGGCGAGAACGGCCAGATCCCCACGCTCATGGCGGCCTGGACGCCGCCGGTGGCGTCGGTCCTGCTTGCCCTCGGGCTGCTGCTGCATATGGAGGACGGCTGATGCGGCGCGTTCTTCTGGCGGTGATCTGGCTGTTGGCCTTGCCCGGCCTTGCCCTGGCGAAGGACGACGCCCCCGCCTTCCTGCTGGCCGACACCGTGCGGCTCGAAGCGGAAAACGTGATCGTCGCCGAGGGCAACGTGGAGGCGCTGTTCGACGGGCAACGGCTTTATGCGCGCCGCGTGGTTTATGACCGGGCAACGAACCGGCTGGAGATCGAGGGGCCGGTGCGGCTCGACGACGGGAGCGGCATGGTGCTGGTGGCCGACACCGCGTCGCTTGATACGGGCTTCCGAAACGGGCTTCTGACAGGCGCGCGGATGGTGCTCGACCAGCAGATGCAGATCGCCGCGCTGCAGCTCGATCGGGTGGACGGCCGCTACAGCCAGCTGAGCCGGGTCACCGCCTCGTCCTGCCAGGTCTGCGGCACCGATCGCGAACCGCTCTGGCAGATCCGCGCGCGGCGGGTGATACACGACGAAGAGGCCCGACAGCTCTATTTCGACAACGCGCAGTTTCGCGTGCTGGGCGTGCCGGTCTTCTACCTGCCACGGTTGCGCCTGCCCGATCCCACGGTCGAACGCGCCCGCGGGTTCCTTGTGCCGCGCACCCGCTCGACCACGCAGCTGGGCTTCGGGCTCAAGATGCCCTATTTCATACCCATCGGCGATCATGCGGACCTGACGCTGACACCCTATGTCTCGCCGGTGACCCGCACGCTCGAGGCGCGCTACCGGCAGGCCTTCGTGAACGGGGACCTGACGCTGAACATGGCGCTGTCCAAGGACACGCTTATTCGCGACGAACTGCGGGGCTACCTTTTTGCCGAGGGCCGGTTCGACCTGCGAAAGGGCTACACGCTGCGCTTCGACATCGAGACAACCACCGATGACGGGTATCTTGCCGAATACGGCTATTCCGGCAAGGACCGGCTGGACAGCGAGATCCGCGTCGACCGCGCGAAGCGCGACAGCTGGGTCGAGGCGAGCCTGATCCATTACGAATCCCTGCGCGACGGCGAGGACAACGCGACCCAGCCCACGATCATCGGCGATGCACGGTACGAGCGGCGGCTGTTCCCAAAGGCATTGGGCGGCGAGCTTCGGTTCGCGCTCGAGGCGCATTCCCATTATCGCTACTCCGACGATGACCAGGTCGGCCGCGACGTGACCCGCACCCTGGCCGAGGCCAATTGGCAAAAGCGCTGGACCCTGCCGGCCGGGCTGCGCGCCGGCGTCCGGACGGGCCTGATCGTGGACACGCACTGGATTTCCCAGGACAGCACCGCCGCGCAGCAAGTCACCGACGTGATGCCCCAGGCGGTGGTGGACCTGCGTTGGCCGCTCAGACGCCGCGAAGCGGGCGGCGCCGTGCAGCTGTTCGAACCCGTCGTGCAAGTGGGTTGGTCCGATGGCCGAACGCGTGACATTCCCAACGACGAAAGCACCCGGGTCGAGTTCGACGACGGCAACTTTCTGGGGCTCAGCCGGTTTCCAGCCGCCGACCGGCGGGAACGGGGTCTTCAGGCAGCCGTGGGCCTGCGCTGGATGCGCCACGACCCCGCAGGTTGGAGCGCGTCACTGACCCTGGGCCAGGTTTACCGGGACGAGGCGAACGATGCATTCTCGCGCAGTTCGGGGCTTGGCGGCACGCAGTCCGATCTTCTCATCGCCGGCGGGCTCGAGATGCAGAACGGTCTGGAAATGACCGCCCGCGCGCTTCTGGGCGAAGATGCCGATGTGTCCAAGGCCGAAGTCCGCGCGCAGCTGGCGTTGCGAAAGGCCGTATTCAACGCCACCTATTCCTGGCACCCCGCCGATCTGGACGAAGGCCGCGACGCGGCCATTGCCGAATGGACCCTCGGCAGCGCCTATGACCTTGGCCGCCACTGGAGCGGCACCGCCAATCTCCGCTATGATCTGGTCAGCGATAGCCCGGCCCGCGCGGCTGTGGGCTTGCGCTATCAGAACGAATGTGTCGACGTGAGCCTGAGCGTAGCGCGGCGCTATGCCAACTCGTCTAATCTGGAGCCATCGACAGATTACGGGCTGACCGTGGCGCTGAAAGGGTTTAGCACCGGAGGCAGCGCCCGCACCCATCGCCGGAGCTGCGGCAACTGAGACAAGAAACGGACACGAGGCCGACCATGAGAATTCCGACCCCGTTCGCCCTGATTGCGGCCATGATCCTGACCTGCGCCGCACCGGTCTGGGCCCAAGGGCTGTTCAGCCCGGCCGTCATCGTGAATGATCGCGTGATCACCGGCTACGAGCTTGAACAGCGTCAGCGTTTCGTCGAGCTTCTGCGCGCGCCGGGTGATCCGGCCGAGGTCGCCCGCCAGCAGTTGATCGAGGAACGGGTCAAGATGGGCGCGGCCGCCGCGCAAGGCATCGTCCCCGGCGAAGACGCGATCATCGCCGGGATGGAGGAATTCGCCGGGCGCGCGAACCTGACCCTAGAGGAATTCGTCCAGGCCCTGGCCGCCGGCGGCGTGTCCGAGGAAAGCTTTCGCGATTTCGTAGAGGCGGGCCTGGCCTGGCGCGAGGTCGTGCGCGCGCGCTTTGCGGGTCGCGTGCAGATCAGCGAGGCCGAGATCGACCGCGCCCTGTCCGGCGCGGGGGGCACCGGTGGCGTCCGGGTGCTGATGTCGGAAATCATCATGCCTGCGCCCCCGGCCGAGGCCGAGGCGGTGAACGCCCGTGCGCGCCGCATCTCGCAGATCACCTCCGAGGCGGCGTTCTCGGCCGAGGCGCGCCGCTACTCCGCCACCGCCAGCCGCGCCAATGGCGGCCGCCTGCCCTGGCGCAACATCAACGAATTGCCCCCGGCGCTGCGGCCCATCATCCTGAGCCTTGCCCCCGGCGAGGTGTCGGACCCGCTGCCCATTCCCAATGCGGTGGCCCTGTTCCAGCTCCGCGCCATCGAAGAGACCGACTATGCCGAGCCCGATTACGCGGCCATCGACTATGCCACCTACCTGATCCCCGGCGGGCGCAGCGCCCAGGCCCTGGCCGAGGCCGCCCGCATCGCGGATGTCACCGACCGCTGCGACGACCTGTACGGCATCGCCAAGGGCCAGCCCGAAGAGCGCCTGACCCGGATCAGCCGTGCCCCCGGCGACATCCCCCAGGATATCGGCATCGAGCTGTCCAAGCTTGACCCCGGTGAAACCTCGGCGGTGCTGACGCGCGGCGACAATCTGCTCTTGGTGATGATGTGCGGCCGCACGGCAGAAGTGAACGAGGATACCGCGCGCGAGGACGTGGTCGCGGCGCTGCGCAATCGCCGGATCGAAGCCTATGCGGATGGCTACCTGCAACAGCTTCTGGCGGACGCGCGGATCGTCGAGCCATGACACCCGCCCCCGTCGCGCTGACCTGCGGCGAACCGGCGGGGATCGGTCCGGAACTGGCGGTGCTGGCCTGGAAGGACCTGGGGCCGCGCCTGCCCTTCTTCTGGATCGGCGACCCGGGCCACCTGCCCGCTGGCACAGCCGTTGCCGAGATTTCCGATCCGGCCGAGGCCCCGTCCGCCGCGCAACGGGGCCTTCCGGTCCTACCCCACGCCTTTCCCGCGCCGACCCAGCCGGGCACGCCCGATCCGGCCAATGCCCAGGGCGTGATCGACGTGATCGAACGCGCGGTGGATCTGGTGCAATCCGGCGCGGCCAGCGCGGTCTGCACAGCGCCCATCCACAAGCAGGCGCTCCAGGACGGGGCGGGGTTCACCTATCCGGGCCACACGGAATACCTGGCCGCGCTGGGCGGGATCGACCGGGCCGTGATGATGCTGGCCGGGCCGCAGCTGCGCGTGGTGCCCGTGACCATCCATATCGCGCTGGCCGAGGTGCCCGCGGCCCTGACACCGGACCTGATCGACCATACGATCCGCGTGACCCACGCGGCACTGATCGCGCGGTTCGGCATCGCCGCACCCCGCCTCGCGGTCGCCGGGCTGAACCCCCACGCGGGCGAAGGCGGCAAGATGGGCCGCGAGGAGATCGAGGTGATCGCGCCAGTCCTAGACCGCCTGCGGGCCGAGGGCATGGAGATCACCGGGCCTCTGTCCGCCGACACCATGTTCCACGGCCCCGCCCGGGCACGCTATGACGCGGCGGTGTGCATGTATCATGACCAGGCGCTGATCCCGATCAAGACACTGGATTTCGACCGCGGTGTGAACGTGACGCTGGGCCTGCCCTTCATCCGCACCTCGCCCGACCACGGCACTGCCTTCGACATCGCAGGCCGGGGCCTCGCCAACCCGTCCTCGACCATCGAGGCGCTGAAAATGGCCTGGGCCATGGCGGGCGGCACCCCATGACCGGCATCGACGCCCTGCCCCCCCTGCGCGAGGTGATCGCGATGCATGGGCTTTCCGCGCGCAAGGCGCTGGGGCAGAACTTTCTTCTGGATCTGAACCTGACGGCGAAAATCGCGCGGCAGGCGGGCGATCTGACCGCCTGCGACGTGCTGGAGATCGGGCCTGGCCCCGGCGGGCTCACCCGCGGGCTTCTGGCCCAGGGCGCGCGGCGGGTGCTGGCTGTGGAGAAAGACGCGCGCTGCCTGCCCGCGCTGGCCGAGATCGCAGAGGCCTATCCCGGGCGGCTCGAGGTGCTGAATGCCGACGCGCTCGAGATCGACCCGCTGGCGCATCTGAGCCCGCCCATCCGGATCGTGGCGAACCTGCCCTACAACGTCGGAACGGAGCTTTTGGTGCGCTGGCTCACGCCAGAAACATGGCCACCGGTCTGGGACAGCCTGACGTTGATGTTCCAGCGCGAGGTGGCGGAGCGGATCGTGGCGCAGCCGGGGACCAAGGCCTATGGCCGCCTGGCCATTCTGGCCCAATGGCGGGCCGAAGCGCGCATCGTGATGTCGCTGCCGCCCGGCGCCTTCACGCCGCCCCCCAAGGTGTCGAGCGCGGTGGTCCACCTGACCGCCCTGCCCGAACCGCGCTATGCGGCGGACCCAAAGGTGCTGGAGCGGGTGGTGGCCATGGCCTTCAACCAACGGCGCAAGATGCTACGCGCCGCGCTCAAGGGGCTGGCCCCGGATATCGAGGATCGGTTGCGGGCTTGCGGCATCGCGTCCACGGACCGGGCGGAAACCGTCGGGCTCGAGGCGTTCTGCGCCCTCGCCCGCACGTTTCAGAAGACCTGACTATTCGGCCGCTTCGGCAGGGCCGCCGCTGGACTGGGTGTCGGCCTGTTTCTCGTCCCGTGCGTCGTTGGGCGCGTCCTGGTCCCCGTCCGACCTTGTCTCGGCCTTGGGCGCGGGTTTCTTGCGGGGTTTCCGGGCAGGCTTGGGCTTTTCGGCCTTCGCCTCTTCCGGCGTGTCCACCAGACCGCTGTCGGACCCGCTGCCGGTGTCGATCACGTCGCTGTCGCCACGATTGTCCGACGGGGCGTTGCGCGCAGCGTCATCGTTGCCCTGGCCCGTGTTCTGGTCGCGGTCCTTGTCCTTGGCGTCCTTGGCAGCGCGCTCGCGATCGCGCTCGGCCTGGCGTTCGCGGTTCTCGCGTTCCTGCTGTTCGCGGCGGGCGTCCTGCTCGCGCTGGGCTTCGCTCAGCATGCGCAGGTAGTGTTCCGCGTGCTGCTGGAAATTCTCGGCTGCGACCCGGTCATTCGACAGCTGGGCATCGCGCGCCAGCTGGTTGTACTTGTCGATGATCTGCTGCGGGGTGCCGCGCACCTTGCCCTCGGGACCCGAGCTGTCAAAGACGCGGTTGACGATATTGCCGACCGAACGGTTGCGGTTGGATTTCGACCGCGAACGTGACTTGGATGATCTCATAAACTTGCTATCCAGCCTTGCGTTTCTTCGCTGTGCCCCGGGTCACGCAGACTGCGTTTTGACCGTCCACAGGGCACTGTCTGTTTGGCTTGGCGTCGGGCGTAACGATAACGGCGTTGTCGCGCGACTGCCCCGAGTAAACATGGCTGCCCGGCGCTGACAAGAGGAAATGCGCCATTTTTCGGCATTTCCGCCCTGTTGGGCCGGTTTATATGCCCGGGTGTCACTGTTTGGCAGCAGGAAGCCGCCCATCGACGACCCGGTCGCGCCCGTCAAGATCAGGCTGGACGCACACATCCTGCAACCCCGCCGCCCGGAAAAGCATCGCCACATCCGCACCCTGCGTGACACCGATTTCAACAAGCAGCCGGCCGCCGGGCTCCAGATGCGGGGGCGCGCCGCGGGTAATGGCACGGTAGGCGCCCAGCCCGTCACCCTCGTCCGTGAGCGCCATGCGCGGCTCATAGGACAGTTCGGGTTGTAGCCCGGCCATCTCGTCCAGGGCGATATAGGGCGGGTTCGAGACGATCAGATCGAACCGGCCTTTGATGCCGTGAAACCAGTCGCCCTGCTGAAAACGTGCCCTATCGGACAGGCTCAGGCGGCGCGCATTCTCCTCGGCCACGCGCAGGGCGCGCGCGGACAGGTCGGTGCCCAGACCCCGGGTGCCGGGCCTGTCGGCCAAGAGCGACAGCAGGATCGCGCCGGACCCGGTGCCGAGGTCGAGCACGGTGTCGAAAGGATGCTCGAGGGCCGCCAACACCAGCGTCTCGGTCTCGGGCCTCGGGTCCAGCACATCGGGCGACACGGCGAAGCGGTGCTTGTAGAACGCCCGGTAGCCCAGCAGATGCGACAGGGGTTTGCGCCTTTGTCGCTCGGACACCATAGCCGCGACGGTGTCGGCCTCGGTTTCACTCACCGGGCGCCCCCCTTCGAGCCCCACCCGGTCGGGCGGCAGATTACAGACCTTGGCCACCAGAAGCCGTGCCTCGCGCGGGGCGTTGTCGATCCCGGCCTTGGACAGCTCTGCCGTAACCTGCTTGACCAGATCGGCCAGGGGTCGGTCGCTCACCCGGTCATCTCCGCCAGCTGGGCGGCCTGGGCATCGGCGGTGAGCGCGTCGATCACCTCGTCCAGATCGCCCTGCATCACCTGGTCCAGCTTGTAGAGCGTCAGGTTGATCCGGTGGTCGGTCATCCGGCCCTGGGGGAAATTGTAGGTGCGGATGCGTTCCGACCGGTCGCCCGAGCCCACCTGCGCCTTGCGGTCCTGGCTGCGTTCGCTGTCGACCCTCTGACGCTCCATATCGTAGAGCCGCGATTTCAGCACCTGCATGGCCAGCTCGCGGTTGCGGTGCTGGGATTTTTCGGAGCTCGTGACGACAAGGCCCGTGGGCAGGTGCGTGATCCGAACGGCGGAATCGGTGGTGTTCACATGCTGCCCGCCCGCGCCGGAGCTGCGCATGGTGTCGATGCGCAGGTCGTTCGGGTCGATCTTGATATCCACATCCTGCGCCTCGGGCAGCACCGCGACGGTCGCAGCGGATGTATGGATGCGCCCGCCCGATTCCGTGGCCGGGACACGCTGGACCCGGTGCACGCCGGATTCGTATTTCAGCCGGGCAAAGACCCCGTCGCCCTTCACATGGGCCACGACCTCCTTGATGCCGCCCAGCTCGGTCTGCTGTTCCTCGACGATGTCGAAGCTCCAGCCCCGCGCCTCGGCATAGCGCTGGTACATGCGCAGCAGGTCGCCCGCAAAGAGCGCGGCCTCTTCCCCGCCGGTGCCGGGCCGGATCTCGATCATCGCTGGGCGCGCATCTGCGGCATCCTTGGGCAGAAGCGCCAGTTGCAGCGCCGCCTCGGCCTCGGGCAGCCGCGCCTTGAGCACCCCCAGCTCTTCTTCGGCCAGTTCGCGCATGTCCGGATCGTCCAGCATCGCCTCCGCATCGGCCAGATCGGCACGCAACTGGCGGTAGGCCGCGATCTGGTCGACCACCGGCTTCAGTTCGGCATATTCGCGGCCCAATGCGGCGATGTCATCGCCACCGCTGGCCTGCGCCATCCGGGCCTCGACATATTCGAAGCGTTGCTTGATCTGCTCTAGTCGGTCTTCGGGGATCATGCCGGTCTGTCTTTCCCATCCCGCCGGTCCGGTCAAGATGGCGCAATGGGCCTAGCCGCGGTCCAGACCGGCCAGCCAGCCCCCGACCCGCGCGCGGTTCACGCCCATGTCCGACTGTCCAAAGCGCAGCCGCGCCCATATCTCCAGCACCTGGGCCTCGCCCGCGCCTTCGAGTGTCACGGTGGTGAAATCGGGAAAGCCAAAGATCCGCGAGCGGGTGATATAGGTGATCTGCCCCTCCTCGACCGAGCCTGCCAGAACGGCGGTGCGTGGGGTATCCCGGGCGATGCGGTCCAATATGGTCAACAGCTGCGGCCCCTCGGTCCCCACGACCTCGCGATAGAGATGCCCGCCGACTGCGGGCGTATGACCCAGTTCCGACTGGCCCGAGGACCGGTGCCAGGCTTCGGGGACCGTGGGCGCGAGGCGCGCATAGGTCGCAAGGCCCAGCACCGCCACGCCGATCAGGATCACAATCCAAGACAAGAGTTTCATCGCACAGCCTTTCCATCGCGTCGGTCTGGGCTCAGCCGCGCCGCGTCCAGCCCCAGAGGCAGATCAGTTCCATTGCCACATGGGCCCCGGCAATCGCGGTGGCCCCTGTGGTGTCGAAGGGCGGCGAGACCTCGACCACGTCTCCGCCCACCATGTTGATGCCCGCCAGGTCGCGCAAAAGGATCGCGGCCTGACCGCTCGACAGCCCGCCCCAGACCGGCGTGCCGGTGCCGGGGGCAAAGGCCGGATCAAGACAGTCGATGTCGAACGTCACGTAGGTGGGATGATCGCCCAGAACAGCCTTGGCTTTCTTCGCGATCGCCGCCGCGCCCTCTTCATGGACCTGCCGCGCGTCGAAGGTCGTCACCCCCAGCGTGTCGGGGTTCGTCGTGCGGATGCCGATCTGGACCGAGCGTGTCGGGTCGATCAGCCCTTCCTTCACCGCCTTGTAGAACATGGTGCCATGGTCGATGCGGGTCATGTCGTCATCGGCCCAGGTGTCGGAATGGGCGTCGAACTGCAAGAGCGACAGGGGCCCGTGTTTTTCCGCATAGGCACGCAGGATCGGGAACGAGATATAGTGATCGCCCCCAAGCGTGACGCTGGCCGCCCCGGCGGACAGGATGCCCCGGATATGGTCGGTCAGCTTGCCCGGCATGGCAGGCACATCGGCATAGTCGAAGGCCAGATCGCCGTAATCGGCGATGGCGAATTCCGACAGCGGGTCATAGCCCCAACCATAGGGAGGATCGTAGACCTGCAGCGCGCTCGCCTCACGGATGGCGCGGGGACCAAGACGCGTGCCGGGCCGGTTCGTGACCGCCTGGTCAAAAGGCACGCCGGTGACCGCCAGATCCACACCGGTCAGATCCTTGGTGTAGCGCCGCCGCAAAAAGGACGTAGCCCCGCCAAACGTGTTCTCGAAACTCAGGCCCAGCAGATCGTCGCGGGTAAAGGCCTGGTCGACCTGCGTTTTTGCATCTTCGAGGGCCATCAGCGCACCACCGGCTGGCGCGTTTCCACAAGACGCGCGAAGAACGACGCGCCCACCGGGGCGACCGTGTCGTTGAAATCGAACGCTGGATGGTGGCAGGACGGCCCCACCCCCTGGCCCAGGAACAGAAACGCCCCGGGCCGCGCGTTCAGCATGTACGAGAAATCCTCGGCACCCATCGACGCGGGCGCATCGCCGTCCACACGCCCCTCGCCCACGACCTCGCGGGCGACCGCCAGCGCCGTCTCGGTCTGGGGGCCATGGTTCACGGTGGCCGGGTAGCCGTACTGGTAGTCGATCTCGACCTGAACGCCATGGGTGATCTCGATGCCTTTCAGGATGTCGCGGATGCGCCGTTCGGCCAGTTGCCGGACCTCTTCGCTATAGCAGCGCACGGTGCCCGCCATGGTGGCGATGTCGGGGATCACGTTCAGCGCCGATCCGCCGTGGATCTGCGTCACGGTGATGACGAGCGGATCGGTGGGCGTCACGCTGCGCGACACGATGGTCTGGAACGCCTGGTGGATCGCCGTGGTCGCGATCAGCGGGTCGATGCATTCGTCCGGATGCGCCGCATGCCCGCCCTTGCCGCGGATGGTGATCTCGTAATCGTCCACCGCGGCGAGGATCGGGCCAGGGCGGGTCAGCATCGTACCCTCCTGGGCCGAGGGGTAGGTGTGGATGCCATAGACCTCGTCGATGCCGAAGCGGTCCATTATGCCCTCTTCGACCATGATGCGCCCGCCGCCGGTGATCTCTTCGGCCGGCTGAAAGATCAGCGCGACCGAACCTGCGAAATTGCGTGTCTCGGCCAGGTAGCGCGCGGCCCCCAGAAGCATCGTGGTATGCCCGTCATGGCCGCAGGCATGCATCCGGCCCGGGATGGTCGAGGCATGATCGGCGCCGGTCATCTCGTCCATGGGCAGCGCGTCCATATCGGCGCGCAGTCCCGTGCAGCCGCCCGCGCCCTGCCCGCGGATGATGGCGACCACGCCCGTCTCGGCAATGCCTTCGTGGATCTCGTCCACGCCGAATTCGCGCAACCGCTCCACGACAAAGGCCGCGGTCTTGTGACAGTCAAGCCCCAGCTCGGGGTGCTGGTGCAGGTGACGCCGCCATGCGGTCAGATCGTCGGCATAATCGGCAATTCGGTTCAGGACAGGCATTGGCTGGACTCCGGGCGCAGGCTGTGCACCGTGGCATCTGATCCCAAAGCACGAGGTTCCGCAATGCCCGACGACAGCCTGATCTTCGACCCCATGGGCGGCCTGCCCCGCCTGCGAGAGATCATGCGCCGCCTGCGCGACCCCGAGACCGGCTGCCCCTGGGATATCGAGCAGGATTTCGCCTCGATCGCGCCCTACACGATCGAAGAGGCCTACGAGGTGGCCGACGCGATCGAACGCGAGGCGTGGGGCGAGCTCGAGGGCGAACTGGGCGATCTGCTGTTGCAGACGGTCTATCACACGCAGATGGGCGAAGAGGCGGGGCATTTCACCTTCGACTCGGTCGCCAATGCCATTTCCGACAAGATGGTCGCGCGCCACCCCCATGTCTTCGGCGATGAGAGCCGGGACAAATCCGCCGAACAGCAGACCCGCGACTGGGAAAAGGTGAAGGCCGCCGAACGGGCCGCCAAGGGCGAACAGGGCGTTTTGGACGGTGTGGCCGTGGGCCTGCCCGCGCTCCTGCGTGCGCTCAAGCTGCAGAAACGCGCGGCGCGGGTGGGGTTCGACTGGACCGATACGGGCGATGTGCTGGACAAGATCGCCGAAGAGGCCCGCGAACTCGTGGAGGCGCGGGACCACCTGCCCCAGGACAAGATCGAGGAAGAGATGGGCGATCTTCTCTTCGTCATGGCCAATCTTGCCCGGCACCTTGAGGTCGATCCGGAACAGGCGCTGCGGCGGGCCAACGCCAAATTCACCCGCCGTTTCAAGGCGATCGAGGCCGCGCTTGCCATGGACGGCCGGACGCCGGAGCAATCGGACCTGGCCGAGATGGACGCGCTTTGGAATGCCGCCAAGGCCGCGGAACGGTCGGGCTGAGCGCTGGGTTTCTTCGAACGAAACCATCACCCCGCAATGACCCTGCGCGCGCAATTGGCAAAACCCGGCTGAGCCCAAATCGGGTTCTGGACACCCCGCGCGGTCCCCGTCACTCTCCGCCCGACCCGAAAAAGAGGCATGCCCCATGGCCCCCCGCAAGATCATCATTGACACCGACCCCGGTCAGGACGACGCCGTGGCGATCCTTCTGGCCCTTGCCAGCCCCGAAGAGATCCAGGTGCTGGGCATCACCGCCGTTGCGGGCAATGTGCCGCTGCGCCTGACGGCGCGAAATGCACGCATGGTCTGCGAACTGGCGGGGCGCACCGATGTGCCGGTCTATGCAGGTTGCGACCGCCCCTTGGGCCGCGAGCTGGTCACGGCCGAGCATGTCCATGGCAAGACGGGCCTCGACGGGCCGGACCTGCCCGAACCCACCATGCCATTGCAGGAGACCCACGCGGTCGATTTCATCATCGACAGCCTGCGCCGCGAAGCCCCGGGCACCGTCACGCTCTGTCCGCTGGGGCCGCTCACCAATATCGCCATGGCATTCGAAAAGGCCCCCGACATCATGGCGCGCGTGGCCGAGATCGTGCTGATGGGCGGCGCCTATTTCGAGGTGGGCAACATCACGCCCGCGGCCGAGTTCAACATTTACGTCGACCCGCAAGCCGCGCATATCGTGTTCAAATCCGGCTGCAAGATCACTGTCATGCCGCTGGATGTGACGCACAAGGCGCTGGTCACCACGCCGCGCAACGACGCCTTCCGCGCCCTGGGCACGCCCGTGGGCATCGCCGTGGCCGAGATGACCGATTTCTTCGAACGCTTCGACAAGGAGAAATACGGAAGCGCGGGCGCACCGCTCCATGACCCTTGCGTGACCGCCTACCTGATCCGGCCGGATCTTTTCACCGGGCGCTTCATCAACGTGGAGATCGAGACCCATTCGGAGCTGACCATGGGCATGACCGTCGCCGATTGGTGGCGCGTCTCGGGCCGTGCGCCCAATGCGACCTTCATGGGCGATGTGGATGCCGACGGGTTCTTTGCCCTGCTGACCGAGCGGCTGGCCCGCCTATGAGCGCGGCCCTGCACCTCGCCAAGCCCGAGGACCTGACCCGCCTCATGCCCCTTGTCGCGGCGTTCCATGCCGAAGCGGGGATCGACCATGATCCCGCCACGGTCGAGGCCGCGCTAGCACCGCTACTCGAGGGCTCGCCCCTGGGCGCGGTCTATATCATCGGGCCCAATCGCGCGCCGGTGGGCTATATCGTCATCACCTTCGGCTGGTCGGTCGAATTCGGCGGGATGGACGGTTTCGTGGACGAACTCTACATCCGCCCCGCCGTGCGCAAACGCGGCATGGCGAGCGAGGTGCTGATCACCCTGCCCAAGGCTCTGCAGGGCGCCGGGATGCGCGCCCTGCATCTCGAGGTCGACCGCGACAACCTTGCCGCGCAAAAGCTCTATGCCCGCGCGAGGTTCCGCCCGCGCGAGCAGTATATGCTCATGACGCTGAAGCTTTAGGCCGCCCTACTCAGGCAGCGGAATGAATTCGCGATCGTCACCGGGCGGCAAGTGGAAGCGACCGTGCTGCCAGTCGCCTGCACGCCAGGCCTCTTTCGCCTCTTCGATCCGTTCCTTGGACGAGGCCACGAAATTCCACCAGATATAGCGCGGCCCCTCGAGCGTCTCGCCGCCCAGAAGCATCAGCCGCGCGCCTCGATCGCCGGCCTTGAGGCTCACCCGGTCACCGGGGCGAAAGACCATCATCTGTCCGGCCTCATAGGTCTCTCCTGCCACGCTGACGGCGCCCTCGACCACATAGACGCCCCGGTCCTCATGGTCGTCTGGCATCGGGATCGCCGCCCCAGGGGCGAGGACCGCGTCGGCATAGAACATCTCGGACGCGGTCTCGACCGGGGCGCGTTCGCCATAGGCGTTGCCCAGCATCAGGCGCACCTCTTTGCCCTCGCCGGTCAGGACCGGCAGATCGTCCTTGGCCGCGTGTTGAAATAGCGGCGCGCGATCCTCGTGATCCTTGGGCAAGGCCACCCAGGTCTGGATGCCGAAAAAGGGCATCGGGTCGGTCTGAGTCGTATCGTCCGTCCGTTCGGAGTGCGTGATGCCGTGGCCCGCGACCATCCAATTGACCGCGCCGGGCTCGATCCAGGCGTCGGTGCCCAGGCTGTCGCGGTGGTGCATCCGGCCACGATAGAGATAGCTGATCGTGGCCAGCCCGATATGGGGGTGCGGGCGCACGTCGAGACCCTTGGTGGGCAAAAACTCGGCCGGGCCCATCTGGTCGAAACCCCAGATGCAAAATAAGATTTAGGGGATATCACTTCCCGTGCCTGCCGGTGGAAGCTTATCATCCCCCTACTCCCATAAAATCAGATACTTACACCCCCACCGGGTCACATCTCGAGTGTCCCAGCGCCACACCACAGGTCAATCCGAGAGTTTCACGCGGCACCGTCCCATGGGTGACCCCCCGCCCCCCTCTGTGTTTCCGGTGGCTCCCGTGCGGCCCCACGGGGGGAAAGGCGGAAAGGCTCACGTATATAAAGCCGCTGAGATATTTGTGGCAAAATGAACCCGAGTTTCACCTCAAGTGCCCCGACATATCCGTCAAAGAGAAAAAATATTTGAAGCCATCATTCACTCTGCTGGAGCAGCATCTCGGCTAACCAGCGAATGAAACCATACCCTTGCGACACCATCAGTATTGCGATTTCGGAAGATGGCTGTGCAGTTTCGGCGTCACCGGGTGCGTGGCGGTATATGTGGCACGCAGCAGCCCAATCCTCGAAAGCGTTGAGAATCTTTCGTACAGCAACGTCCGACTTCCCGTCAGTTGGCACCCCCCGCAGAGCTATGGGCGTGAGTTCTTGCCGGAGGTGAGCGTTTGTTATGTTCTGCCTTCCCGTAAGTCGCTTAAACAGGTTTTCCGTTGCATCATACACCGCTTTTATTGCTGCGCGTCCGTCAATCGGATCGGTAAAAAGCGCGGTTTCGGACAATGCGACAAAATCCGCCTCATGGCGAAAGCTTTGGGTTCCCAGAATTCGTACAACTGAACTGCGAGACCTCTCAAACTCGTCATCAAAAGCTGGGTGAAAACCCATTCTTTCATCGATAGAAAAGCCTATTGCTTCCTCCGAGAATATACGCGCAATAGCTTCTCGAAAATCGTCGCGGCGACTTCCATAATCTCCTAGATTTCGCCACAAGAGCGTTAACACGTCCAGTAATTCCGAAATAGATAAGTCGGTACGAACTAACCTTTCCCAACCAACATACGAAGGGTTGTATCCGCCGGAGCTGATCAGCTCTATACCAAGCAACTCTTCTGCAATCTCGCCAAACTCAAAACCCCGCTTATGCTCGGGAACAATCCTTTTGATGGTGCGCAGGACGCGCATACGCATTCTATCGCTGTCGCGAACAGTTTCAGTCGGCTGTAAGTACACGCGAGAGTACAGTCGCCCGACAGGTATTTGCTCTTCAGTCATGAAAGGAACCTGAACTGTAACGTCTCATGTTTCAACCGAGTTGCGATTAAGTACCCGTAGTTCAGTTTTTGACTCATTGGTGATCAGGTTCCTTGTGGCCATAGGGATTCGCCAACTACCTCGGGGGCAACGGAATGAACTCCTTGTCGTCACCGGTCGGCAGGTGGAACATCGGGTTGCTGTTCCAATCCTCGCGCCTCCACGCTTCCTTTGCTTCCTCGATCTTCTCCTTCGATGAAGACACGAAGTTCCACCAGATGTGCCGAGGGCCAGAAAGCGTTTCGCCTCCCAACAGCATCAGCCTTGCACCGCGCTCCCTAGCCTTCACTGAGATTCGATCACCGGGACGGAACACCATCATCTGGCCAGCCTCATAGACGACACCGGCTACCTCAATAGAACCTTCGACAACGTAAATCCCGCGATCCTCGTGTTCATCTGGAAGCGGCAACGAAGCGCCAGCCTCAAGTACAGCATCGAGATAGAACATCTCTGCAGGTGTCTGGACGGGAGCCTTCTCGCCGTATGCCGTGCCCAGTATCAGACGCACTTGCTTCCCTTCACCCTCTATAAACGGAAGGGCGTCCTTCGGAGCATGCTCGAA
>CAJXWO010000020.1 GCA_913062865.1 uncultured Paracoccaceae bacterium | reverse complement strand
AAGGAATATGCTCTTGGCGTCGTCCATGATTACGTCGAGGCGCAGCGCAGCGCCTGGGATTTCTTCGTGGACCAGATCGACCAGATTTCCGATTCAACGTCTCGGGCATGGCGGCTTACGAGTTGCATATTCGCGTGGTCAGCGAATGTGACGCGGCCCTTTTGATCAATACCGCATCGGCAACTTGGTATTATGATGATGACGATAACGGAAATCTTGACCCCCGTATCATCCTAACCAACCCGCAAGACGGGCCGATTGATATTTGGGTTGGTACCTATGATGGGGCCTATTGCAACGCCCGTTTGGAAATCGAAACTTTCTGATCAAATTTGGCCGCACAGTGATGCTTGTGCGGCCAATTCATATGACCGATGAATACGATGAGTGCCCAATGACCCTTAAAACAATTCTTGCCGCTCTTGCCCTATGCGGCCTTGCCACTATTGCCCGCGCAGACGAGGTGGCTTTTGCCGTGGATGAACGCAGCTTTAGCAGCAATTATGCCTGCGTCACCGCATCTGAGCGGGCCGTGAACCAAGTCGCTTCTTGGGTCGATTTTTCGGGCGGCGATGGCGCGGAATATTTGTGGTATCAAATCAACGGCAATATTTTTGTGACCATGAAATGTTACAACAATCAGCTGTATTTCATCCATGTGCATCGGATTGGGGATACTGGTGACGCGGGCAATATCCGCGACCGCATTACAGCCCTGCTTTACAGTGCAAAATGATCGCGCACGCCCTTTGCATCAATCAGACTGAGGATTGGGGAGGGAAGCGCGTGGTGGGTGATGAGAGACTCGAACTCCCGACATCTTCGGTGTAAACGAAGCGCTCTACCAACTGAGCTAATCACCCGACCGGGCGATGAGATAGACAAAGCCCGCAGCGCGCGCAAGCCCCTGAACGTGTCGGTCAGCCACTCATGTCTGCCAAGTCACCAGGCGCCGGCGGTCCGCCTTGCGATCCCGGGGCGGCACGAGGGGGCAACAGCGAAAAGGTGCGTCCGCCGATCTGGCGCACGCCCCTTCGAAATCTGGTGGGTGATAAGAGATTCGAACTCCTGACATCTTCGATGTGAACGAAGCGCTCTACCACTGAGCTAATCACCCCTGAGCCGTGGTCTTAGCGTCACTCCGCAGCGTCTGCAAGGGGGTCGTTGACCGCTTTGTCGTCATCATCGTCACCGCCCTGCGGGCCGCTGTGGTTCTGGCGGATCTGACACCGCAGGACCCGGCTGCCCGACATCTCCTTGGTGCGATTGACCTTTATCTTTCCCAGCGGCTGAAGGTTCAGCATACGCCCCTCGGCCAATGCGTCGCCGAGAACGGCCATCATCGCTTCAACCACGGGTTTGGCATCCTTTTTCTTGATGCCGGACCGGGACACGACCATGTCGATCAGCTCTTTCTTTTTCACCTCGCGGCCCTGCACCACCGGTTTGACCTCGGTCACCACTGTGGGGCTTGGCGCGGCGCTGACGGCCGATGCCACGGCGGCATCGCCACCACGGCCGCGCGCGGCCGCCGTGGCCGGGGTCGCCTTTGGCGTGGCCGGTTCGGATGCGGCGGGCTTGGCCGCCAGGGTTTTCCGGGGCGTCGTCTTGGGCGAAGTGGATTATGCTTCGGCCGACTTGCTGCCGCGTGTCGAAGTGCTGCTGCGTGTCCGCGTCGTGCCGGTCTTCGTGCCCGTGCGGGTAGTGCGTGTCTTGCTCGTCGTGGCCTTGGCCATGTCTGCCCTCGTTGTTTGGATTTTTGCAACAACCTAACGGGTAAATCGCAACAAATCCAGCCGTCGGTTGACCTGCGGCCCGCCGCTTTCCAATATCGGCGCCAAAGCAACCAAGGGGATCAACAGATGAAAAAGACCGTAATCGCAGCAGCGACCGCCCTGACCCTCACCGCCGGTTCCGGCCTTGCCGGGGGCCTCGACGATCCGATCGTCACACCCGAGGTGGTGATCGTCGAAGAGACCACCGCGTCGTCGTCGAGCGGGGCGGCTTTCGTCACCATGAGCGCGCTGATCGTGTTCCTGGCGGCGCTATCGAACTGAACGGCGCGCGCCGCCGCGGATCGCGGCCGGGACGTCCCAATCGCCTGAAGCTTTCGCCAAAATCAAAGGGCGCCCCGAATGGGACGCCCTTTTTTCAATGTGCCGTCTTAAAGGTGCGGTAAGACCAGGATCAGTGCGCGGTGGCACCGCTCCCCTCGCCTGCCGCCAGTTGCGCCGCCGCGGCGGCCTCTTCGGCGGTTTCATCCCATTCGATGGGCTCGGGCATCTCGATCAGCGCCAGTTTCAGCACGTCATCGACATGGCTCACCGGCACGATCTCGAGCCCCTCTTTCACGTTATCGGGGATCTCGGCCAGATCCTTGACGTTCTCGTCCGGGATCAGGACGGTCTTGATCCCGCCGCGCAGGGCCGCCAGCAGCTTTTCCTTGAGCCCGCCGATGGGCATCGCGTTGCCGCGCAGGCTGACCTCGCCGGTCATGGCGATATCCTTGCGCACCGGGATGCCCGTCAGCACGGACACGATCGAGGTCACCATGGCCAGACCGGCCGACGGCCCGTCCTTGGGTGTGGCACCGTCGGGGACGTGGACGTGAATGTCCATCTTCTCGAACTTCGGCGGCTTCACCCCGATTTCGGGCGCGATGGAGCGTACGAACGAGGACGCGGCGTCGATCGATTCCTTCATCACATCGCCCAGCTTGCCGGTGGTCTTCATCCGGCCCTTGCCGGGCAGGCGCAGTGCCTCGATCTGCAACAGGTCGCCGCCGACGCTCGTGTAGGCCAACCCCGTGACGACACCGATCTGGTGCTCGTCCTCGGCCAGGCCATAACGGTACTTCTTCACGCCCAGGTAATCCGCCAGGTTCTCGGGCATGATGACCACCTTCTCGGCCTCTTTCTTGACGATCTGGGTCACGGCTTTCCGGGCCAGCTTGGCGATCTCGCGTTCGAGGTTCCGCACGCCCGCCTCGCGGGTATAGGTGCGCACCATCTCGGTCAGCGCCTCGTCGGTGATCTCGAACTCGCGGGGCTTCAGCCCGTGGTTCTTCATCTGCTTGCCGATCAGGTGACGCCGCGCGATTTCCGACTTCTCGTCCTCGGTGTAGCCCGCCAGCGGAATGATCTCCATCCGGTCCAGAAGCGGCCCGGGCATGTTGTAGGAGTTCGCCGTGGTGAGGAACATCACGTTCGACAGGTCGTATTCCACCTCGAGATAGTGGTCGACGAAGGTCGCGTTCTGTTCCGGGTCCAGCACCTCAAGCATGGCCGAGGCCGGGTCGCCGCGGAAATCCTGGCCCATCTTGTCGATCTCGTCGAGCAGGATCAGCGGGTTTGTCGTCTTGGCCTTTTTCAGGGCCTGGATGATCTTGCCCGGCATGGAGCCAATATAGGTCCGGCGGTGGCCGCGGATCTCGGACTCGTCGCGCACGCCGCCCAGCGAAATGCGGATGAACTCGCGCCCCGTCGCCTTGGCCACGGATTTGCCCAGCGATGTCTTGCCCACGCCCGGCGGGCCGACAAGGCACATGATCGGGCCTTTCAGCTTTTTCGACCGCTGCTGCACGGCAAGGTATTCGACGATCCGTTCCTTTACCTTTTCAAGGCTGTAGTGGTCTTCATCCAGCACTTTCTGCGCGCGGCCCAGGTCCTTTTTCACGCGGGACTTGGTGCCCCACGGGATGGACAGCATCCAGTCGAGATAGTTGCGCACAACCGTTGCCTCAGCCGACATCGGGCTCATGTTCTTGAGCTTCTTGACCTCGGCATCGGCCTTTTCGCGGGCCTCTTTCGACAGCTTGGTGTTGGCGATCTTCTCTTCCAGCTCGGCGATCTCGTTCGCGCCGTCCTCGCCGTCACCCAGCTCCTTCTGAATGGCCTTCATCTGCTCATTCAGGTAATATTCACGCTGGGTGCGCTCCATCTGCGACTTCACGCGCGTCTTGATCTTCTTCTCGACCTGCAGAACGCTCATTTCGCCCTGCATCAGCCCATAGACCTTTTCCAGCCGGTCGCTGATCGCCAGCGTTTCCAGAAGCTCCTGCTTCTGATCCACCTCGACACCCAGGTGCCCGGCCACGAGGTCGGCCAGCTTGGCGGCATCGGTGGTTTCGGACACGGCGGCCAGCGCCTCTTCGGGGATGTTCTTTTTGACCTTGGCATAGCGGGCGAACTCGTCCGCAACGGTGCGCACGAGCGCCGTCACCGCGGCCTGGTCGCCCGGCATCTCGGTCAGGTATTCGGCCTGCGCCTCGAAGTAATCGTCATTTTCGACGAAATCCGTGATCCGCACCCGCGCCACGCCCTCGACCAGCACCTTCACGGTGCCGTCGGGCAGTTTCAGCAGTTGCAGCACATTGGCCAGCACGCCCGCGCGGTAGATCCCGTCGGCTTCGGGGTCGTCGACGGCGGGGTCGATCTGGCTGGACAGCAGGATCTGCTTGTCATCCTGCATCACCTCTTCCAGCGCGCGGACCGATTTCTCGCGCCCCACGAAGAGGGGGACGATCATGTGCGGAAACACCACGATGTCGCGCAGCGGCAGGACGGGGTAGGAGGTGTTGAGAGGCTCTTGCATCATGTATCCTTGGTTCTTGGCAAGACGGTCCGGCCCCGCTTGGCGGCAGCGCTGCCCGTCTCCTTCATGAACGGTTAAACTGGGGCTGCGTGCCCTTGTTTTCAACCGCGCCGCGGATCGGCTGTTGGCCTATCCTGCCCGCGCGCAAGGCGATGCACAAGCGCTCCGGACCGGGATGGTTACAATTCCTTGGGGATAAATGCTGTGTGCCTCGCGGAATTGCCCACAGGATATGGGCACTGGTGAGCGCCAAGCGCACCACTGGATCGTGGCCCGAACGCGGCGCATGCCCCCCTTTCAGACGTGCAGCGCCCGCGCCACTTGACCGGCCCGCCCCGATTCGCACCGGCCCAGAAAGACAGGCTTTATGTATCAATTCGCCTTTCTGCCTCTGTTTTCAGGCGTTTTTCTGCCATTCTCCAAAGATACCGCTGTATCAATCTTTGCAAAAACTTCATTTTACATCCCCGAGCACGCGGCCTAGGCCGCCCCGAAACACGGCTGATCCGGGCAAGGATCGAAAGGAGGCTCCAATGCGTATCGCGGTTCTGGGCGGCGACGGTTTCGTCGGCTGGCCCACCACTCTGCACCTGTCGAACCAGGGCCACGAGGTTCATATCATCGACAACCTGTCGCGCCGCTGGATCGACACGGAGCTGGGCGTGCAGTCGCTGACGCCCATGGATTCGATCCAGGAACGCTGCCGCATCTGGACACAGCTGACCGGCGAACACATCCAGTTCCACCTGTTGGACCTTGCCCGCGAATACGAACGCCTCAAGCAATGGCTGACTGAGTACCGCCCCGATGCGATCATCCATTTCGCCGAACAGCGCGCCGCGCCCTATTCGATGAAGACCGACCGCCACAAGGTCTACACCGTCGACAATAATGTGGGCGCGACCCACAACCTTTTGGCCGCCATGGTCGACTCCGGCTGCGACGCGCATCTCGTGCATCTGGGCACCATGGGCGTCTACGGCTATTCCAGCGTCGGCGCCGCCATCCCCGAGGGCTATCTCGATGTCGAGATCACCAATCTGGAGGGCGAGAAAAAGGGGCTGGAAATCCTCTACCCGACCAAGCCCGGCTCGGTCTATCACATGACCAAGTCGCTGGATCAGATCCTGTTCCAGTTCTACGCCCAGAACGACGGGCTGCGGATCACCGACCTGCACCAGGGCATCGTCTGGGGCACCCATACCGACCAAACCCGCCGCCACGAACAGCTGATCAACCGCTTCGACTATGACGGCGATTACGGCACGGTGCTGAACCGGTTCCTCATCCAGGCCGCCATCGACTATCCGCTGACCGTCCACGGCACCGGCGGGCAGACCCGTGCCTTCATCCATATCCAGGATTCCGTGCGCTGCATCGAGCTGGCGCTGGGCGATGCGCCGCAATCGGGCGACCGGGTGCGGATCTTCAACCAGATGACCGAAACCCACCGCGTCCGCGACCTGGCCGAGCTGGTGGCGGGTCTCACCGGGGCCGAGGTCAAGTATCTGCCCAACCCCCGCAAGGAAGCCGCCGAAAACGACCTGATCGTGAAGAACGACCAGTTCCTCGCGCTGGGTCTGAACCCCACCACCCTGGCCGAGGGGCTCTTGGAAGAGGTCGTGGACGTGGCCCGCAAATACGCCCACCGGATCGACCGCAGCCGCGTCGCCGCCGTGTCGGCCTGGACCCGCGACATCGCCCAGCGGGTCGAGCATGACCCAGAGGGCACGCGCCTGAAATCGGTCTCCTGAACATGGACTCCGGCCTTCGCCCCGACCGCCCCGCGCGGTCGGACCGGGCTTTCGCGACCCTCGTCACCAACGCCGATTACGCGCTGGGGGCGCAGGCGCTCCTGCGCTCCATCGCCTGGACCGGCAGCACCGCCGACCGCGTGGTGCTGCACACCGGCGGCGTCGACGGCGCGGCGCTGGCACCGCTCTCCGATCTCGGCGCCCGGCTGATCGAGGTGGATCTGCTGCCCACATCGCAGGCTTTCAACGCCCGCCACGCCCGCGACACGCTCCATGCCGCAGCCCCGTTCACCAAGGGGGGCAAACCCGCCTTCCACACGCCTTTGGACAATTTCGCCAAGCTGCGGCTCTGGCAACTGACCGACTACCGCGCTGTGGTCTTCATCGACGCCGACGCGCTGGTGCTGCGCACAATCGACAAGCTGTTTCACTACCCCGAGTTCTGCGCCGCGCCCAATGTCTACGAGAGCCTTGCCGACTTTCACCGGCTCAATTCCGGCGTCTTCACCGCCCGGCCCGATCTTGCGACCTACGAGGCGATGCTGGCGCGTCTGGACCAGCCAGAGGCGTTCTGGCGCCGCACCGACCAGACCTTTCTGGAAACCTGGTTCCCCGACTGGCACGGCCTGCCGGTCACGTACAACATGCTGCAATATGTCTGGTTCAACCTGCCCGGGCTCTGGAACTGGGACACGATCCGCGTGCTGCACTACCAATATGAAAAGCCCTGGCAGACGGACCATGCAAAGGCAGACCGCCTGCAGCCGCTGATCGCCCTTTGGGAACAGTATCTCGACGGCACTGCGCCGCCCGACCTCACGGCCCAGACCGCCCCATGCGCCTCGTCCTGACCGGCGGCACCGGCCTTGTCGGCCAGTTCCTCCTGGCCGAGGCGTTGGCGGCGGGCGACCGCGTGACCCTTCTGGGGCGCACCGCTCACTCGGCCTGCGCCCATCTGCCCTGGTCGCTCGACACGCCCGTCCCGGACCTGTCGGGCCATGACGCGCTCATCCATTGCGCCTTCGACCACGTCCCCGGCCGCTACCGGGGCGGAGAGGGCGACGATCCCGCAGGCTTCACCGCCCGCAATCTCGACGGCACCCGCCGGCTTTTCGACACGGCCGCCACCGCAGGCCTCTCCCGGATCGTCTTCCTGTCCTCCCGCGCGGTCCTGTCCGGCCACCCGCCCGGCACCACGCTCACCGAAGACATGCCACCGTCCCCAGACACGCTCTATGGAGAGATCAAGGCCGGGGCCGAGACGCATCTGGCCGCCCTGCCCCTCACCGGCACGGCCCTGCGCGCCACCGGCATCTACGGCCCCGCGCCCGGCGAAAAAGCCCACAAATGGGCCGGGCTCTTCGCCGACTACCTCTCGGGCCGCCCCATCGCTCCCCGCCGCGGCACGGAACTGCACGGCCAGGACCTGGCAACCGCCGTCCGGCTCTGCCTGACCCATGGCCTCGCGGGCGCGGTCCATGCCTCGGACATCACTCTCGACCGCCACGACTTACTCACCGAAGTCCAGCGCCTCACCGCCTGTCCGCACCCGCCTCCGCCCCAGAGCGACGCACCCGTGAGCGCGCTCGACTGCACAAAGCTCCGCGCGCTTGGCTGGCGCCCCGGCGGCTGGGCCAAACTGCGGGCAAGTCTGCCCGACCTCCTGGCCTGACGCCCAGCTTCATCTTTCCAGAAATACTCACGGCGCAACGCCTGCCACAGGCACAGCGCCGCCCCGCCATGCGCATCCCAGGAAAAACCCAAGACTTTCACTCTGAAAGTCTTGGCAAAACTCTTGTTTCAAGAGTTTTGCCCCGCTCAGATCAGGTCGATATCCCCCTCGGCCCGCGCGGCGTGGAAATCCGCCTCCCAGGCGGCGAACCGCCCCTCGGCAATCGCGTCCCGCATTCCCGCCATCAGTTCCTGGTAATAGTGCAGGTTGTGCCAGGTCAGCAGCATCGAGCTGATGATCTCCTGCGCGCGGAAGACATGGTGCAGATAGGCCCGGGAATAGCCCCGGCAGGCGGGACAGGTGCAGTCCTCGTCCAGCGGGCGCGGGTCGTCCTGGTGGCGGGCGTTCTTGATGTTGAGGACACCGCGCCGGGTGAACACCTGCCCGGTCCGCCCTGACCGCGAGGGCAGCACGCAATCCATCATGTCGATGCCGCGCTTCACCGCGCCCAAGATATCGTCGGGCTTGCCCACGCCCATCAGGTACCGCGGCTTGTCCACGGGCAGCATGTCCGGCGCATGCTCCAGCACGCCGAACATCGCCTCCTGCCCTTCGCCCACGGCAAGGCCCCCCACCGCGTAGCCGTCGAAGCCGATCTCGATCAGCGCCTCGGCCGAGGCCTGCCGCAGATCCTGCTCGAGCCCGCCCTGCTGGATGCCGAAAAGCGCGTGCCCGGGACGGTCGCCAAAGGCGGCCTTGGACCGCGCCGCCCAGCGCATGGAGAGTTCCATGCTTTCGGCGATCCGGTCCCGATCCGCGGGCAACGACGGGCATTCGTCGAAACACATCACGATGTCCGACCCCAGAAGCGTCTGGATCTCCATCGACCGTTCCGGGCTCAGCATATGCTGCGAGCCGTCGATATGGCTTTTGAAACGCACGCCCTCTTCTGTGAGTTTCCGCAGCCCCGCGAGGCTCATCACCTGGAACCCGCCGCTGTCGGTCAGGATGGGCTTGTCCCAATTCATGAACCGGTGCAGCCCGCCCAGCCGCGCCACGCGTTCAGCCGTCGGGCGCAGCATCAGGTGGTAGGTGTTGCCCAGCAGGATATCGGCCCCCGTCGCGGCCACGCTGTCGGGCAGCATCGCCTTGACCGTCGCCGCCGTGCCCACCGGCATGAAGGCCGGCGTGCGGATCTCGCCGCGCGGTGTCCGGATCACCCCGGTCCGGGCCTTTCCGTCCACCGCCTTGAGTTCATACTGGAAAGATGGTGTCATTTGGGGCCTCTGTCCAACCAAGCCCCTTCTCGGGCGATTCTGGCTGAATGCCAAGGGAGGCACCCGTATGACCAAGGCCGACGACACCGCCGAGCCGCATTCCGAACATGTCACCGTTGAAGGCGCGTCGACGCTTCGGTTCGGCTGGGAAGAGTGGATCAGCCTGCCCAGGCTGGGCCTGCCCGCGCTCAAGGCCAAGGTCGATACCGGCGCGCGCACCTCGGCGCTCCATGCCTTCGACATCGAAAGCTTCGGGCCCCTGACCAAACCGCGCGTGCGCTTTACCGTGCACCCGATCCCCGGCCGCGACGACCTGATCATCCCCTGCTCGGCGCTGATCGTCGACCGGCGCGACGTGACCTCGTCGAACGGCGAAAGCGAAAGCCGCTATGTCATCTCCTCGATGCTGGGCGTGGCCGACGAGGAATGGGAGATCGAGATCACGCTCACCAACCGCTCGCAGATGAACAGCCGCATGCTGCTGGGCCGCCAGGCGCTCAAGGATCACATCACCATCGCGCCCAGCGACCGCTACTGCCAGCCCGAACTCAGCTACGACGTCTACCACTCCACCGCCGTCAGCAAGGCCGCGCCGAACCGCGCCCTGCGCATCGCGGTGCTGAGCCGCGAGGACAATTATTCGACCCGCCGCCTTGTCGAGGAAGGCGAGGCGCGCGGACACACGGTCGAGGTGATCGACACCACCCGCTGCTACATGGCGATCAACGCCATGGCGCCCGAGGTGCATTACGACGGCAAGCGCCTGCCGCGCTACGACGCGGTGATCCCCCGCATCGGGGCCTCGATCACGCCCTACGGCACCGCCGTGATCCGCCAGTTCGAAACCATCGGCACCTATTGCGTGAACGGCAGCGCGGGCATCACCGCCAGCCGGGACAAGCTTCATGCTCACCAGGTGCTCGCCCGTCACAAGATCGGCATGCCCACCACGGCCTTTGCCGCCTCGCCCAAGGACACGTCGAACCTGATCGGTCTCGTGGGCACCGCCCCGCTGATCGTGAAACTGCTGGAATCGACCCAAGGCAAGGGCGTTGTGCTGGCCGAAACCAAGAAGGCGGCCGAGTCGGTGATCGACGCCTTCCGCGGGCTCAAGGCCAATTTCCTCGTGCAGGATTTCGTCAAGGAGGCCGCGGGCGAGGATATCCGCTGCCTCGTCGTCAATGGCCGCGTCGTGGCGTCGATGAAACGCACCGGGGCCGAGGGCGATTTCCGCTCGAACCTGCACCGGGGCGGCAGCGCGAAATCCGTGCGCATCACCAAGACCGAGCGTGAGACGGCGGTGCGCGCCGCCCGCGCCTTTGGCCTCGGCCTTGCCGGTGTGGATCTCTTGCGCTCCGAGACCGGGCCCAAGGTGCTCGAGGTCAACTCGTCCCCGGGCCTCGAAGGGATCGAGACCGCCAGCAAGAAAAACATCGCGGGCCTGCTTTACGACGCCATCGAGGACAAGGTCCGCCCCACCCCGGTCCGTCGCCGCAAGGTCGTTGCGCGCGACGAGGGCTGAGACCGGGATGGCGCGGGATCTCTTTACCGGCTCGTCCTGATTTCCTATATGAATGGTCAGGAAAGCCAAAGGACACCCATGACCGACGCAAGCCAACCGCTCGAAGGTGCGCCGCTGATCGCGCCCTCTTCGACCGACCACCCGCTTTACGACCAGATCGTGGAAGCGTGCCGCACGGTCTATGACCCGGAGATCCCGGTCAATATCTATGACCTGGGCCTCATCTACACGATCGAGATCGACGCCGAGAATGCCGTGCGCATCATCATGACCCTGACCGCGCCGGGCTGTCCGGTCGCGGGCGAAATGCCCGGCTGGCTGGCCGAGGCGGTCGAACCCCTGCCCGGGGTCAAGCAGGTGGATGTGGAGATCACCTGGGACCCGCCCTGGGGCATGGACATGATGTCCGACGAGGCGCGGCTGGAACTGGGCTTCATGTAACGAAGCAAGCGATTTTACTTGCTTTTCCTGAATGCAAGCGATAATGCTTGCACATGTCCTATGCGGTCCTGACCGGAGATATCGTCGCATCGTCGGCCCTGACTGCGTCCGCGCTGAACGCGACGCTGAACACTCTGCGCGCCGCTGCGACGGAGATCGGCAACTGGCCACCGAGCCCGGCCACGGCCTTTGCTCGTCGGGGCGGCGATGGGTGGCAGGTGACCCTGGACCGGCCCGCCCTGGCCCTGCGCGCGGCGCTCTACTTGCAGGCGCGGCTCTTGCGGGCGGATGACACGGCCAGCACCCGCATCGCCATTGCCACGGGTGACGGGACCATTCCCCCGAACGGTGATCTGAACGCGGCCCACGGACCCGCCTTCACCGCGTCGGGCCGCGCGCTCGATGATATCCCGACCCATGCCACCATGATCCATGCGGCAGGCGGTGCCCTTGCGGCGGCGACCTATCTGGCCGACCATATCGCGGCAGGCTGGACGCAGGCGCAGGCCCGTGCCCTTTGCGAAATGCTGCCCCCCGGCGCGGGCCCCCGGGCGGCGGCGGCAGAGCGTCTTGGCATTTCCCGCCAGGCCGTGGATCAGGCGCTTCGGGCAGCGGGCTACCCCGCGCTCGACGCAGCCCTTGGTGCGTTGGAGTGTATGTGATGCAAGCTGTTTCGCTTTCTTTTTCAAAAAGCAACCCGATATGCTTGCCCTGACCCCCGGCGTGATCCAGACCTTCACCGCGCTTCTGCTGGCCCATGTGCTGGCAGATTTCATCTTTCAGACCCGCTGGATGGTCGCGCGCAAACGCAACGTCTTCGTCCTGCTTCTGCACATCGCCATCGTCTTTGCCCTGACCGCCGCCGCGCTGGGCGGCGTGTGGGAGGTCGCGATCCCCGTGGCCTATGCCCATTTCGTGATCGACGGGATCAAGGTCTGGGTGCTGCCCGAACGCCTGCGCGACAGCTTTGGCGCCTTTCTGGGCGACCAGGTCGCGCATCTGGTCACGCTGGCCGTCGCAGCTCTCCTATGGCCCGGGGCCGCGGGGCAAAGCCTCTGGGCGCCATGGCTCGACATCGCAACCGCGCCCGCGCTGGTGCTTTCGGGCCTCATATTGACCGTGATCGCGGGCGGCTATGCCGTGGGGCTTCTGACCGCGCGGTTTCAGGTCCAGATGGAAGCGCAGGAGCAGGAGGGGCTGAGCGACGCGGGTCGCGTCATCGGCCAGCTGGAACGCGCGCTCATCTTCCTTTTGATCATGGTGGGTCAGCCCGCCGGCGTGGGCTTTCTGATCGCGGCCAAGTCGATCCTGCGTTTCGACACCGCCGCCCACCAGCGCGCGGGCGAGTATGTGATCATCGGCACGCTCGCCTCATTCGCCTGGGCGCTTGCCATCGCCTATGCGACCCGCGCGCTTCTTGAGATCGCGGGCCCGACGCCTTAGGTTCGTCTCACAAGGCAAAAGGAACGCGATCCATGTTCGGCATCCCAGGCAAACAGGCGGTCACCATGACCCCCGCCGCCATCGCCCAGATCAAGAAGCTCATGATGGCCAAGGGCCACCATGGCCTGAGGATCGGCGTGAAGAAAGGCGGCTGCGCGGGCATGGAATACACCATGGACTACGTCGACGCGCCGGATTCCAACGATGAGGTTGTCGAAACCGACGGGGCCCGCGTGATGATCGCGCCCATGGCGCAGATGTTCTTGTTCGGGACAGAAATCGACTACGAGACATCGCTCTTGGAGTCGGGCTTCAAGTTCCGCAACCCGAACGTGGTCGACGCCTGCGGATGCGGGGAATCGATCAAGTTCAAGGATGTGGACGAGCTTCAGGCCGAGCGCGAAAGCCAGGGCTGAGTCCCTACGAACGCTTCCTTAACCCGACCTTCACGCGCAATCGCTCACTCTGCCCGCGATTGATCCGCGGGGGGTGACCCCGTGCCATATGGAGCCCGCTTGGCATGCCGGCCCCACCTAGGGGGCAGGTCACCCGCGCGATATCCGACCTTGGGGGGCTTGGCATCCCTCCACGGCATCGCCTTTCCGGACAGGGCATCATCCGACAGCCACCCCGGCCCCGACAGGGCGCGCGGGCCAAAACCCTGTGAAGTCACGCCTTTTTCAGGTGCAGGTAGGTCTCGTTGAACCGCTTCGACAGGTGATCGCCCGCCCGGATCACCCGGCCCGACCCGATCGGCGCCACATTGGCATCGTGATTAGGGTTGAAGAACAAGGGCACCGAGATTCGCGCCTCCTTCGACCCGAGCACCCGGTGCAGCGTCGCCTTGACCGCGCCATCGGTCCACATCTCCAGCATCTCGCCGAAATTGATGATGAACTCGCCGGGGCCTGCATTCGCCGCCAGCCAGCCGCGCTCAGGCGTCATCACCTCGAGCCCCGGCACGCCATCCGTGGCCAAAAGCGTCAGACAGCCGTAATCCGTATGCGCGCCGATGCCGAAATCCATGTCGCCCGCCCAGTCGGGCCGTTCGGGATAATAATTGCCGCGCAAAAGCGCCATGGGCCGGTCGAACTTGTCGTCGAAATAGCCCCGCTCCTGCCCGATGGCCTCGGCAATGCCGCGCAAGAGGTCCAGGGCGACCGCGCGGGCGTCGCGATAATAGGCCTCGATCACCTGCCGAAAGCCCTCCGGTTTTTCAGGCCAGAGGTTCGGTGCATAGACCGACAGCCCGGTGTCAGGTGCCTCGAACCCGCAATCGAAGACCTCTTTGTAGTCGGGGTTCGCCGCAGGATCGACCTGCTCGGACTGCGGCCCGCCCCAGCCTCGGTTCGCCCCGGTCGCGGCCATGTCGACGCGGGCTTTCTGGTCGCCCGGCAAGTCGAAAAAAGCCCCATAGGCCGCGATCACGAAGCGCATGCGCGCCGCACTCAGCCCGGTGTCGGTCACGGTCAGGAACCCGGCCTCGGCCGCACCCCGGCGCAGGGCCTCCAGTGTCTCGGGGTCGCGGGCGGCGATCTTTGCGGCGCTCAGACGCGGGATCATGGGCACTCTCCTTTCACTTGCCTGCGGCTTTTAGCACCCCCCGCCCCCGTCACAAGCGGGTTGACCTGTGCCAAAGCCCCCCGATGATGTCCGGAACAAACAATGCGGGAGGGACCCATGCGGCGGAAACTGGCAGCCGGCAACTGGAAGATGAACGGCACGCGCGCCGACCTGGCCGAGATCGCGGCCCTGGCCGAGGCCCATCCCGAACCGGGCTGCGAGGTGCTGATCTGCCCGCCCGCCACGCTGATCGACCGCGCCCGCGCGGTGGCGGGGCCCAGCGTCGCGCTGGGGGGCCAGGATTGCCATGCCGCAGGGTCCGGGGCTCATACCGGCGACATCTCGGCGGTGATGCTGCTGGATGCGGGTGCGCATTACGTGATCCTGGGCCATTCCGAACGGCGCGAAGACCATGGCGAAAGCTCGGACATGGTGCGCGACAAGGCCCGCGCGGCGATGGAGGCAGGCCTCCGCGCCATCGTCTGCATCGGCGAAAGCCTGGCCCAGCGCGAGGCGCAGAACACGCTCGACATCATCGCGGGTCAGTTGTCCCATTCCATCCCCGACAGCGCCACGGGCGAAAACCTCGTCGTGGCTTACGAGCCCATCTGGGCCATCGGCACAGGGCTCACCCCCACCACCGACCAGATCGGCGAGGTGCATGATTTCATGCGCATGAAGCTCGAGACGCGGTTCGGCGAAGGCGTGGGCCGGTCGGTGCGTCTGCTTTACGGCGGGTCGGTCAAGCCCGGCAACGCGGCCGAGATCTTTGCCGTCTCGAACGTGGACGGGGCGCTGGTGGGGGGCGCGAGCCTCAAGGCCGCGGATTTTGGCGGCATCGTCACGGCGCTTGCCCAAAGCTGAGGCATAGGTGCCGACACCGGGCTGGCGAATCCCTTCGCGCGCCGCCACTCTGGCGCTATGCCCGATCTCGACACAACTACCACCCCGGACCGGCTCGACCGCATCCTGACCTTCCTGCAGGCAGCGCAGGGGCTCAAGGACACCGCGCGCTCAGCCCGCACCGCCGCAGGGCAGCCGGAAAGCGTGGCAGAGCATAGCTGGAGCCTGTGCCTGCTGGTGCTTCTGATGGAACGGGACCTGCCGCCGCTGGACCTTGCGAAGCTCTTAAAGCTTTGCGTGATCCACGACCTGGGCGAGGTCATCTCGGGCGATATCCCGGCGATCCACCAGGTGCCCGGCACGGACAAGGCCGCAGCGGAACGCGCCGATTTCGTAACCCTGATCGCGCCCCTGCCCGACGACCTTCGGGCCGAGTTCCTCGCGCTCTGGGACGAATACGAAGCGGCCCGCAGCGCCGAGGCGCAGGCGGCCAAGGGGCTCGACAAGATCGAAACCATGCTCCAGCACGTCTCGGGCCAGCAAGAGCCGGGCTTCGACTACCTGTGGAACCTGGGCTACGGGCGCGACCGGACCGATGCATTGCCGGTTCTAAGGGCCTTGCGCGACAAGGTCGATGTGCTGACCCGCGCCGCCGACGCATCCCGCTGAGGCGCATGGTGAGGGGCACGGTGACGCAAAGGGTTGCCGCACGGCCCCGCCTCGCGCAAGGCTTTGGCCCATGCAAAGCGTAAGCCAATCCCCGACCGACCCCGCCTTTGTGCAGGACCCTTATGCCTTTTATGACCGCGCGCGCGCCAAAGGCGCCGTGGTCTATTGGGAAGAGTACGGCATGCCCGTGGTGCTCTCCTTTGCCGGGGTGAACGCCGCCCTTAGGGACCGCCGGATGGGCCGCGCACCGCTCAGCCCGCCGGAATGGCCGCCGCACCTCGCCGATTTCACACGGGTGGAACAACAGTCCCTGTTGGAACTGGAACCGCCCCGGCATACCGCGCTGCGCCGCCTGGCGCTGGCCGGCTTCACCTCGGCCCGGATCGCGGCGCTGGCGCCCGGGATAACACAGCTGAGCCACGACCTGATCGACGCCTTTCCCGATGGCCCCTTCGACCTGCTCCCGGCCTTTGCCCAGAAACTGCCGGTGATCGTGATTTGCCGGCTCCTGGGCGTGCCCGAGGCGATGGCGGACCAGCTTCTGGACTGGTCGCATAGGATGGTCGCCATGTACCAGGCCCGCCGCGACCGCGCGGTCGAAGAGGACGCGAACAGCGCTGCCGCCGATTTTGCCGATTTCCTGCGCGGCCATATCGAGGCGCGCCGCGCGGATCCGGCCGATGATCTCATCACCCGGTTGATCGCGGCGGAAGAGACGGGCGAGAGCCTGGATACCGACGCATTGATCGGCACCTGCGTCCTGCTCTTGAACGCGGGCCACGAGGCCACCGTGCAGTCGCTTGGCAACGGGGTGAAAACGCTGCTCGAGCACGGGCCCGACCCGGCCTGGCTGTCCGAGGCCGCGATTCCCGGCACGGTCGAGGAAATCCTGCGCCACGACCCGCCGCTGCACATGTTCACCCGCTGGACCTACGAAGATCTCGAGATCATGGGCCGCGAGATCCCGCGCGGCACCGAGGTGGGACTCTTGCTGGGTGCGGCGAACCGCGACCCCAAGACCTGGGACGATCCTCACCGCTTCGATCCGACCCGGCCCTTGAAACCGCACACGGCCTTCGGCGCGGGCCTGCATTTCTGCCTTGGTGCACCGCTGGCCCGGCTCGAGTTTCAGATCGCCCTGCCCATCCTCTTTGCCCGCTGCCCGACACTGTGCCTGGCCGAGACCCCGCGCTACGCCGACCTCTATCACTTCCACGGGCTCGAGCGGCTGATGGTCACCCGTTAGGCGCCGTCCCCCGCTTCATCTTTCCTGAAATACTCAATCCCGTCCCCGCCACCCGCGCCCCGTTGCGGAGCCATGCGTCGCGGGGACCAATCAGAGCGGCAGGGCCGTGGTCGACTTGATCTCTTCCATGGACAAGAGCGCCGTGACGTTATGGACGTTCACCTCCGAGATCAGCGCCTGGTAGAACGCGTCATAGGCCCGCGCGTTCTTCACGCGGACCTTTAGGATATAGTCGATATCGCCCGCGAGCCGGTGCGCCTCCTGCACTTCGGGGCGGTCCTTGACGGCACGCAGGAACTGCGCCTGCCACGCGGCCTCGTGGGACGAGGTGCGGATCAGCACGAAAAAACAGGCCTCGAACCCCAAGGCCTCGGCATCGAGGATCACCGTCTGCGCCCCGATGATACCCGCCTCGCGCATCTTGCGGATCCGGTTCCACACCGGTGTCTTGGACGAGCCCACGGATTTCGCGATCTCGTCAAGCGATTGCGCGGCGTCCGCCTGCAGGGCTGCAAGTATACGGCGGTCGAGCGCGTCGATCTTGACCGGCTGGGGATCGCTGTCGTCCATGGAGCCTCCTGTGTCGCGCCCCTCATGCCGGGAATTCCCGGCCATTGCCAGAACGAAATGGCGATTTCCCTCCATTTCCGATCATCTTGTTCCGGTAATTAAAAATCTAGATGTGATTTTCAGAACACATGTTCCGTTGCGCCGACCCCAGCAGCGGCGCGGGCGCGACAAAACCCCGCTGTCCGGGGGTTTTTTCTGACCCAGATCAAAGATAACACGCATATGTCGGTTTACCCCGGCGAAAACCCATGACCCGAGGCGTTGCCCGTGACCGAAACCGCGACCGTTCCCAAGATCCCCACCCTGCCCGATGCCCAGACCGTGACCGAGGTCACCCATTGGACCGACCGGCTGTTTTCCTTCCGGGTGACGCGGCCCGCCAGCCTGCGGTTCCGGTCGGGCGAGTTCGTGATGATCGGGCTGATGGGCGACAACGGAAAACCGCTCTTGCGTGCCTATTCCATCGCCAGCCCCGCCTGGGACGAAGAGCTCGAGTTCTACTCGATCAAGGTGCAGGACGGACCTTTGACGTCGAAGCTGCAGCACATCCAGCCCGGGGACCAGATCATCCTGCGCCCCAAGCCCGTAGGCACGCTTGTCCATGATGCGCTTTTGCCGGGCAAGCGGGTCTGGTTCTTCGCCACCGGCACCGGCATCGCGCCTTTCGCCTCGCTCATCCGCGAGCCGCAGACCTACGAGGATTACGACCAGGTGATCCTGACCCATACCTGCCGCGAGGTGGCCGAGCTGGAATACGGCCGTCAGCTGGTCGACAGCGTGCGCAAGGACGAGATGTTGGCCGAACTGATGGGGGACGGCTTTGCCGACAAGCTGGTCTATTACCCTACCACCACCCGCGAAGAGAGCCCCAAGATGGGCCGTATCACCACGCTTCTGGAGGATGGCACGGTCTTTCGCGACCTGGGCATCACCGATTTCGGGCCCGAGAATGACCGCGGCATGGTCTGCGGATCGTTGCCATTCAACCTCGACATCAAGGCGATCCTGGAAGGGCATGGGCTGCGCGAAGGGGCCAATTCGGAACCGGCGGAGTTCGTCGTCGAAAAGGCGTTTGTCGGCTGACTTGGTGTACCCGGACGTGTGACGTCGCGCCTGCGACGGCCGAGGCTCTTGAGTATTTTTGGAAAGATGAAGCAGGACGGGTGCGCCCCACCGGGCATGTGGCGCGTTAACCTTAACGGGCAGTAACCTTGACAGGCGTTAGGGTTGACTGGGGGCAACCTACCGAGCGGTGACTTGTCGCGGCCCGACCACGGCACATGGCAAACGGTGCGGATCATCATCGTGGCGCCCTGTAATCCTAACAGTCCTTCGCCTTTCATCGGAGCGGCTCTCGCGGCGTGTTATCCTTGACGGGCATTAACCTTAACGCACGCGGTACGGCGCTTTTCGGCAATCAATGGGCCGGGTTCGATATGCCCCAGCCCTGGCTTCTTCTTGGTCCAAATACCCGATCCGCCCTGCGCCACCCCGAAAACGCCCGGTCCTTGCGCGCGCCCCTTGCCAACACCCCCTGCGCGCGGGTAATTAAACGCATGTTCATTTACTGCGGGGGAGGCGCGGCCGATGGATTTTGCACTGAGCGAAGAACAGGAGGCCATTTTCGACATGGCCCATGGGTTCGGGCAGGCCGAGATCGCCCCCCATGCCCGCGACTGGGAAAAGGCCGGCACCATCCCCAAGGATCTCTGGCCCAAGGTGGCCGAACTGGGCCTTGGCGGCATCTATGTGGGCGAAGAACATGGCGGCTCGGGCCTGACGCGGCTGGATGCGACGCTCGTCTTCGAGGCGCTGGCGATGGCCTGCCCTTCGGTCGGGGCCTTCCTGTCGATCCACAACATGTGCGGCGGCATGATCGACACCTTCGGCAGCGCCGAGACCAAGGCGCGCTGGCTGCCGGACCTCTGCGCCATGTCCAAGGTGTTTTCCTATTGCCTGACCGAACCCGGCTCGGGCTCTGACGCGGCCGCCCTGAAGACCCGGGCCCAGCGCACGAACGAGGGCTACACGCTCAACGGCACCAAGGCCTTCATCTCGGGCGGCGGCTATTCGGACGCCTATATCGTCATGGCCCGCACCGGCGAGGACGGACCCAAGGGGATTTCCGCCGTCGTGGTCGAGGCCGGGACCGACGGGCTCAGCTATGGCGCGCTCGAGGACAAGATGGGCTGGCGGTCCCAGCCCACGGCGCAGGTCCAGTTCGACGATTGCCGGATCCCGGCCGAGAACCTCGTGGGCGACGAGGGCCGCGGCTTTGCCTATGCCATGGCCGGGCTCGATGGCGGGCGGCTCAACATCGCGGCCTCGGCGCTTGGCGGCGCGCAGGCCGCGCTGGACCAGACCCTGGCCTATATGGGCGAGCGCAAGGCCTTCGGCCGCACCATCGACCAGTTCCAGGCGTTGCAATTCAAGCTCGCCGAGATGGAGGTCAAGCTGCAATCGGCCCGCACCTTCCTGCGCCAGGCCGCCTGGAAGCTCGACCACAAGACGCCGGATGCGACCCGCTTCTGCGCCATGGCCAAGATGTATGTCACCGACGCCAGTTTCGACGTGGCCAATACCTGCCTGCAGCTCCATGGGGGCTATGGCTACCTGGCCGATTACGGGATCGAGAAGATCGTGCGCGACCTGCGCGTGCACCAGATCCTCGAAGGCACGAACGAAATCATGCGCGTCATCATCTCGCGCCAGATGCTCGAGGCGCGCGGCTGATGGCCGATATCGCCATCCGCAATGAGGGGCGCGCGGGCCGCATCACGCTCACCCGCCCCAAGGCGCTGAACGCCCTGACCTACGAGATGTGCCTCGCCGTCGAAAAGGCGCTTTTGGCCTGGCGCGGGGATAAGGCTGTGGACCTGGTGATCCTCGATGCCGAGGGCGACAAGGCGTTCTGCGCCGGCGGCGACATCGCCGAGCTCTATGCCACGGGCAAAGCGGGTGACTATGACTACGGTCGCCGCTTCTGGCGCGACGAATACCGCATGAATGCGCTCATCGCCGAATACGGCAAGCCGGTGGTCAGCTTCCTCCAAGGCTTCACCATGGGCGGCGGTGTGGGGCTGGGCTGCCACGGCACGCACAGGATCGTCGACGACGCCAGTCGCATCGCCATGCCCGAATGCGGCATCGGGTTGGTGCCCGATGTGGGCGGCTCCTACCTCCTGGCCCGCGCGCCGGGTCGGCTGGGGGAGTATCTTGGTCTCACCACCGATCGCATGGGCCCGGGCGCGGCGATCCATGCTGGCTTTGCCGATCTCTACATCCCAGAGGGTCACTGGGCCGACCTGACCGCCACCCTGTGCCGGACCGGCGATGTGGCTGCGCTCGAGGCCGCCGCCCTCACACCGCCAGCCCCGGACTGGAACGTGGCGGCGATCGACCGGCTTTTCGCAGGCGAGGCGCTGCGCGATATCGTCAACGCGCTGCGATCCGAGGACAGCGATGTCGCCCGCGACGCGCTGGGTCGGATGGACAAGAATGCGCCGCTGTCCATGGCCTGCACGGTCGAGATCCTGCACCGTCTGCGCGCGGGCACGCCGACGATTCGCAAGGCGCTGGAGCTCGAGTTCCGCTTCACCGCCCGCGCGGTGGAGCATGGCGATATCCTCGAAGGGATCCGCGCCGCGATCATCGACAAGGACCGCAACCCGTCCTGGAAGCACAGCCTCGACGGCGTGCCCGCGGCCGAGATGTCGCGGATGCTGCAACCGCTCCCGGACGAGGGGCTACGTTTTCACGAAAAGGAGGGCTGAGGCCATGAAGATCGGGTTCATCGGATTGGGCAATATGGGCGCGCCGATGGCCGCCAACCTGGCCGCGGCGGGCCATGACGTGACCGGCTTCGACGTGGCGGGCGCCACGGCCCAGGGCATGACCCCTGCCAGCTCCGCCACTGAGGCCGCGACGGGGGCCCAGGTGGTCATCACCATGCTGCCCAACGGCGCGATCCTGCGTGACGTGGCGGCCGAGGTGATCCCGGCCATGCCCGAGGGCGCGATCCTTCTCGACTGTTCCACCGTGGACGTGGACAGTGCCCGGGCGGTGGCCGATCAGGCCGCCGCCGCGGGCCGTTTGGCGCTGGATGCTCCGGTTTCGGGCGGCGTCGGCGGGGCCAGCGCGGGCACGCTGACCTTCATGGTAGGCGGCCCGGCAGAGGCCTTCGAGACGGCAAAACCGCTCTTCGACGTGATGGGGCAAAAAGCCGTCCATTGCGGCGGGTCGGGCAACGGTCAGGCGGCAAAGATCTGCAACAACATGATCCTCGGCGCCACGATGATCGTCACCTGCGAGGCCTTCGCGCTTGCCGACAAGCTGGGGCTCGACCGGCAGGCGATGTTCGATGTGGTGTCGACCTCATCGGGTTACAGCTGGTCGATGAACGCCTATTGCCCCGCGCCAGGCATCGGGCCGCAAAGTCCCGCGGACAATGCCTATCAGCCCGGTTTCGCGGCCGAGCTGATGCTCAAGGACCTGCGCCTGGCCATGCAGGCCGCAGGAAGCGCCGATGCGGACACGCCGATCGGACAGGCTGCGGCCGATCTCTACGCGCACTTCGTCGAGGCCGAGGACGGGAAGGGCCGCGATTTCAGCGCCATGCTGCCGCGCTTCGAGAAACTCACGCGGAATTGATCAGGATCATATTCCCAAACCGCGATCCGTCTGTACCCTAATCCTGGACGTATCTTTACCGCGAAAGGATTCGCAGTTGTTCGCCAAAAATATGGGACAGACCGACCGCATGATCCGCGCCATCGTGGGCGTGGTTCTTCTGATCCTCGCCTTCGTGTCGCTGGCCGGGACCTGGGCCTGGATCGCCGGGATTGTCGGCGTGGTGCTTCTGGCCACCTCGGCCATGGGCAGCTGCCCGCCCTACCAGATCCTGGGCATCAACACCAAGAAAGAGGGCTGAGACCGCCCGCAAGGCAAGGGGGCAGCCTTTTGCGCCCCCCCCCCTTTCCACCTGCCGACCGGGCCCGTAGCAGGGCGTCACGCCCCAACTTCTTCTTGGGCCAAATACCTCAAAGTCACACCCGCAACAGGCGACACGGTGCCCCCATGGCGTCGCGGCTCAGATATCCACATAAAAGCGCGCGGAAGCGCACATTTTGGTCCCACCCGGTCTACTCGGCCGCGCGGGCCTTGGGCACCAGCATCTCTTTCAGGTAGTGGCCCGTTTGGCTCTCCTCGACCTCGGCCACCTCTTCGGGCGTGCCCGTGGCCACGATCCGCCCGCCGCCATCGCCGCCTTCGGGGCCGATATCGATGATGTAGTCGGCGGTCTTGATCACGTCGAGATTGTGCTCGATCACCACGACCGTGTTGCCCTGCTCCACCAGCTCGTGCAGCACCTCCAAAAGCTTGCGCACATCTTCGAAATGCAGACCCGTCGTGGGTTCGTCGAGGATATAGAGCGTCCGGCCAGTGGCGCGTTTCGACAGCTCCTTGGACAGCTTCACGCGCTGTGCCTCGCCGCCCGACAGCGTCGTGGCCTGCTGGCCCACCTTGATATAGCCCAGCCCCACGCGCACCAGCGCGTCCATCTTTTCGCGGATCGACGGCACCGCCTTGAAGAATTCCTGTGCGTCTTCCACCGTCATATCAAGCACATCGGCGATGCTCTTGCCCTTGAACGTGACCTCCAGCGTCTCGCGGTTGTAGCGCTTGCCGTGGCAGGTCTCGCAGGTAACGTAGACATCCGGAAGGAAGTGCATCTCGATCTTGATGACCCCGTCGCCCTGGCAGGCCTCGCAGCGCCCGCCCTTGACGTTGAAGCTGAAGCGTCCGGGCTTGTAGCCGCGCGCCTTCGCCTCGGGCAGCCCCGCAAACCAGTCGCGGATGGGTGTGAAGGCCCCCGTGTAGGTGGCCGGGTTCGACCGGGGCGTCCGCCCGATGGGTCGCTGGTCGATGTCGATCACCTTGTCCAGATGTTCCAATCCCTTGATCGTCTCGCAGGGCGCGGGCGTCTGGCGCGCCCCGTTCAGGCGCATCGACGCGGTCTTGAACAGGGTCTCGATGGTCAGCGTGGATTTGCCCCCGCCCGACACGCCGGTGACGCAGACGAACTTGCCCAGCGGAAACTCGGCCGTCACGTCCTTGAGGTTGTTGCCGTTGGCCTTGACCACGGTGACCTTCTTGGCCTTCCCCTTGCCCTTGCGCCGTTCGGCAGGCACGGCGATCTCGCGCGTGCCGGCAAGATACTGCCCGGTGACCGAGGCCGGGTCGGCGGCGATCTCGGCCGGGGTGCCGCGGCTGACGACCTGCCCGCCATGCACGCCCGCGCCCGGGCCGATGTCGAAGACATAATCGGCCTCGCGGATCGCTTCCTCGTCATGTTCAACGACGATCACGGTGTTGCCCTGGTCGCGCAGGTTCTTGAGCGTGGTCAGAAGCCGCCCGTTGTCGCGCTGGTGCAGCCCGATCGAGGGCTCGTCGAGCACATAGAGCACCCCGGTCAGCCCCGATCCGATCTGGCTGGCCAGCCGGATGCGCTGGCTTTCCCCGCCCGACAGGGTGCCCGCGTTGCGCGACAGCGTCAGGTATTCGAGACCCACATTGTTCAGAAAGCCCAGCCGCTCGCGGATTTCCTTGAGGATCGCATGGGCAATCTCGTTTTTCTGCTTGGTCAGATGCTCGGGCACCGTCTGGCACCAGTCATGGGCCTGGCGGATCGACATCTGCACGATCTCACCGATATGCAGCCCCCCGATCTTGACCGCCAGCGCCTCTTCCCGCAGGCGGTAGCCGCCGCAGGTGCCGCAGGGACGGTTGTTTTGGTAGCGTTCGAATTCCTCGCGCACCCAGCTTGAATCGGTGTCGCGGTAGCGGCGTTCCATGTTGGGGATCACACCCTCGAAGACGCGGGAGACCTGGTAGACCCGCCCGCCTTCGTCATAGCGGAACTGGATCTCCTCATCGCCGGAACCGTACAGGAACACCTGCTGCACATGGGCCGGCAGGTCCTTCCAGCGCGCGTTCTTGTCGAATTCGTAGTGTTTTGCGATGGCCTCGATCGTCTGGAGGAAATAAGGCGACTTGCCCTTTCGCCACGGCGCCAGCGCCCCGTCCGAGATCTTGAGATTGCTGTCGGGCACCACGAGATTGGCGTCGAAAAAGAGCTCTATCCCCAGCCCGTCGCAATCGGGGCAGGCACCGAAGGGCGCGTTGAAGGAAAAGAGCCGTGGTTCGATTTCCGGAATGGTGAAGCCCGAAACGGGACAGGCGAAGTTTTCGCTGAACGTGGTGCGCTGCGGCTCGCCCTCATCATCGCGCGGGGCGGTTTCCAGAATCGCAATCCCGTCGGCGAGGTCGAGCGCGGTGCGGAAACTGTCGGCCAGCCGGGTCTCCATCCCCTCGCGCACCACGATCCGGTCGACCACCACGTCGATATCGTGGCGGAACTTCTTGTCGAGCGTCGGCGGCTCGTCCAGGTCGTAGAACTGCCCGTCCACCTTGACCCGCTGGAAGCCCTGCTTGCGCAATTCCAGGAATTCCTTGCGGTACTCGCCCTTGCGGTCGCGGATGATCGGGGCCAGCAGGTAAGCGCGGGTGCCTTCCTCCATGCCCATCACGCGATCGACCATGTCCTGCACCTGCTGCGCCTCGATGGGCAGGCCGGTGGCGGGCGAATAGGGCGTGCCGACCCGCGCAAAGAGAAGGCGCATGTAATCGTAGATTTCGGTCACGGTGCCCACGGTCGAGCGCGGGTTCTTCGACGTCGTCTTCTGCTCGATCGAGATCGCCGGGCTCAGGCCCGCGATATGATCCACGTCGGGCTTTTCCATCATGTCGAGGAACTGCCGCGCATAGGCCGAGAGCGACTCGACATAGCGACGCTGCCCCTCGGCATAGATCGTGTCGAAGGCGAGGCTCGACTTGCCCGACCCCGACAGGCCGGTGATCACCACCAACTGGTTGCGCGGAATGTCCACGTCGATGCTTTTCAGATTGTGCTCGCGCGCGCCGCGCACCTCGATATGAGTCAGTTCGGCCATGTCACCCCCGGGGCACCGACCCTTCTGGCCGGATGGGCAAGAAATAGGCGAAGCCGGGTGAGTCTCCAACCCAAATCACGGAACAAAGGTGGAACTTGCGGTCCGAGGGCTGGACAGCGGCGCGAAAGCCTTCACATTCTGAAAGCAGAATATTATATGCCGCGTAACGCCGGAAACGGTCAAGAGACCGGAAGGACGACCGAGATGTTTGGATTCATGGGCAGCCGCACCGCGCGGATCTCTCCGCAAGATGCCATCGAGACGGGCGCGATCCTGGTCGATGTGCGCGACCAGACGGAAGTGGCCCAGACGGGCAAGGCCAAGGGCGCGCTGCATGTGCCGCTGATGCGGCTCAATGACATGGCCGATCCGCGCCATCCCGATTTCGTGCCGCACCTGAAACAGGACGCCACCGTCGCGGTCTATTGCGCGAGCGGCGCGCGGTCGGGCATGGCCGCGCAGATGCTGGAACGGCTGGGCTACCGGGATGTGCGCAACATGGGCGGTCTGGGCGACTGGGTCCGCGCGGGCGGTGCGCTGGAAAAGTGACCCCGGCCGGAACGCGGCGGGAATAGCTGCCCCTGGGTCAGAATAGCTGCCCCTGGGTCAAGGGAATCGTTGATCCGACAGGGGGCGGCACGGCACAGTTCGGTCATTCGATGACCGGAGACTTTCCATGCGCCTTTTCCGCCCCCTTTTCGCTGCCGCCCTGGCCTGCCTGCCACTGAGCCTTGTTCCCGTGGCCCTGCCCGCGCAGGAACGCGCGCAATCCATCCTGATCCTCGATGCCTCTGGCTCGATGTGGGGCCAGATCGACGGAACCGCCAAGATCACCATCGCCCAGTCGGTCGTGTCCGATCTGATGGAAAGCCTGCCCGAGGATCAGGCGCTGGGGCTGACCGCCTATGGCCACCGTGAAAAGGGCGATTGCGCGGATATCGAAACGCTCATCCAGCCGGGTGGCGGGCGCGATGCCATCATCGAGGCCGTGAATGGGCTGACACCCCGGGGCAAGACCCCGATGACCGATGCGGTGATCGCCGCCGCGCAAACCTTGCGCTATACTGAGGAAAAGGCGACCGTGATCCTTGTCTCGGACGGGATCGAGACCTGCCACCCCGACCCCTGCGCCGCCGCGCGCGAACTCGAGGCCGCGGGTGTCGATTTCACCGCCCATGTCATCGGCTTCGACATCGACGACCCCGAGGCGATCGCGCAGATGCAGTGCCTTGCGAACGAGACCGGCGGCCGGTTCCTGTCGGCCTCGAACGCGGCCGAGCTGGGCACGGCCCTGGCGGCCGTCGCCGAAGAGCCCGCGCCGGTCACCGTCACCTTCCGGGCGCTGGCGGGCGACGGGGGCCCGCAGATCGACAAGCCCCTGATCTGGGAAGTTCTGCAGGGCGACACGGCCCTGGTGGATTTCGAGCGCGGCGCGACGATCACCGCCGACCTCGTGCCGGGGGACTACACCGCATCGGTCCTGCGTCCCGAGGATGAGGCGACGGCCGAGACCGGCTTTACCGTCGAAAGTGCGGATCAGACGGTCACGCTGGTCCTACCCGCCCCCCTGCCCGAGGCCACGCTGGAGGCCGCCGACAGCGCGCCCGTCGGATCGCGCCTGAGCGTCGCGTGGGAGGGTCCGGGTGCCGAGCGCGACTACATCACCGTCTCGGTCCCCGGCGAAGGGGGCTATGTCAATTACACCTACACCCGCGACGGTAGCCCGCTGGACCTTCTGATGCCGCCCGAACCGGGCCGCTACGAATTGCGCTATGTCCGGCAAGAAGGCGACGTGGTCCTGGCCACCCGCCCCATCGAGGTGACACCGGTCGAGGCCACCGTCGCGGCGCCCTCGCCCCAGCCGGCCGGGGCAACGGTGGCGGTGGACTGGACCGGGCCGGATTACGAGCGGGATTACATCACCGTCTCGAAGGCCGGCGAGCGCGGCTATGTGAATTACACCTATACCCGCGACGGCAGCCCACTGGACCTGGTGATGCCCGCCGAGCCAGGAGAGTACGAGATCCGCTATGTCATGCAGCAGGGCGACACGGTGCTGGCCGTCCAGCCGATGGTGGTGGAGCCCGTGGCCGCCACGCTCGACGCGCCGGACACCGCTCTGGTGGGCGAGCCCCTGTCGGTGGGCTGGACCGGTCCGGATTACGAACGCGATTACCTGACCGTCGCGGTGCCCGGAGAGGGTGGCTATATCAACTACACCTACACCCGCGATGGCACGCCGCTGGATCTGGAGATGCCGACCGAGCCGGGCGATTATGAGCTGCGCTATGTCATGCAACAGGGCGACACGGTGCTGGCCACACGGGCGATCACGGTGACCGAGGTGACCGCGACCCTCGACGCGCCGCAGACCGCACAGGCCGGCGAGCCGCTGGCGGTGACCTGGGAGGGGCCGAACTACGAGCGTGACTACCTCACCGTCAGCCGCGTGGGCGAGGATGGCTATATCAACTACACCTACACCCGCGACGGCAGCCCCGCGCCGGTGCTGATGCCGCTGGAGCCCGGCGCGTACGAGCTGCGCTATGTCATGCAGCAGGGCGACACGGTGCTGGCCGCCCGGCCCATCGAGGTGGTCGCGGTCGAGGCCAGCGTGACGGCCCCCGCCACCGCCCGCGCCGGGGCCGCCGTGATCGTGGACTGGGAGGGGCCCGGATACGAACGCGACTATATCGCTTTGTCGCAGATGGATGACGATGCCGGCCGCCAGATTCACTACACCTACACGCGCGAGGGCTCTCCCCTGCTGTTGCGCCTGCCGTCGGAGCCCGGCACCTACGAGGTCCGCTATGTCGCCCAGGCCAATGGCGACGCGGTGCTGGCCCGGCAGGAGATCGTGGCCGAAGAGGTCACCGCGACGCTGACCGCACCCGCAGAAGTGCGCGCGGGGGGCAATCTCGCGATCGAGTGGGAGGGCCCGGATTTCGCGGGCGATTACATCGGTCTTTATAAGGAGGGCGAAGACCGCGCACGGGTGTACAAGCGGACCCATGACGATTCGCCGATGATCCTGCAGACGCCCGAGGGCCCGGGCCGCTACGAGCTGCGCTATGTCATGGGGCAGGACGACCGGGTGCTGGCCCGGCAGACCGTGGAGCTGACCTACGAGCCGGAGTGACGTGCGCCCCAGCCGCCGCGCCGGGGCCTCAACGGTCGGCCCGGAGGTCCCGGGTCAGGCCCGGGACGGGATTTGAGCGGGACGCGGATGGTGGTGCTCTGCCCCCGCCCAGGCCATCGCGCCGAGGCCTCAACGGTTGGTCCCGAGGTGCCGGGTCAGGCCCGGGACGGCAGGTGGAGGCGGCGCACGGTCGACCGCGCGCAGGATCGCTGCGTCGACGCAGCGAAGGGCGGCCCGTCGACGGGCCGCCCCCGCTCGAGGATCAGATGTGGATCACCCGGTCGAAGGCGTCGAGCACGCTTTCGTGCATCATCTCGCTCAGCGTCGGGTGCGGGAAGACGGTTTCCATAAGGTCCTCCTCGGTCGTCTCGAGCTGGCGGCCGACGACATAGCCCTGGATCAGCTCGGTCACCTCGGCCCCGACCATATGCGCGCCCAGAAGCTCGCCGGTCTTGGCGTCGAACACGGTCTTGACCATGCCCTCGGGCTCACCCAGGGCAATGGCCTTGCCGTTGCCGATGAAGGGGAAGCGGCCAACCTTGATCTCGTGGCCCTTGTCCTTGGCCTGCGCCTCGGTCAGGCCGACGCTGGCGACCTGGGGGTGACAATAGGTGCAGCCCGCGATGCTGTCGGGGTCGACCGGGTGGACGGTGTTCTTGCCCGCGATCAGCTCGGCCACCATGACGCCCTCGTGGCTGGCCTTGTGGGCAAGCCAGGGCGCGCCGGCCAGGTCACCGATGGCATAGACGCCCTCGACCCCGGTGCGGCAGTAGGGGTCGGTGACCACGTGGGTCTTTTCGACCTTGATGCCCAGGGCGTCGAGTCCCAGCCCCTCGGTATTGCCGACGATCCCGACGGCCGAGATCACGGTGTCGAACTCCATCTTCTCGACCTTGCCGCCGGTCTCGATATGGGCGGTCACGGTGCCCTTGCCGCGGTCAAGCTGCTTGACCATGGATTTCTCCATGATTTTCATGCCTTGCTTGGTAAAGCTCTTCTTGGCGAAGGCACTGATCTCGGCATCCTCGACGGGCAGGATGCGGTCCATGACCTCGACCACGGTCGTGTCGGCGCCGAGCGTGTTGTAGAAGCTCGCGAATTCGATCCCGATGGCGCCCGACCCGATCACCAGAAGCTTCTTGGGCATGCGCGACGGCATCAGCGCGTGCTTGTAGGTCCAGACCAGATCGCCATCGGCTTCGAGCCCCGGCAGTTCCCGCGCCCGCGCACCGGTGGCCAGCACGATGTTTTTCGCCGTCAGCTCCTCGGTGCCCTTCTCGGTCCTGACGCTGACCTTGCCCTTGCCGGTCAGCGTGGCCTCGCCCATGAGCGCGGTGACCTTGTTCTTCTTCAAGAGATGCCCCACGCCCGAGTTCAGCTGCTTGGCCACCCCGCGCGAGCGTTTGACCACGGCGTTGAGGTCGTAGCCGATGCCCTCGGCCTTGAGGCCGAATTCCTTGGCGCGGTGCATCAGGTGGAACACCTCGGACGAGCGCAGCATCGCCTTGGTCGGGATGCAGCCCCAGTTGAGGCAGATACCGCCCATGTGTTCGCGTTCGACGATGGCCACCTTCAGGCCCAGCTGAGCGCCCCGGATCGCGGCCACGTAGCCGCCCGGCCCGGCGCCGATCACGATCATGTCGTAGGTTGCGGATGCCATCAGAAATCTCCCATTCGCAGATTTGTTTAACGTTAAACCATCTGGCGGGGCCGTTCAATTGGCGATGGATGGGCGCGGCGTTTGGCCCATCCCGGCGTGGACCGCGCACGTGGATGTGAAGCGCCGCCGATGGACCTTGGGCGTCGGGGCGTCAAACTGCGGCGCATGATGCACAGACGCCAGGTGATCCTTGCCACCGCCGTCGCGCTCGCCGCCCCATCCGTGTCGCGCGCGCAGACGGGCGACGCGCGGCTTGCCGATCTGCGCGCGGCGGCGGCACAGTTGCCGCAACTTCATTCGCTCCAGGTGATGCGCGGGGACGAGATGCTTTTCGCCGAAGCCCCGCGCGGGCCGGGGCTGGAGGCGCTGGCCAATATCAAGTCCTGCTCGAAAAGCGTGGTGGCGCTTTTGCTGGGCGCGGCGCTGGACCGGGGCGACATCGCGTCGGTCACGGCCCCCCTCTCCGACGTGGCTCCGCGCCTTTTGCCCCGCGACGCGACCGAGGGCGCGGGGGCGATCACGCTCGAGGATCTGGTGACGCTGCGCGCGGGGCTCGAACGGACCTCGGGGGCGAATTACGGCGGCTGGGTGTCGTCGTCCAACTGGGTGGCGGATGCCTTGCGCCGCCGGATGGTGGCCGAACCGGGCGGGCGAATGCTCTATTCCACGGGGTCGACCCATGTGCTGGGCGCGGCCCTGGCCGAGGCGACGGGGCTGAGCCTGCTGGAACAGGCGCGGCAGCGGCTGGGTCGCCCCCTGGGCATCGAGATCCCGCCCTGGACGCGCGATCCGCAAGGCTACTACCTGGGCGGCAACCAGATGGCGCTGCGCCCGACCGCGATGCTGAAGCTTGCCATGCTGATGCGCGACGGCGGGCGCTATGGCGGCACGCAGGTGATCTCGGAAGACTGGATCGCGGCCAGCCAGGTGGCGCGGGCGCGCTCGCCCTGGTCGGGCATGGGCTATGGCTATGGCTGGTTCCTGACGCGCTCGGGCTATGTGCTGGCGCGGGGCTATGGCGGGCAGGTGATCGCCGCCCATCCGGGCCGCGGGCTGGCGGTTGCGATCACGTCCGACCCGACACAGCCCGCTCGGTCGGACGGGTATTTCGGCGCGCTGGTCGACCTCTTGGACGGGCCGGTGCTGGCCCTCGCCTGACCGGGCAGGACGGATTCACCGAGACAGGGCCGGACAAAGCGCGCCGCCTCTGGGCCGTGCGCTGGACGCTGACAGGGTGACAAACCGTCTTCCCGGTCCGCCGCCGCCGGGCTAGGCTTGTCCGGTCACTGACCGGAGACCGCCCATGCGCCCTGCCCGCCTTGTCCTTCTCGCCGCCCTCGGGGGATTGACCGCCTGCGGCACACCGGAATACCGGGCCGCGTACAGCGCCTGCGAGGCCGAGTGGCTGCAGAAGATTCCGCCGAAATACGAACAGCGCATGGTGAACAAGGTGCGCTATGTCGATCAGGCCACGGGCCGCACGGTCTGCGAAGAAGAAAACGGCAAGACGATCTGCACGGCCGAGACCGAGAAGGTGGGCATTCCCTATATCGATTTCGAAACCGTCGACGTGCGCAAGAGCGAACGGGACGCGCAGATCCGCAATTGCGCGCAACAGGCCTGTATCGCCACATTCGGCAATCCCGAGTGCGAACCCCCAGAGTGATCCGCGGGGTTTGAACCGCCCGAGGGCGGGACGCGATCAGGCGGCTTCGTCCAGCGCGCGCACCGTTGCGCCGTAACCGCCATTGGCCAGGAAATCCTGTTCCGGCGCGGTCGTGCTGCGCGACAGGGCCGCGTTGCGATAGGGGAAGCGTCCGAAGCGGCGGATAACCTCGCGATGAGCGCGGGCATGCTTGAGGTTCTCGGCCCCCGTTTCGGGCATGCGGTCCTTCATCAGGCGCACGCAGCGATCCTGATCGCACAGGTTTTCCGAGTGCATCAGCGGCAGGTAGAAGAACTGGCGGGCCGGTTCGTCGATGCGCAGATCCCAGCCCTTGTCGATGGCGGCCTTGGCGGCGGCCAGCGCCTCGGCGTCGGTCGAAAAGGCCTGCCCGCTGTCGCGGAACATGTTGCGCGGGAACTGGTCCATCAGGATGATATAGGCCAGCGCGCCGTTGGGATAGGTCAGCCAGAGGCCGTAGCGCCCTTCGACAGCGCCGTCCCACGTTGTCTGAAACCTGTCGCGGATGGACTGGTCGAGCGTCTCGTCGCTTTTGTACCACCCGGCCGGACCGACCTCGTCCAGCCAGAAACCGAGCACCTCATCAGGGCCTGCCATCGCTCGCTCCTCCTTCGCCGCGCGTGCACCCACCATGTGTTAACAAATCGTTACATGCACAATAGGCGCATTGCACAGTCACGTTTTGCATCAAATACGTCACATTAGGCAGCTTCCGGGTCCTCTTCGTCCTCCTGCGCGGTCTCGATGGCGTATTCTTGTGCAACTTCAACGGCAACCGGTGACGCCGTAGGCAGAATCGGTGCGTAGGAGCCGGTGTCCTCGACCGGGACAGAGGCGCGTTGCGTCATCCGGTAGCCCGCGTAGCCGGCCATCGCCAGAAGCAGCACCGCGATCACGGCGAAAAAGCCCTCGGGGCCCGCGACGCCCATCACCCAGCCGGTGACGAGCGGGCCGGCAATGGCCCCCAGCCCGTTGATGAACACCAGCCCGCCCGAGGCGGCGGCCATGTCGTCGGATTCAAGGAAGTCGTTGGTATAGGCGATGAGCAGCGAATAGAGCGGGTTCGACATGCCCCCGATCAGCGCCGCCGAGACCAGAAGCAGCACGAAATCCGCGCCGACCAGCACCGGGATAAGAGCCCCCGCCCCCCCGACCGCCGCAACGACGAGGATCAGGAGCCGCCGGTCCATCCGGTCCGAGATCCAGCCCAGCGGGTATTGCACCACCGTGGCCGAGATGTAGAAACTGGCGATGAAGATCGAGATCTGCGCGATGCTCAGCCCCGCCTCGGCGCCATAGACCGAGGCCATGCCGAACTGCGCGGCAAAGACCCCGCCCAGCAGCAGCATGCCCACGCTGGCCAGGGGCGAGATGCGCACCAGCTCGCGCAGGGTCATCGGCTTCGTCGTGTCGAAGGCGGGCGTCGGCGAGATCGACAGCAGAATGGGTGCAAACGAGATCGAGACCAGCACCGAGGGGATCACGAACAGCACGAAGCCCGACGGGTCCGCGGTGACCAGCAGGCCTTGTGCGGCCACCACGCCCGCCATCTGCACGATCATGTAGAGCGACAGCGCCTGGCCCCGGTTTTCATTGGTGACCGAGTTGTTCAGCCAGCTTTCGGCGGTCACGTACACGCCGGAAAAGCAGAACCCGATGATGATGCGCCCCACGGTCCAGGCCCAGGGGTCGGTGAAGGTAGGGTAGAGGATCAGAACGGCGGATATGAACGAGGCCAGCGCTGCGAAGACCCGTACATGGCCCACGCGCCGGATCATCTCGGGCGCCATGCGCGACCCGCCGAGGAAGCCCAAAAAATAAGCCGACATCACAAATGACATCTCGACGGTCGAGAAGCCCTCGATCGCGCCGCGGATACCCAGAAGCGTGCCCTGGATGCCGTTGCCGACCATGAGAAGCATCATGCCGAGCAAGAGCGCCCATGCACCTGAAAGGAATTGCACCATTACCGTCGGGTCCCTTTTGGCCTGCTATGCGAAACCATATCGGGGCGTGGCCCCGCCGGGTCCGCCCCATCCGCGACTCGATCTGTCGCAAATGCTTCGCTGCCAGAGGCTTAGCGCGGGATCAACAGCGAGGCGTCGCCGTAGGAAAAGAAACGATACTCGCTCGCGATGGCGTGATCGTAGATCCGCCGGATGCGGTCCGACCCCATGAGCGCCGAGACAAGCATCATCAGCGTCGATTTGGGCAGGTGGAAATTGGTCATCAGGGCATCGGTGACCTGAAACGCGAACCCCGGGTAGATGAAAATGTCGGTGTCGCCCGACCAGGGTTTTATGCCGCCGCCCCGCCCCGCCGTCTCGATCAGGCGCAGCGCGGTGGTGCCCACGGGGATCACGCGGCCGCCCGCGGCCTTGGTCGCGGCGATCTCGGCGGCGGCGGTGTCGCTCACCTCGCCCCATTCGGCATGCATGCGGTGCTGGGTCACGTCGTCGACGGTCACGGGCAGGAAGGTGCCCGCGCCCACATGGAGCGTGACAAAGCTCATCTGCACGCCCCGGGCCTCAAGCGCGTCCAGCAGGGCCGCATCGAAATGCAGCGACGCCGTGGGCGCGGCGATGGCCCCGGCGCGGCGGGCAAAGACCGTCTGGTAGTCTTCCTTGTCGCGCTCATCGGCCGGGCGGCGGGCGGCGATATAGGGGGGCAGCGGCATGGCGCCCGCCTGTTCCAGCGCGGCATCGAAATCGGGGCCGGTGAGGTTGAATTCCAAAAGCGCCTGCCCGTCCTCGCGCGCCAGAAGCCGCGCGCTGAGATCGGCACCGAAATGAATGACCTCGTCCTCGCGCACCTTCTTGAGCGGCTTGAGCAGCGCCGACCAATGCCCGCCCGGACGCGGCTCGAGAAGCGTGACCTCGATCCGCGCGGCGGTCTCGCCCGTCTCGCCGTGGCGGCGGCGCTCCCCGAACAGCCGCGCGGGGATCACCTTGGTGTCGTTCAGCACCAGCCGGTCGCCGGGCTGCAGCCAGTCAGGCAGGTCGATCACGCTTTGGTCGTGGATCGCATCGCCCTGCGCCACCAGCATCCGCGCCGAGGACCGGGGCGAGACGGGGCGCGTGGCGATCAGCCGCTCGGGCAGGTCGAAATCGAAATCGGAAAGCTTCATGGGCGGGCCTATTGCGACAGGTCGGGCGCGGGTCTGCGAAAGATCTCGCGGAACATGCCCGGGGTCAGGATCGAAAGCGGATTGACCGACACGCGCGGCCGGTCGGCTGCCCCTTTGAGGGTAAAATTGAAGCCGATCAACCCCTCGCCCTTGCGGGTGAAGATACTGCCGATGCCATTCAGCAGGTAGAGCGGCGACAGCACGCCCTGCATGTCCATCGCTTTCGACGCGATGTCATAGTAGCCGTCAAGCGACAGGCCGATCGACGGGCCGATGGCGCTGGATTGCAGGACGGTGATCTGGCCCGGCGCCATGCGGAAGCGCGCGTCGACCTCGGCGAACAGGATGCCCTGATTGCCCAGCTGCTCGAGCAGGCCGATCACGCTGATCGCGTTCAGAAGCTCGGCCATGGCCGGGGCGTCGCGCAGGCGGATGCCGCGCACGGTGAGTTGCCCGTCATAGATGCCGGGGGCCGCGTCGGGGCGCAGGGCCAGGTCGAGCGTGCCGCCATAAACCTTTTGAAAGATGCCCGCGTCGCGCAGGACACCGCCCGCGTCCTCGGATTGCAGCCGCACCGCGCTGCGCCCGCCATCGGGCACGAGCCGCCCGCTCAGGCCCGTGCCGCCGTTCACCCGGCCGGTGAAACTGCCGTCAAGACCGCCGCGGGGGGTGAACTGGCCGCGGAAGCCGGTCAGCGCGATGCCATCGGCCACGGTCAGGCTGTCCAGCGCCACGCTCAGCGGCCCGCCCGCGCCGCCGGTTCCGGCGGAAGGCGCGCGGCGCATGTCGATGGAGCCGCCACCAATGCTCACGGCGGGCGGCGCCCCTGCCCCGCGCCCCGACAAGGTGACAGGCGCGTCAAGCCAGCCCGCGTCGACCCGGTCGAACCGGGCCTCGTCCAGCACACCCTCGGGTGTCAGGGTGATCCGGCCCTCGGCACTCAGGCCCGGGGCCTCGAGACGGATCCGGTCGATCCGCGCGGGCTGGCCCAGGGTGCCCGCGACCTCGAGCGTGCCGCGGCTGCCGGGGGTCTTGGACCAGCCGAGCGCGGGCAGGCTCAGGCCCAGCCCGGCAAGGTCGGAGCGCAGGGTGAAGGCCGGCGGCGTGTCGCGGGCGAGGTCGATGGCGATCTGCCCCGGCGCGCTGCCCGAAAAGGTGCCCGGCGGCAAGCCGATGTTGAAACTGTCGGCAAACCGCTCGGACAGCGCGACCGTGGCCTCGACCGTGCTGCCCGCACCGGGCTGACCGATGGGCAGACGGAAGACCCCGCTTGCGGGCACCCCGTCGAGGCGGACATCGCCCGCGATGCGCAGTGCCTCGGGGGTGGCGGCCACGGACAAGGTGTCGGCCGCAAGGACGCGGTTCGGAACGATGTTGTCGCTTTCCACATCGCTCAGATCGGCGGTCAGGTCGAAATCCACATCGGCCATCCGGATGCCCCTAACCAGCGGAAGACCCAGCGTGCCGCTTACCCGCGCCTGCCCGGTGGCAAGATCCGCCGGACGGCCCGCCTTGCGCAGCAGCTCGAGCGGCTTCGTGTCGATCAGCGACAGGACCGCGGGCAGCCCCCCCGCCACGTTAAGCGCGATCTGCGCCGGCGCGCCGCGCAACCGCGCGTCTCGAATGGTGAAGGTGGTGCCCGCGATCCGAAGCGGCCCGCCCGCACGCGGCTGGACCTGGCCCGCCGTGGCCGCCACAGCGAGACGCGAGGCATTCAGGGTAAAGCGCCCCGCGCCGCCGGTGATGGGCGGCATGTCCGGGGCGAAACGCACGGTCGCATCGGTGAAGCCCGCCCCGATATACAACCGCGGCTCTTCTCCGTCGGGGGCGCGCAGCGCCACCTCCACATCTTGGAACACGCCGCGCGTGACATTCTCGGCCAACCACCGGCGGGTCTGGGGTTTGAAGCTTTCCGGCCAGAGCGACATGACCCGGTCGGGATAGGTTTCGTCCATCCGCGCCATCAGCGACAGATCCCAGCCCTGCGCCCCGGCCCCGATCCGGCCCGAGAGCCGCAGATCGCTGGCCCCGTCGCTGACCACCGCCTCTCCGATATCGACGCGGAACGGATCGAGCCGCAGGCGGAAATCCATCTGGGCCGCCTCGAAGTCCAGCGGCGCGGGATAGAGATCGTTCGGATTGCCGGTGATGTCCGTCAGGCGGAACTGGCCCAGAAAGGCCGTGGGCCAGCCTTCTTGCAAGCCCGACAGCGTCGCCGCGCCCTCGGCCTGGGCGGTGATCCAGTCGCTTTCAACGCGCACCTCGTCAAAGGTCAGCGTCTCGGTCGCGGGATCATAGGTGAAATAGCTGCGCGCCGCGCGAAAGGGGATTGGGCGGGTCTGCAGGGTGGGCTGCAGCGCACCCGCGCCGATCTGCAGCGTGGCGCTGAGCGGGCCCAGGGCGCCGGCCCCGTCCACGGCGCCACGCAGGGCGCCAGAAATCGGCGCGTCCAGCACCTCGAGCCAGGCCAGCGCGCGGGACTGGGTGGCGATGTCGGCGGCGGCCATGTCGCGGAAATTCACCCCGATCTCGGCCTGCGCGGCACCCAGGCGGCTTTCGTAGCTGACCTCGATCGTGGTGGCGGTGTCGCGGCCCGACAAAAGCGCCACGTCGCCGCTGATGCGCAGGTCGTCGCGGCTGCGGGCAAGGCGCAGGCGGCCGCCATCGGCGGTCCAGACCCGGCCTGCGCGGGCGTCTTCGTACTGGACGATCAGCCCGTTGCCCTCGACCCGGCGCAAGCGGTCGAGCGGCGGGGCCAAAAGCGCGGTATCCAGCCGTTCGAACAGCTGCGCGGGGCTTGCGGCACCTGCCGCCGTGGAAAAGCCGCCGCCGATCGAGAAATCGATCGCGCCGTCCCGGCTGCGGCGCAGGATGATGGCAGCATCCGACAGCCAGATCGCGCGCGGCTTGAGCTCCCCTTGCAGGAGCGGCTCGAAGGCAAATACGCTCTCGACCACGGCGAGGCTGGCCACGGGCGTACCGGCGCGGTCGCTCAGCCGCACATCGGTAAATCGCAGGCGCGGGCGCAAACCGTCCTCGACCGCGATGGCCATGCCGCCCACGTCGAGCGTGACGGCCGACATCGCCGCATTGAGCCGCGTCTCGACCCGGTCGCGCAGCCAGTCGGGCAGCGCGATGGCCTGCCCCGTCAGCCCCAGCGCCAGCACGGCCGCGAAAAAGCCCATGACCGACAGGCTCAGGACCGACCACAGCGTCGCCAGCCTGCGGCGGGTTTTCCGGCGCGGGCGCGGTGGTGTCTGTGGCTGTGTGTCGTCGCTCACGTCAGGGCTGCCCTCTTGCCTTCCATCTTGCCAGGCCCGGCCTAATATGGAACTCACATTCTAGCTGGATAACGAGGGATATCCCACATGGTCGACGTTTCCGATGCCGCACCCGATTTCACCCTGCCCCGCGATGGCGGCGACAGCGTGACCCTGTCGGACCTCAAGGGTCAGGCAGTGGTGCTGTATTTCTATCCCAGGGCCGACACCTCGGGCTGCACCAAGCAGGCGGTGGGCTTCACCGAGCATGGCGAGGCGTTCCAGGCCGCGGGCGCGGTGGTGCTGGGCGTGTCCAAGGACCCGGTCAAGAAGCTGGACAAGTTCCGCGACAAGCACGAACTTGGCGTGGCGCTCTTGTCCGATGAAGACAGCGACGTGTGCGAGCAATACGGCGTCTGGGTCGAGAAGAAGATGTACGGAAAGACCTATATGGGCATCGAGCGCGCAACCTTTCTTATCGACGCCGAAGGCAAGGTCGCCCAGGTCTGGCGCAAGGTGAAGGTGCCCGGCCATGTGGAGGCCGTGCTCGAGGCGGTGAAAGACCTATGAGCCTCAGCCTGGCCGAAATGGCGGTGGAGGTTCTGACCACCGCCGACGGGCGCAAAAAGACCGCGCTGGGGCGCAGGCACGCCGCCGCGTGGTTCGCCGCGCGCGATGCGGGCACACCCCTGCCCATCGGCCAGGCGAGCCCCCCTGACCACCCGGCGCGACCCGCGCGGCCCGAGCTACTGGATCCGCGCGAGGTACCCAAGCGCAAGCCCGGCTCCGAGGCCGGGCGCAAGGCGCTTCTGCATGCCGTGGCCCATATCGAGCTGAACGCGGTCGATCTGCATTGGGACGTGATCGCGCGCTACACCCATGTGCCCATGCCCATGGGCTTTTACGACGACTGGGTGAAGGCCGCCGATGAAGAGGCCAAGCATTTCAACCTGGTCAGCGACTGCCTCGAGGAGATGGGCAGCTTCTACGGCGACCTGCCCGCCCATGCGGGCATGTGGCGCGCGGCGGTCGATACCAAGGACGACATCCTGGGCCGGCTGGCCGTGGTGCCCATGGTGCTCGAGGCGCGCGGGCTTGACGTGACGCCGGGCATGATCGGCATCTTCAAGAAGGCCGGGGCCAACAGCGCCGTGGCCGCGCTCGAGACGATCTACGCCGAGGAAGTGGGCCATGTGGCCTATGGCTCCAAGTGGTTCCACTTTTTGTGCGGGCGGGACAACCTGGACCCGAAACCCGTGTTCCATGACCTCGTCAGGCGGTATTTCCACGGTCCGCTCAAGCCGCCCTTCAACGAGGAAAAGCGCGCCGAGGCCGGGCTTGCCCCCGATTTCTACTGGCCGCTTACCGATCAGGCACAAGAAGAACCCGCGACAAGCACCTGAGCAATCGGCGGTTTTTCGCCGAATCAGGCGAGGGTTGGCCGATGCGGCTCTCTGAACCTCTAAAAAAGTTGCGACTTTGCTAACGGCTGGGTAAGCACACGATCACAGGCACGAGAGCGGGGGGACGTTCAGTGCCATAGACTGGGTTGGGACGGAGAGAGACTTTTGCGATCGCGGCTCTCAATACGCATTCATGCGCTTCTTGAACGTGCATTCCCCGAACGACGCCTTTTCCTGAGGTCCGACAGCGAAACCCGGTTCATCCGGCTAGGACCCGCCACGCAGCTTTTTGCCTTTGCAGGCAGCACGCTGGTCGTCGGCTGGGCCATCATCGCGACGGCCATCATCCTGATGGACAGCATCGGGGCGGGGAACTTCCGGGAACAGGCGAAACGGGATCAAGCCACCTACCAGGCGCGGCTGAACCAGTTGGCCCTCGAGCGGGACGCCCGCGCCGAAGAGGCGCTGGCCGCGCAGGACCGGTTCAATTCCGCGCTTCAGCAGATTTCGGTGATGCAATCCGAGCTTCTAGCCTCGGAAACACGGCGGCGCGAGCTGGAGACCGGGATCGAGGTGATCCAGTCGACCCTGCGCCGGACCATGAAGGAGCGCGACACCGCGCGCGAGGATCTGGTGGCGCTGCGCGAAGCGCTGGACGGTGAGGGCACGCTGCCCGGCACGTCGGGCGACGCGGATGGCACGCTTGATTTCCTGGCCGCGGCGCTGGCGGACACCGCGCAGGAACGCGACCAGGTCATCGCCGATGCGCGCGACGCGCTTCTGGCCGCGGACGAACTGGAAGCCCGCCTGCGCCTGATGGAAGAACAGAACGACCAGATCTTCCGCCAACTCGAAGAGGCGATGTCGATCTCGGTCAAGCCGCTGGACAAGATGTTCCAGGCCGCGGGCATGGACCCCGATCGCATCATCAACCAGGTCCGCCGCGGATACGAGGGCCAGGGCGGCCCGCTGACGCCTCTCAGCCTGTCGACCCGAGGCGAAGACCCGTCGGCCGATACGATGCGCGCCAACCGTCTGCTGAACCAGATGGACCGGCTGAACCTGTACCGGATCGCCGCCGAAAAGGCGCCCTTTGCCACACCGGTGAAATCCAGTTTCCGCTTCACAAGCCCCTTCGGCTATCGCCGCGATCCCAAGACGGGCGGGCGGCGCATGCATAACGGCGTCGATTTCGCCGCGCCCACCGGCACACCGCTATATTCCACCGCCGACGGCGTCGTGACCCATGCCGGATGGCAGTCGGGCTACGGCCGCCTGGTCAAGATCCAGCACGAGTTCGGCATCGAGACCCGCTATGCCCATATGTCGAAAATTCGCGTGAAGAAGGGGCAAAGGGTCTCGCGCGGGGACCGTATCGGTGATATGGGAGCGACAGGACGCGTGACCGGTGTCCACCTGCACTACGAGGTGCGAGTGGGCGGAGAGGCCGTCAACCCCATGATCTACATCAAGGCTGCAAACGATGTTTTCTAAAAGCAAAATCAACGAGCCCGGCCCCAAAGCCGCCGATGCTGCAAAACCGGCAGCCAGTGAGCCCAGCCAAGCGGCGGCCCCGTCGCAGAGCGAGTATCGCCCGCAGGCCCCCAAGGCCAAGCCGCCGGCATCGGTCCTGTCCTCGGACCTGCACATCACCGGCAACCTCAAGACCACCGGCGATATCCAGGTCGAAGGCACGGTCGAAGGCGACATTCGCGCCCATCTTCTGACCGTCGGCGAAAGCGCCACGATCAAGGGCGAGGTGACCGCGGACGACGTGGTCGTCAACGGCCGGATCGTGGGCCGCGTGCGCGGGTTGAAAGTGCGCCTGACCTCGAGCGCGCGGGTCGAGGGCGACATCATCCACAAGACCATCGCGATCGAAAGCGGCGCCCATTTCGAAGGCTCGGTCCAACGTCAGGACGATCCGCTCAATGCCAAGTCCGGTGGCGCGGCCGGTCAAGGCACCAGCCAGACCGCAGCGCCGCAAAAGGCCCCCGCCTCGGCGGCGACCTCGGCACCGACGGGCAAGCCTGCCGACGCCGCAGGCTGACCGGCCCGTCGCCTATCGCGACAGACGAACGCCGCGACAGGGTCGCGGCGTTTCTTTTTCCTGGGACGTGTCCGTCGGCACGCAGGCGGCCTGCGATCAGGCCTCCAGCTCGGCATCCCAGTAGAGAAAGTCGAGCCAGCTTTCGTGCAGATGGTTGGGTGGAAACTTGCGGCCCATGTTGCGCAGCTCTTCCGCGCCAGGCTGGCGGGGCGGCTTGCGCAGGGACATGTTCGCCCGGCGCAGGCTTTTCGACCCCTTGCGCAGGTTGCACGGCGCGCAGGCGGCCACGACGTTTTCCCAACTGGTGATGCCACCCGCGGCACGGGGCACCACGTGGTCAAACGTCAGGTCGCCCTTGGCCCCGCAATACTGGCAGCGGAATTCGTCCCGCAGAAACAAATTGAAGCGCGTGAAGGCCACGCGCTTTTGGGGTTTCACGAAATCCTTGAGCACGACGACCGACGGTATCCTGATTTCGGTCGTGGGGCTTCGGACCCACTGGTCGTACTCGGCCACGATATCGACCCTGTCGAGATACGCGGCCTTGATCGCATCCTGCCAGGGCCAGAGGGACAGGGGATAGTAGGAGAGCGGGCGGTAATCGGCATTGAGCACAAGCGCGGGATGCTGTTTGAGCGCCGATGGCTCCCGCACGAAACTTGTCCTGAAATCTCCGTCCATCTACGACTCGCCTCCGCCCCGACAGCCTCAGTCCCAAGGTCAGGGCGGGACGCCCCGCCCCGGTTTGAGTTCACTATATATCGCGTTTCAGACCTGGCAAGTCCCGCAACATACGGTGTTGTGGCAGGGGATAGCGCGAGTCCGTGACAGGTATGTGACGTTTTCCACAGCCCGCACCACCCCCTTGCCGCAGGGGGCCGCCGCTGTCACATAGCGGCCATGGCGCGGGTGATCCTGTTCAACAAGCCTTTCGGGGTACTGACCCAGTTCTCGGGCGGCGACGGGCGCCCGACACTTGCCACTTACATCGACGTGAAGGGGGTCTATCCCGCCGGACGGCTGGACCGCGACAGCGAGGGGCTTTTGATCCTGACCGATGACGGGCGGCTCCAGGCGCGCATCGCCGATCCGAAATTCCGGAAACCCAAGACCTACTGGGTGCAGGTGGAGCGTGTTCCCGATGCCGCGGCGCTGGACGCGTTGCGCAAGGGCGTGGCTCTCAAGGACGGGCTGACACGACCGGCCGAGGTGCGTCTGATCGACCCGCCCGCCGGTCTCTGGCCGCGCGACCCGCCGGTGCGCTATCGCAAATCGGTGCCCGATGCCTGGCTGGAGTTGACGATCACCGAAGGGCGCAACCGGCAGGTCCGGCGCATGACGGCCGCCGTGGGTCACCCGACCCTGCGCCTGATCCGGGTTCGAGTCGGAGACTGGAGCCTGGATGGCCTCCGCCCGGGCGACTGGTGCGATTTTCGCAGAAAATCGTGAGGCCGCAAAACCTTCTGCGAAGGTTTTGTCCCGCAGGGTCGATCTTCTGCGAAGATCGCGAAAATCATCGCAGAGGATTTTCGAAGCCGGTCAGAGCCCGCACTTGTCGCGCATGAAGGCCAGTGCGACACTCAGGCCGTCCGGCGCAATACCATGCGCGGTGCCCTTCATCACATGGGCGTAGACCTCTTTCCAGCCCGCTTTCTGCAGGGCCTCGGCCGCTTCGGGGAGGGACTGCACCGGCACCACGTCATCCTGGTCGCCATGGACCAGCAGAACCGGCGGACGGCTCATGACCTCGTCGGTCAGCAGCTCGGGCGCGAGAAGCCTGCCCGAGAACCCCACGAGCCCAGCGACCTCGTCCTCACGCCTCGGCGCCACATGCAGCGCCATCATGGTGCCCTGCGAAAAGCCGAAGAGGACGACCTGTTCGGGCAACAAGTCGTTGTCGACCATCAGCGCGTCCAGAAAGGCGTTCAGATCGTCCGCCGCGCGCAGCATGCCCTGCTGGCTTTCCTCTTCGGACGAACCGTCGATCCAGGGGATCGGGAACCACTGGTAGCCCATGGGCGCGCCCGCGCAAGCCTCGGGCGCGTCGGGCGCGACGAACAGCGTGTCGGGCAGATGGTCGGCCAGCGGCTCGGCCAGCCCCAGAAGATCGGCGCCGTTCGCGCCATATCCGTGCAGGAACACCACGGCAGACCGCAGACTGCCCGATTTCGGTTCGACCCGGCCGGCCTCGAGTACGCGTGTCATCGGATCCCTTCCCTGTCCTTGGCCACATGGTAGTAGGCCCATAGCGTGCGCGCCGCAACCGACCGCCAGGGAGACCAGGCCGCGGACATGTCGCGAAAGGCCCGCTCCCTGGGCCGCTCGGGCAGATCGTAGAGAAGGCGCGCGGCCTCCTGCAGCGCCAGGTCGCCGGGCGCGAAGACATCCGCATGCCCGAGCGAGAACATGGCATAGATCTCGGCCGTCCAGACGCCGATCCCGGGTACCTCGGTCAGAGTCGCGACGACCTCGTCGGTGGGCGCGTCGCGCAGGGCGCGGTAGTCGATCCGCGCCTCTGCCAGCGCGCGGGCATAGCGGATCTTCTGCCGCGAGAGGCCCGCCGCGCGCAGGTCTTCGTCGCTGGCCCAGAGGATCTTGCGCGGGCCGGTCAGGCGCGCGGCCTTCATCCGTTTCCAGATCGCGTTGGCGGCGGCCACGCTGACCTGCTGGCTGACGATGGCAGCCAGAAGCTGGTCGAACCCGTCCTTGCGGCGGCGCAGCGGCAAAGGGCCGGTCTGGTCCAGCGCGTGGGCCATTCGAGGGCAGACGCTGGCCAGCCAGGCCGCACCTTCGGCGACGCAGGCGTCGGTTTCGATGATCCGTCCGGGACCGCGATCGGGGCGAGGTTCATGGGTCATGCGCCCTTCCTGCCCGTCGGAACGTCCGCTGACAAGTATCGGTACAACAGGTGAATCGCACTTGAGCTTTGACAGTTGTGCAGAACTGGATTCTTGAGGTTTCATCATCAGATGGAGCTTCGA
>CAJXWO010000019.1 GCA_913062865.1 uncultured Paracoccaceae bacterium | reverse complement strand
GAAGTTCAAAAAGGCAGGATGGAGCAATGACTTCCTGCAAACACTCATCGAAGGCTTCTGAAGCGCGATTGCCCTGACCTACGAGATGCAGCTTCAGGAAAAGCGGCTCGAATATCAGGCGCTGTTGGACAACCAGCGCCCGAACCAGGCGCGGCTGGACGGTGTGCAGGGTGACATCCGCAGGCTCGAGGCCTTGGTGGCCGACCTGAATGCCCAGACGACACAGGCCGCCGAGGGCGAGAACTCGCTGGCCGAGCTGAACGCACAGCTGCAGATGGCCCAGGCCGACGTGGCCTCGCGCGAGATGTTGCTGCAATCGGCGCTCCAGCAGCTGGAACAGACCCGGATGGAGGCGAACCGCCAGGTGCGCTACCTGACCACCAGCGTGGAACCGGTCGCACCCTAGGACCCGACCTATCCCCGGGCCTTCGACAATACGGTGCTGGCCTTCCTGATCTTCTCCGGCATCTATCTCATGGTATCGCTGACCGCGTCGATCCTGCGCGAACAGGTCTCGAGCTGACACGGCTTTGACATCCGGCCCCACTATGGGGCATGGACCGGACGCGGCCCGCATGACGGGTCCGCGCCCCCTGCAGAAAGGCCCAGACCCGTGATGACACCCGCCCCGACCGTGACGCCCAATAGCTGGGACTTTCTGAAATACCCGATGATCGCCCCAACAGGGTTTCGAGAATACGACGCGCGCTGGAAATACCCCGACGAGATCAACCTGCCCGGCATGACCGCGCTGGGCCTCGGGCTCGGTACGCAGATGCGCCGCCGCGGCATCGCCCCGGTGATCGCCGTGGGCAACGACTATCGCGACTATTCCCTGACGATCAAACAGGCGCTGATCATCGGGCTGATGCAGGCGGGCATCCAGGTCAAGGATATCGGACCGGCGCTGTCGCCCATGGCCTATTTCGCCCAGTTCCACCTCGATGTGCCCGCTGTGGCGATGGTCACCGCCAGCCACAACCCCAACGGCTGGACCGGGGTCAAGATGGGCTTTGACCGCCCGCTCACCCATGGCCCCGACGAGATGGCCGAGTTGCGGGACATCGTTCTGCAGGGCCAGGGCGAAGCGGCCCCGGGCGGCTCCTATGAATTCGTCGACGGCGTGCGCGAGGCCTATCTTGACGACCTGGTGGGCGATTTCCGCATGACCCGCAAGCTCAAGGTCGTCTGCGCCACGGGCAACGGCACCGCCGCCGCCTTTGCGCCCGAACTCTTCGAGCGGCTGGGCGTCGAAGTCGTGCCCAGCCACACCGAGCTCGACTATACCTTCCCCAACTACAACCCGAACCCCGAAGCGATGGAGATGCTCCACGACATGGCCGCCACGGTCAAAGCCTCGGGCGCGGACCTGGCGCTTGGGTTCGACGGCGACGGCGACCGCTGCGGCGTGGTCGATGACGAGGGCGAAGAGATCTTTGCCGACAAGGTGGGCGTGATCCTGGCCCGCGACCTATCGAAGATCCATCCGAACGCCACCTTTGTGGCCGATGTGAAGTCCACCGGCCTCTTCGCCTCCGATCCGGAACTGCGAAAGAACGGCGTCACCGCCGATTACTGGAAGACCGGGCACAGCCACATGAAGCGGCGGGTCAAGGAGATCGGGGCGCTGGCGGGCTTCGAGAAATCCGGCCACTATTTCCTCGCCGACCCGATCGGGCGCGGCTACGATTGCGGCATTCGTGTCGCGGTCGAGATCTGCAAGCTCATGGACCGCAACCCCGACATGTCCATGTCGGACCTGCGCCGCGCCCTGCCCCGCACCTGGTCGACGCCCACCATGTCGCCTTACTGCTCGGATACCGAGAAATACGATGTTCTGGCCCGGCTCGTGGACAAGCTCGTCGCCAAGCATGACGCGGGCGAACCCTTCGCGGGCCGCGCGATCAAGGAGGTCGTCACCGTCAACGGGGCCCGCGTGATCCTCGACAACGGCTCCTGGGGCCTTGTGCGCGCCTCGTCGAACACGCCGAACCTCGTGGTGGTCTGCGAAAGCTCCGAAAGCGAGGACGAAATGCGCGCGATCTTCCGGGACATCGATGTTGTCATCCGCACCGAACCCGCGGTGGGCGACTACGACCAGACGATCTGACTGGGCTCCCGTCCCCGCTTCATCTTTCTAGAAATACCCAAACGGCGCGCCGGTCCCTTCCGCGCGCCGTCGCCGTTCCGGACAAACCGCAGGCATGCCCAAGACTTTCAAACTGAAAGTCTTCGCAAAACTCTTGTTTCAAGAGTTTTACCCCGCTCAGGCGGCAAGCCCACGGCCCTTGAGCAGCGCCTCGACCCCGGGCATCCGGCCCCTGAAAGCGGTGTAAAGCGCCTCCGCCTCGGCCGATCCGCCCGCAGACAGGATATACTCTTCGAGCTTCGCCGCCAGATCCGGGTCGAACGCATCCCCCGCCTCCTCGAAAGCGGCGAAGGCATCGGCGTCCATCACCTCGGACCACATGTAGCTGTAGTACCCGCTCGAATAGCCGTCGCCCGAAAACACATGGGCGAAATGGGGCGTCGCGTGGCGCATGGCGATGGCCCGCGGCAGCCCCAGCCCCTCCAGGATCTCCGTCTGCCGCGCCATTGGGTCCGCGGGCGGCGGGCCGTCATGGAACTCCAGGTCCACCAGCGCCGAGGCGACGTATTCCACCGTCTGGAAGCCCTGGTCGAAATTCGCGGCCTCCAGCACCTTGTTGAGCATCGCCTGTGGCATCGCCGCGCCGGTCTCGGCATGGGTGGCAAAGCGCGTGAGCACATCTGGCACCTCCAGCCAGTGTTCGTAAAGCTGGCTGGGCAGTTCCACGAAATCCCGTGCCACAGAGGTGCCCGCGATGCTTTCATAGGTGACATCAGACAGCATCTGGTGCAGCGCATGGCCAAACTCATGGAACAGCGTGCGCGCATCGTCATAGGACAAAAGCGCGGGCTGGCCCTTGGGCGGCTTCGCGAAATTGCAGATATTCACCACGACGGGCTGCTGCACGTCCGGGTATTTCCGCTGCATCCGGAACGCCGAACACCAGGCGCCCGAGCGTTTTGAGCCGCGCGCGAAATAGTCTCCGATGAACACCGCCACGGGCGCACCGTCCCGGGTCACCTCCCAGGCGCGCGCGTCGGGATGGTAGAGCGGCACGTCCAAGGGCTTGAACGCCAAGCCGAACAGCCGGCCCGCCGTATCGAACGCCGCTTCGATCATCCGGTCGAGCTGCAGATACGGCTTCAGCGCCGCCTCATCCAGATCATGCTCTGCCGCGCGTCGCTTTTCCGCGTAATAGCGCCAATCCCAGGGCTCCAGATCGCCGTTCACGCCATCGGCCTGCATCATCGCCGTCAGCACGGCGGCATCCGCCTCGGCCCGCTCCCGCGCCGGACCCCAGACGGCCATCAAGAGATCGCGCACCGCCTCGGGCGTCTTGGCCATCTCGGTTTCCAGCTTGTAGGCCGCGAAGCTGTCATAACCCAAAAGCTTCGCCCGCTCTTCACGCAAGGACAGAATCTCGGCCGCAAGCGCGCGGTTGTCGGTCTCCCCGCCATTGGCCCCACGCGCCACCCAGGCGCGCCAGGCTTTTTCCCGCAGGTCGCGGCGGGGCGAGAATTGCAGGAAAGGCACGATCAAAGACCGCGACAGGGTGATGACCGGGCCATCCGCGCCCCGCTCTTCCCCCGCCGCACGCGCGCCATCCACAACGAACCCTGGCAAGCCTTCAAGGTCGTCCTCGGACAGCGCCATCTGCCAGCTGCGCTCATCGGCCAGGATATTTTGCGAAAACTGCGTGCCCAAGACCGACAGGCGGCTCTTGATCTCCTTCATGCGCTCCGCATCCGCACCCTCGAGCGCCGCGCCAGCGCGGACGAAGCCACGATGGGTCAGCATCAGCACCCGTGCCTGCTCGTCGGTCAGATCGAGGCTCTCGCGCGCCTCCCACAGCGTGCGGATCCGGTCAAAGAGCTTGCGGTTCGCATAGATGGCCGAGCTGTGCGCGGCGAGCTTCGGCGCGAATTCCCGCTGCAGCGCCTCGCGCGTCTCGGTACTGTCGGCCCCGGCGAGATTGTAGAAGATCGACAGGACACGGCCCAGCGCCTCTCCGGTCGTGGTCAACGCCTCGATTGTGTTGGAGAAGGTGGGGGCCTCGGAATTGTCGGCAATCGCCTCGGTCTGGGCCAGGTCCTCGGCCAGCGCGGTCTCGAAGGCCGGCGCGAAATCGGAATCCTTGATCCGGTCGAACCGGGGCAATCCATGGGGCGCATCCCACGGGGCAAGCAGCGTGTTGGTCATGGGGCAAGCCTCCTTTACCCAAGACATAGGCCACTCACCCCATGGGTGCGAGGAGCGTTATTCCACGGTGATCGTGATGACCTCGCTCACCACCGGTGGATCGTGCGGGACGTGGTTCATATCGCCCAGCACCAGTTTCAGCGTGTGCTGACCGGGCGCCAGCTCGAGTGTTACCTCGGTCTGGCCGCCCCCGAAATGGCGGTGGTTGTCATCGGCGGGCAAGGACACGGTCAGTTCTTCTGCCCCGTCCGGCCCTTCGCCCAGCGGCGGACGGTTCAAGAGCAGGTGGTGATGCCCCGTCGCATCCACATCGGTCCCCGCGGGGGCCACGCCCATCCCGCTCAGCCCGAACTGGACGGTGACCGGGCTCGCCACGGTGGCCCCATCCTCAAGCCCGACGAAGTAAACCTCGGCTCCCTCGGGCGCCGGCATGCCTTGTCCGAAAACGGGGCCAGCAGCCATCAAGGCCGCATAGGCCAGTGTCGTGATCTTGGTGCGCATTTTGATCTCCCCCCAATCTGCGGCGCGGCAGATGCCACGCAGTGACAAGGTAGGTAGTGCGGTGAGGCGTTTTGTCACGCAGCTTGGCGTCAGGAGCGCCGCTCACCACAGACCGGACAATCGGACCGGCGTTTCAACCCGATCTTCCGCGTCTCGCCCCAAAGCGCATCGTAGATCAGCATCTGGCCCAGCAGGGGGGCGCCCGCGTCGGTGATCACCTTGACCGCCTCGACCGCCATCATCGCGCCCACGACACCGGGCAGCGGGCCCAGCACGCCCGCCTCGGCGCAGGAGGGGGCAAGACCCGGCGCAGGCGCTTCGGGAAAGATGCATTGGTAGCAGGGCGTGCCTCGAGCCGGTTCGAAGACGCTCAACTGCCCCTCCCACTGGCTCAACGCACCCGAGATCAGAGGCTTGCCCTGGGCCACCGCCACCCGGTTGGCCAGGTAGCGCGTGCCGAAATTATCCGACCCGTCGAGGATCAGGTCATAATCGGCAAAAAGATCCGCGGCGACTTCTTCGGTCAGCCGCCGCTGATAGGGCCGCACCGTGACATGCGGGTTCTGCGCGGCAATCGCGGCTTGGGCCGAGAACACCTTGGGCAGCCCGATATCGGCGTCACGATGAATGACCTGGCGTTGCAGGTTGGCGTTCTCGACCGTGTCGTCGTCGATGACACCGATGGTGCCGACACCGGCGGCCCCAAGGTAAAGAAGCGCGGGCGCCCCAAGGCCCCCGGCCCCGATGACCAGAACCTTCGCATCCCTCAGCCGCTTCTGCCCCGCGCCACCCAGTTCACGCAGGACGATATGGCGGGCGTAGCGGTCCAGCTCACTGGTCGAAAACGACCCGCCCGCCGGGGCCACAGGGGCCGCTGCGGCCTCTTGATGGCCCGCGCGCGACCGCACCCGCCGCAGCCCTTCGCGGTAAGCCAGGACCAACGCCACGAACCCGCCGAAGATCAGCCACAGCGCCGCCGATCCGCCGGTGGCCGCGCGCAACCCGTTGCCCTCGGGCAGGGCCACCTGGATCGCCAGCACGATCACATAGAGCAGCCCCAGCATGGTCGCCCGCGCCTGCACCGGCGCACCCATGCGCCCGCCGATCCACCAGATCGCCGCTGCCATTACGAAGACAAGAAACATCAGCCAACTCCCGTGGACCCGAAACCACCTGTGCCGCGCGCCGTGTCCTCGAGCGCCTCGACGGCGTCGAACCTAGCGCGCAGCACCGGCGCGACGACCATCTGCGCGATCCGGTCGCCATGGGCGATGGTAAAGGGCGCATCGCCGGCATTCATCACGATCACGCCCAAAGGCCCACGATAGTCGCTGTCGATGGTGCCCGGCGCGTTGGGCAGGGTGATCCCGTGCTTCAGCGCCAGGCCAGAACGCGGTCGCAACTGTACCTCGTAGCCCTCGGGGATGGCCAGGCGCAGCCCCGTGGGCACCAGCGCCCGCGCGCCAGGGCCCAACGTCACACCCGCGCCGCGCTGGTCGGGCGGGAAATTCGCCCGCAGATCCGCCCCGGCCGCGCCTGCGGTCTCATAGGCGGGCAAGCCCAGGTCCGGGTCCGCGCCTTTGTCCCACATCACGGAAATGGAGAGCATCGGCCGTCCCTTCATCTCTCCAGAAATACTCAATTCCCCGCCAGAACGCCCGCGATGCGCTCGGCCAGTCGCGCGGCCACCTCCGGCTTGGACAGGCGCGGCCAGGTCTCGGCACCGTCTTCGGTGATGAGCACAACCGCGTTCTCGGATCCGCCCATGATGCCCGTCTCGGGGCGCACGTCGTTCGCGACGATCCAGTCGCAGCCCTTGCGCGCACGCTTGGCCGTGGCATGGGCCACCACATCATCGGTCTCGGCGGCAAAGCCCACGACGAGCGCAGGACGTCCCTTAGCCCGTTGCGCGACCGTCGCCAGGATGTCGGGGTTCTCGGCGAACTCCAGCACGGGCAGCTGGCCGTTCTTTTTCTTGATCTTGCTGGCGGTTTCGCGGGCCACGCGCCAGTCGGCCACAGCGGCGGCAAAGACACCGGCATCGGCGGGCAGAGCGGCCTCGACCGCCTCCAGCATCTGACGCGCGGTCTCAACGGCCACGACCTGAACCCCCTGAGGCGGGACCACATCGGCAGGGCCAGTAACAAAAATCACTTCTGCCCCCAGATCGCGCAGCGCAGCGGCGATGGCCGTGCCCTGCGCACCGGACGAGCGGTTGGCGATATAGCGGACCGGGTCGATGGGTTCATGGGTAGGGCCCGAGGTGACCAGCACGCGCTTGCCTCGCAGAAGGCCATCGCCCAGCGCGGTCTCCACGGCAGCGACGATCTCGAGCGGCTCGGCCATGCGTCCGGGACCATGCTCTCCACAGGCCATGTCGCCCGCGTTGGGGCCCACGAGCCGCACGCCATCGCCCAACAGCGTGGCCAGGTTGCGCCGGGTCGCCGGATGCTCCCACATGCGCACATTCATCGCAGGCGCGATCATCACCGGTGTGTCAGTCGCCATCAGCAGAGTCGAGGCCAGATCGTCCGCGTGCCCCCCGGCCATCTTGGCCATCAGGTCCGCCGTTGCGGGCGCCACAAGCACCAGGTCGGCCACGCGGCTCAGCTGGATATGGCCCATCTCGGCCTCGCCGGTCAGGTCGAACAGGTCGGTATAGACCTTCTCGCCCGCCAGCGCCGAAACCGACAGGGGTGTCACGAATTCCTGCGCCGCGCGCGTCAGCACCGGCGTCACCGCCGCGCCGCGCTCTTTCAGCCGCCGGATCAGATCGAGGCATTTATAGGCCGCGATGCCGCCGCCGATGATCAGAAGAACTCGCTTGCCCGCCAGCATGACCGCTCCCTTTCGCGTCTGGTCTGACACTAGGGGGGCGGGTCAGGACAGGCAAGCTACCGGAACGCGGCGCAGGGATCCTCGCGGGGGGTGGGTTCTGTCACGAGGTAAAGGTCATAGGGCGGGCTGTTCTCTGGTGCGTCTTCAAGCTGGCCGACCGACAGCACATCGAGGTCGGGCGCAGCCAGGCCCAGCTTGTGGGGCACGGCCCAGTCGCTGCGGGCATGGCCGTTGCCGGTGATCACCACGACCGGCGTGCCATGCGCCTCGACCGCCTGCACAACCGCCCGCGCAAGTGCGGCGTCACGCACCCTTTGGGCGGCGACCATGCCGGGCAAAAGCTCAGCGGGAAGCGCGTCGCAATGGGCTGACAACTGCGCGGCCTCACGGGTGGCCTGCTGATCCTCGGGCAGCGGGCGCGTGAGCCCGTAGCGCTCGGCCTCTGCGCCAAAGGCCGCCGCGGCGCCCGCATCGAAGGCAGCGCGCAGATCCTCCCGCGGGACATTAGCGCCATAGACCGCTGACCCGGGGGTGGCTGCGAAAATCGGATAGTACATCCCGAAATCCGGCCAGCCGCTGTCGGCCCATCCCAGGGCCGCTTCAAGGGCTTCGGCGTCGTCCAGAAGCGCAGGATCGAATGCGTCGGCCTGCGCAGGCGTCAGCATTTCATAGACCACGGCTGTGGGGCCTATCGCTGACACGGCCGCGGCCTGGTTTTCATGATGGGTCGGGTTGTCGTGAATTTCGCCCAGAATAACGACCTCGGCCGGCGGCAGTGCCTTGAGATCCGACACCTCAATACGCGATTGCGCCGGCACGGCGCCGGCGCAAAACACAAGGGTCAAAGCTGTGAAATACCGCATCATGCGAGGAAGGATTGAACCTCGCGCGACTGGCTTTCGAGGTTCTTGCGCATCTTTTGGAAGGCCGCCGCTTCCAGCTGACGCACGCGCTCTTTCGACAGGCCCAACTCGTTGCCGAGGCTTTCCAGCGTGCGCGGCTCATCACGCAGCTTGCGCTCGCGGACAATGAACCGCTCGCGTTCGTTCAGCGCCTGCATCGCCTTGATGAGCCAATCGCGCAGCTGCGCGGTGTCGTGCTCGTTCTCGACGATCTCGGCACCTTGCTGGCCTTCGTCCTCGATGGTCTCGATCCATTCGCGACCCTCGTCCTCGGACGACTGCGTGGCGTTGAGCGAGAAGTCCGAGCCCGACAGGCGACCTTCCATCATCTCCACGTCATGCAGAGGCACGCCGATCTCAGTCGAGATCATCTGGCGCAGCTGGTGCTTGTCCAGTTCTTCGCCCCGGGCCATCGCCTCGCGCTCGAGCCGTGCCTGCACCCGGCGCATGTTGAAGAACAGCGATTTCTGGCTCGAGGTCGACCCGGTACGCACCATCGACCAATTGCGCATCACGTAGTCCTGGATCGACGCCTTGATCCACCACACCGCGTAGGTCGAAAAGCGCACGCCCCGGTCGGGGTCGAACTTGTCGGCCGCTTTCATCAAACCCAAGCCCGCCTCCTGGATCAGGTCGTTCATGGGCGCGCCATAACGCTTGAACTTGGCGGCCATGGAGATCGCTAGCCGCATGTACGCGGTGATCAGCCGATGCAGGGCTTGTTCATCGCGCTCGTCGCGCCAGGCATAGGCCAGCTTCAGCTCGGTTTCGGCGTCCAGCAGTTCCGCCTTCATCGCATGGCGGGAAAGGGAAAAGTCGTTGTTCGCGTCAAGTGCCATTCTGCACCCCCTGTTTTTGTCTCGACCGGCGCGGGCAGCCACGCCACTGTTTCGTCGTAGTCACCAAGGGGTACGGCGCATTTACGGGATCGGATCACTCGGCATGAGATCCGGCAAGGAACACGGGGGGCGCCACAATCGGACATCGGGCCATGGCAGCGCCAGACGCGTTCGTCCGTGGGACGTGCGCATGGCGCACAAGAAATTCGACGCTTTTTCAATATTTTAAAGCAATGGGGCTGCGCTCCGAACCAAATCGGACGAGGTCGCGCACAAAGGCGAAACCATGGTCGTTTCATGTCGCTGTGCGAAATTGCGCATTCCATGTGCAGCTTTGTTCTGCGCGCACATCGCGGTCGCGCTGCCGCGGACAAGGCCGCGTTTACCTTTCGGTAAGGTCTCCTGCGCTAGGCATTAACCATAACGAACACTCGAGGGGTCGGGCATGATCGCGCGCGCCTATACCGTGGCCTTCGAAGGGGTCGATGCGCGCCCCGTCGAGGTGCAATGCGCCGTCTCGCCGGGCCTGCCCGCCTTTTCCATCGTGGGCTTGCCTGACAAGGCGGTCAGCGAGGCGCGCGACCGCGTGCGCAGCGCATTGTCGTCGATGTCCATCGCGCTGCCGTCCAAACGGATCACGGTGAACCTGTCGCCGGCCGACCTACCCAAGGAGGGCTCGCATTTCGACCTGCCGATCGCGCTTGCGCTTTTGGCGGCGCTCGACGTCGTGCCCCACGATGCCGCCGAGGGCACCTGCGCCCTGGGTGAACTGTCCCTCGACGGTGCGCTGATGCCGGTGATCGGCGCGCTGCCCGCCGCAATGACCGCCGCCGAGGACGACCGCACACTCCTCTGTCCCGCCGCATCGGGGGCCGAAGCGGCCTGGGTTGGTGCCACGCAGGTCATCGGCGCGGCCTCGCTCTTGCAGGTCATCCAGCACTATTCGGGCCAGGCGCCCCTGCCGCCCGCGATACCGGGCGAGGTCACGCTCGACCGCGGTGACAAGGACCTGCGCGACGTCAAGGGCCAGGACCGTGCCAAACGTGCGATGGAGATCGCCGCCGCCGGGCGCCATCACCTGATCATGATCGGGACGCCCGGATCGGGCAAATCCATGCTGGCCGCACGCATGCCCGGCATCCTGCCACCCCTGTCCGCGGCCGAGGCGCTGGAAACCTCGATGATCCACTCACTCGCCGGGCTGCTGGACGAAGGCGGGATCTGCCGCGCACGACCCTTTCGCGAACCGCATCACACCGCGTCCATGGCGGCGATCGTCGGCGGCGGGCGCGGGGCCAAGCCCGGCGAGATCAGCCTGGCCCATAACGGCGTGCTGTTCATGGACGAGTTCCCCGAATTTCCGCGCACCGTGCTGGAAACCCTGCGCCAGCCCATCGAAACCGGCGAGGTCATGGTCGCCCGCGCCAATGCCCATGTGAAATACCCCTGCCGCTTCATGCTGGTGGCCGCCGCGAACCCCTGCAAATGCGGCTACCTGTCGGACCCGGCCCGCGCCTGCGCGCGCGTGCCCCAATGCGGCGAGGATTACCTGGGCCGCATCTCGGGGCCCCTGATGGACCGCTTCGATTTGCGGATCGAGGTGCCGCCGGTGTCCTTCACCGATCTTGATCTGCCACCCGCGGCCGAGGGCTCGGCCGAGATCGCCGCACGTGTCGCCACCGCACGCGCGGTCCAGCAGGCGCGGCTGGGCGACCGCCCCGGCCTGCGGGCCAATGCCGATATCGAGGGCGCATTGCTGGACCGGGTCGCGACGCCCGAACCGGCCGGCCGCACGCTTCTGACCCAGGTGGCAGAGCGTTTCGGTCTTTCGGCGCGCGGCTATCACCGTGTCTTGCGCGTGGCCCGCACCATCGCCGATCTGGACGGGGCCGAGACGGTGGCCCGCACCCACGTGGCCGAGGCCGTCAGCTATCGGCTTGCGGGAATGAAAGAGAGTTGATCCACCCCGCCACGTCGCGCAGCGTGCGGCGCGCCTCCGGCAAAACGTTGTGAAAAAGCGGCCAGACATGGGGCAGATCGAGGGCGATCCTCTCGGTCACGGTCACGCCCTGTGCCCGCATCCGTTCGGTCATGCGGCGGGTGTCGTCAAGCAGGGCCTCGGTCGTGCCGGCGCAGAGCCAGACCGGCGGTGCGCCCGTGAAATCCGCGAACAGGGGCGACGCGCGGGGATCGGTCGGGTCGGCCCCTTGCAGGTACATCTCGACCTGTTCCGCAGCCCTACCAAGTGGCAGCAGCACATCGGCCTCGGCGTTGCGCGTGACACTGTCGCCGGAATAGGTGAGATCGGTCAGGGACGAAAAGCCGAAAAGCCCCGCCGGGCGCGGCAGACCTTGCGCCAGAATTTCACCCAGTAGCGCCAGCGCCAGCCCCCCGCCGGCGCTGTCGCCCCCGACCACGATCGTTTCGTGCCGGGCGCGCAACGCCTTGTATGCCGCCACCGCGTCGTCAAGCGCGGCGGGAAAGGGATGTTCGGGTGCTAGCCTATAGCGGGGCAGGATCGCCTGCCAGCCGCTCAGCGCCGACAGCGTCCCCAACATGGCCTGATGCGTGCGCGGCGCGCCAAAGATATAGGCCCCGCCGTGGAAATAGAGCATCACCGGCGCATCGGGCTGAACGCCCCGTGCCCGCACGGCACGCGCCCGGCGGTCGGCCAGCACCGTGTCGGTCACCTGCGTGCCCAGGGGCGCGTGGAACCACAGCCGGGCGGTGCACAGAAAGCGCGCGCGCAGCTCTTCCGGCGCCTCGACCCGCGCGAGATAGGGCTTTTCCGTGTAGCGCAGCCAGGCGTTCAGCGCGGGCCGCACGAGGCTCATGCGCACTTGGCCTCGATGGCCTGCCAGATCTTTTCGGCAACGTTGATCCCATCGAACCGCTCCAGCTCCTGGATGCCCGTGGGCGAGGTCACGTTGATCTCGGTCAGCCAGTCGCCGATCACGTCGATGCCCACGAAGACCTGCCCCTTTTCGCGCAGGAGCGGCCCGATTCGGGCGCAGATCTCGCGGTCGCGGTCGCTGAGCGCGATCTTCTCGGCGCGCCCGCCCACATGCATGTTCGAGCGCGTCTCGCCCGCGGCGGGCACACGGTTGATGGCGCCCACGGGGTCGCCGTCGACAAGGATCACCCGCTTGTCACCCTTCGATACGGCCGGCAGGAACTTCTGCGCGATGAGCGGCTCGCGGCTGAAGCCGGTGAACAACTCGTGCAGGGAACTGAGGTTGCGGTCATTGACGTCGAGCCTGAAAACGCCCGCGCCACCATTGCCGTAGAGCGGTTTCAGAATGATGTCGCCATGCTCGGCCTTGAAGGCCCGGATCGTGTCCAGATCCCTGGCGATCAGCGTGGGCGGGGTCAGGTCCGGGAAATCCAACACCAGGAGTTTCTCGGGATAATTCCGCACCCAGAACGGGTCGTTGACCACGACCGTCTTGCCGCGCAGCCGGTCCAGCAGGTGTGTCGTGGTGATGTAGTGCATGTCGAAGGGCGGATCCTGGCGCAGCCAAACCACGTCCATATCTTCGAGATCGATCTCCTGTGCCGCACCGAGGGTCACATGGTCGCTCTTGATCCGGCGCACCTGCATCGGATGCGCCTTGGCGATGACGCGACCGTCACGATAGGCCAAATGATCGGGTGGGTAGTAAAACAGCGTATGCCCCAGCGCCTGTGCCTCTTCTGCGAGGCGAAAGGTGCTGTCCCCGTCGATGTCGACGGACGTGATCGGGTCCATCTGAAAGGCGATCTTCATGGCGCTGGCCCCTTCTGGCTGTGCTCACGCTCTTGTGGCGCAGCCATGGGCCGAGGGCAATGGGCCTCAGAATTCGCCGAAGGCGTTCTCGACGATACGGGTCTCGCCCATGGCATTGACCAAGGCCAGGTCAAAGCGCATCGGGGTCATCATGCTGAAGCCCTCGCGCATCAGAAATTCCTCGGCCGCGGCCATGATCCGACGCATCTGGCGGGGCATCAGCCGGTCGGCGGCCCGCGCGAAAGACCGGCTTTTCTTGACCTCGACGAACACGAACCCGTCACCATCCCGCGCCACCAGGTCGATCTCGCCGGTGCTGCCGCGCCAGCGGCGTCGGGTCATGGCGTAGCCGCGGTTTTCGTAGTCCCGCGCAACGCAGTCCTCTGCCGCGTGTCCCGCCTGAAAGGCGATCTGCCCGCGCATCTGATCCGATCTAGTCGTCATTCCGCGTCCTCCTGCCCCAGCTTCAGGGCCAATTGATACACCTTGCGTTTCGGCACGCCATGGGCCGCAGAAACCGCGTCTGCGGCATCCCGCACGCTCATATCTTTGAGTGCCGCGCGTATCGACTCTTCTAGATCATCTTCCCTAACGTTCCCCGAACGCCCGCGATCCACCAGCACGACCACCTCGCCCTTGACCGCCGTCCCCTTCAGCGCCTCGGCCAGGCTGTTCAGGGTCCCGCGGCGGACCTCCTCGAATTTCTTCGTCAGTTCCCGGCACATCACCGCCGGGCGTTCACCGCCCAGCACCTCGGCGGCATCGCCCAGCATCGCCGCCACACGCTTGGGCGATTCGTAGAACACCAACGTGCCCGGGATGTCCCGAAACCCCTCGAGCGCAGTCCGCCGCGCACCTCGCGCGTTGGGCAGAAAGCCCGCAAAGAACATGTGATCACTGGGCAGCCCCGCCACGCAGAGCGCCGCCAGAAGCGCCGATGGCCCCGGTGCCGCCGTCACGGCCGCGCCCGCCGCGGCGGCCTCGCGCGCGAGCACGAAGCCCGGATCGGCCAGGAGCGGCGTGCCCGCCTCCGAGGCATAGGCCACGGACTTCCCCGCCTCGAGCGCGGCCAGCAGCCGCGGCCGCATCTGCGGGCCGTTGTGATCGTGATAGGCCAGGAGCGGCCGGTCGCCCAGCGCCACGCCATGGATCTCCATGAGCCGCCGCAGACTGCGCGTGTCCTCGGCTGCGATCACGTCCGCCGCGCCCAGAATATCGAGCGTGCGCAGCGTGATGTCGCGTGCATTCCCGATGGGCGTGGCCACGAAATAAAGCCCGCCCGCCAATTTCTCAGATCCGGGATTCATTGCTGGACCCGCCCTTTCTGGCCGTTATGATCGCCCGCGACCCGGACACCCCGCCCGAGGCGGCCCCGAAAAAGCGAGACGCGCCATGTTTGACATTTTACACCCTGCCCGCAAGACCGCCCTGCGGGCCGCTTTTATTCTTTCCAGCTTAGGCCTGGCTGCCTGCGACCCGGCCATGATGACAGGCACGGGCGGCGATAGCGGGCCGCGCGTCGATGCCTCTGAACCGGTGACGGTGGCCCTGCTGGTGCCGCAATCCGACCAGGGTGCCGGGGCCGTTGCCCGCAGCCTCGAGAACGCGGCACGCCTGGCCATCGCCGATCTCGAGGACGTGCGGATCGACCTCCGCGTCTACGACACCGGCGGCGATCCGCAACAGGCGGCCGCCCAGGCGCGGGCCGCCGTGGACGGCGGGGCGCAGATCATCCTCGGTCCGCTCTTCGCCGAGGCCGCCAATGCCGCAGGCGTTGCCGTGGCCCAGGACAACGTGAGTGTCCTGAGCTTCTCCAACAACACCTCGATCGCGGGCGGCAACGTCTTCGTTCTGGGACAGACCTTCCGCGGCACCGCGGACCGACTGATGACTTACGCAGCCGGACAAGGCCGCGAACGCGTGGTGATCGTGCATCCCGAAAACGTCGAGGGCCAGTTCGGGCGCAACGCGATCCAGGCCGCCGCCGCCGCCAATGGCGTGACCGTGGCCGGGGTCGAAAGCTTTCCCTTCACCGAACAGGGTGTCGTCTCGGCCGTGCCGCGCATCCGCTCCACGTCGAGCACGGCAAACGCGGATTCGGTCATTCTGACCTCGACCGCCGCCGGTGCGTTGCCGCTTCTGTTGCAGCTGATGCCCGAGGCGGGCATCGATCCGGCCAGCACCCAGTATATGGGCCTGGCGCGCTGGGATACGCCGCCGCAGACCACGTCGCTGCCGGGCGCCGAAGGTGGCTGGTTCACCATCTCGGACCCGGCGCGCACTGCAGCGTTTTTTGCGCGCTACCAGGCGGCCTACAGCGCCAGCCCGCACCCGCTTGCGGGGCTGGCCTATGATGGCATCGCCGCAGTGGGTTCGCTCCTGGCCACCGGGCGATCGGACGCGCTCAGCCGGGCGCGGCTGACCCAGGGTGCCGGGTTCGAAGGCACCGGTGGCATCTTCCGCCTGCGCGCCGATGGCACAAACGAACGCGGCCTTGCCGTCGCGACGATCCGCAACAGACAGGTGGCCGTGATTGACCCTGCACCAAGACGCTTCGGTGGCGCCGGTTTCTGACCGGCCCATCCCCCCGGTCATCGGCGATCTGATCTGCCCACAGGCCGAGATCTTCGACTTTCCCGCGTTTCTCGACAGTCTCGCCGCGGCCAAGGTTGATGGCGCGGGCCCCGAGGACATCCGCAAGGCCGGTATGACCCTCCTGACGGAGGGCCGGAAATCCGGCCGTGCCGCCATCGCGCGGGCCTTCGCGACCGATCCCTTTGCCGCGCGTCGGGCCACACGCAGCTACACCTGGCTGACCGATTGCCTCGTGCTGGGCGCGATGGAAATCGCGACCGGCCACCTGCACCCCAATCCCAACCCGACCGAGGGCGAACGCATAGCGCTCTTGGCCGTGGGCGGGTACGGGCGCGGACAGATGGCACCTGAGTCCGATGTGGATCTGCTGTTCCTCACGCCCTACAAGATCACCCCTTGGGCCGAGAGCGTGATCGAAAGCATGCTCTACATGCTGTGGGACCTGAAGCTGAAAGTCGGCCATGCCTCGCGCACTGTGCGCGACTGCCTGCGCCTCGGTGGTGAGGATTATACCATCCGCACCGCGATGCTGGAAAACCGTTACCTCGGCGGCAACGCAGCTCTGGCCGAGACCCTCGACCAGCGGCTGTGGAACGAACTTTTCCAGGGCAGCGAAACCGCCTTTGTCGAGGCCAAGCTGGCCGAGCGCGACAGCCGTCACGAACGCCAGGGCCAGCGTTACATGGTCGAACCTAACGTGAAAGAGGGCAAGGGCGGGCTGCGCGACCTGCAATCGCTCTACTGGATCGCCAAGTATGTCCACCGCGCCGGTACCGCGCGCGAACTGGTGGATCTCGGGGTCTTCCAGCCCGAGGAATACACCGAGTTCGAGTTGGCCGAGCGGTTCATCTGGGCCGTGCGCTGCCATTTGCACCTGATCACCCGGCGCCCCACCGACCAGCTGACCTTCGACCTCCAGGTCGAGGTGGCCCAGCGCATGGGGTACACCGACCGCCCGGGCCGCCGCGCAGTCGAGGTCTTCATGCAGGATTACTTCCGCCACGCCACCCAGGTGGGAGATCTGACCCGGATCCTGCTGACCTCGCTCGAGGCCCAGCAAGCCAAGCCCGAACCCATGCTGGCCCGCGTCTTCAAGCGTCGTCCCAAGCTCAAAGAGGGCTACCGGGTGGTGCACAACCGCATCGACATCGAGAACCACGACACGTTCTTCGACAACAAGCTGAACATCCTGCGCCTGTTCGAAGAGGCGCTGCGCACGGGTCTTCTGATCCATGCAGACGCCATGCGGCTGGTCTCGGCCAACCTGCATCTCATCGACGAGGACATGCGCCAGAACCGCGAAGCCCGGCGTATCTTCATGGACCTGCTTCTGAAGCACGGCAACCCCGAACGTGCCCTGCGCCGGATGAACGAGTTGGGCGTCCTGTCCGCCTTCATCCCCGAATTCGAACCCATCGTGGCGATGATGCAGTTCAACATGTACCACCACTACACGGTGGACGAACACACGATCCAATGCATCAGCCACCTGTCGCGCATCGAACGCGGCCGCCTGGTCGAGGAACTACCCGTGGCGTCCTCGATCCTCGAGGAGGGCGTCAATCGAAAGGTCCTGTACACGGCGCTGCTGCTCCATGACATCGGCAAGGGCCGGGACGAGGATCACTCGATCCTGGGCGCCCGCATTGCGCGCAAGGTGGCGCCGCGGCTTGGGCTCAAGTCCAAGGAGGTGGACACCGTCGAATGGCTGGTGCGCTATCACCTGCTGATGTCGGATACCGCACAGAAACGCGACATCGCAGACCCGCGCACCGTGCGCGATTTCGCCAAGGCGGTGCAGACCCGCGAACGGCTCGACCTTCTCTGCGTGCTCACCGTCTGCGACATCCGCGGCGTGGGGCCCGGCACCTGGAACAATTGGAAAGCGTCGCTGTTGCGCGCGCTGTACCGCCGGACCCGCCGCGCAATGGAGGGCGGGCTTGAGGATCTGAACCGCGAACGCCGCGGGTCCGAGGCCAAGAAGCTCTTGCGCGCAGAACTGGCCGACTGGGACGCCAAGGCGCTCAAGGCCGAGACTCAGCGGCACTACCCGCCCTATTGGCAGGGGCTGCATGTCACGGCGCATGTGGTCTTTGCCCGGCTTCTGCGCGATCTCAAGGATGACGAGATCGCCATCGACCTGCATCCCGATGAAGATCGCGACGCGACCCGCGCCTGTTTCGCGCTGACCGACCATCCGGGCATCTTCTCGCGGCTCGCGGGCGCGCTGGCGCTGGCGGGCGCGAACGTGGTCGACGCACGCACCTACACCTCCAAGGACGGGTTCGCCACCGCCGCCTTCTGGATCCAGGACTCCGATGGCCACCCCTACGAAGACAGCCGCATCCCCCGCCTGCGCGAGACGATCCGCAAGACCCTGATGGGCGAGGTGGTGACCGGCGAGGCGATCAAGACCCGCGAGAAGCTTAAGAAGCGCGAACAGGCCTTCCGCGTGCCCACCTCGATCACCTTCGACAACGACGGGTCGGACATCTACACGATCATCGAGGTCGATACCCGCGACCGGCCGGGACTGCTCTATGATCTGACGCGCACCCTGGCAAACGCCAACGTCTACATCGCCAGCGCCGTGATCGCGACCTATGGCGAGCAGGTGGTCGACAGCTTCTACGTCAAGGACATGTTTGGGCTGAAATTCCACTCTGCTGCCAAGCAGCGCGCGCTGGAAAAGAAGCTGCGCGATGCCATCGAAACGCGCGCCGAACGCGCCGGGGCCTAGGACGCGCGTCGGGCTTTCAGCACACCGCGTCCCGGGCTTGCCCCGGGACCTCCCGGCTCTTTCTACGATGGGCGAGGTCAAATCCCATTATGATCTGCGCGAAATCCGTGCGCCTTCGCACCACAGTCCGGGACGGACAGCCACTTGGCATGCACAGCCCCTTCCCGGACCCGCGAAAACCCTCTAATCCGGGGCAAAACGCAAGGCAGCGACATGAAACCCATCCGCCTGGTCGCGGGCTTCTTCACCGTCGGAATCTGGACCCTGCTCAGCCGGGTGCTGGGCTTTGTCCGCGAGATCCTGATCCTCGCGCTGATCGGGCCGGGCCCGGTGATGGACGCTTTCGTCGCCGCCTTCCGCCTACCCAACATGTTCCGCCGCTTCTTTGCCGAGGGCGCCTTCAACGCGGCCTTCGTGCCCATGTTTTCAAAGAAGTACGAAGGCGAAGAGGGTGCCACGCCCTTTGCCAACGAGGCCTTCGCCGGGCTGGCCTTCGTCGTGCTGGCGCTGACCGGGCTCGCCATGGTCTTCATGCCCGCCTTCGTCTGGGCCACGGCCGAAGGATTCGCGGGCGACGTGCGGTTCGACCTGACCGTGGGCTATGGCCGCATCGTCTTTCCCTACATCCTGTTCATGTCGCTCTCGGCGCTCTTCTCGGGCGTCCTGAACGCCACGGGCCTTTTTGCCGCCGCGGCCGCCGCGCCGGTGCTGCTTAACATCTTCGTCTGCGTCGCCATGGGGCTTGGCGCTGCCCTGGGCGGCGAGGTCATCCTGTGGCTCGTCTGGTCGATCCCCTTTGCCGGGGTCGCGCAACTGGCGCTGGTCTGGACCGCCGCCGAAAAGGCAGGCGTGCGCATTCGGCCATCGCGGCCGCGCTGGAGCCCGGACATGAAGCAGATGATCGTCGTGGCGATCCCCGCTGCGCTGGCCTCGGGCGTGTTGCAGATCAATCTGCTGGTCGGCCAACTTGTGGCATCGCAAACCCCCAATGCCGTCAGCTGGCTTTATGCCGCTGACCGGCTCTACCAGCTGCCGCTGGGCGTTGTCGGCATCGCGGTGGGCATCGTGCTATTGCCGGACCTGTCGCGGCGGCTGAAGGCCGAGGATACCGAGGGCTCGCGCCACGCCCTTTCCCGGGCGGGCGAGATTTCCATGGCGCTCACCCTGCCCTGCGCCGCGGCACTGATCGCGATCCCGATGCCGCTGGTGGCGGTCCTGTTCGAACGCGGCGCCACCACGGCCAGCGACACCCAGGCCATTGCGCTCGCCACGGCGATCTACGGCCTGGGCCTGCCGGCCTTCGTGCTGCAAAAGGTGCTGCAACCGCTCTACTTCGCGCGCGAGGACACGCGCAGCCCGTTCCGCTATGCGCTTGCAGGCATGGTGGTCAACGCCGCCCTTGCCATTGGTCTGGCCCCGTCACTGGGCTGGATCGCGCCTGCGATCGCCACGACGGCGGCCAGTTGGACGATGGTGGCGCTTCTGGCCTGGGGCACCCGTCCCATGGGCGAGATCGCCAGCTTCGACGCGCGCTTTCACAAGCGGATCTGGCGGATCTTCGCCGCATCGCTGCTCATGGCCCTGGCGCTGTGGCTCGCCACCCAGGCGATGGCGCCGATGTTGGCCCATGGCGGCTGGCGGTATCTTGCCGTGATCCTCCTGATCGCGGGCGGTGCGGCAGTCTATGGCCTCGGCGGACAGGCCATCGGCGCGTTTCGGCTTGGCGACTTCCGGGGTGCGCTGCGGCGGGGGTGATCGAGACTTGGCATCCCGGCTGCGCTCACCCATGGTGCCGCCGACCCCGTCTGGATGCAGAGCACCATGCCACCCCCTGCCCCCCGCCCGCTGATCACGGCCGCCGAAGTCTTTCCGGCACTGGAACGCCTGGCCCACGGCGCCGAGCAGGAACTTCTGCTGGCCTTTCGCATCTTCGATCCCGCCACGCGGCTGCGCGCACCCGAGCTGCGTCGTCAAGGGCTCGACACATGGCGCGATCTGATCGCAAGCCTGTGCGACCGGGGCGTCAACGTGCGGCTGTTGATGGCGGACTTCGATCCGATCTTCGCCAGCGACCTGCATCGCGATGCCTGGGCAGCGGCACAGCGCTTCGAGCAGGTCATGGGCGTATGCGGCCAGGTCCTGTCTGCCCCCCACGGCCATGTGGCGCGAAGTGGCTCGCAGACTCGGCGATCTGAAACGTGAGGCCCGCGCGCGGCTGACGCCGCTTCAGGCCCGGGCCTTGTCGGGCCGGGTCGAGTTGCGGCCCGTGACCCTGCACCAGAAATTCACCATCGCCGACCGGACCCGCGCCATTATCGGCGGTATGGATCTGGACGAACGCCGCTGGGACACACCCGCCCATGACCGCCCGGCCGAAGAAACTTGGCACGACGTGAGCGTGGCCGTCGATGGACCGGTGGTCGCCAGCGCCCACGCCCATTTCGCCGAATGCTGGAACGCCGCACGGCGCTCGGCCGCGCAGGAGATGCGGGCTGCGACCGACGATATGGAAATCCCCGCACCCCAAACGGCGGATATGGCGCTGCGGTTTGTCCGCACCCTGTCAAAGCCGCTGGCGCGGCCGGCCCGGCTGGGGCCCGCCCATGAAATCATGGAACACGAGGCCACTTTGATCGAGGCCTTCGAAAGCGCCCGCCATCATGTCTATCTCGAAACCCAGTTTCTGAGGCACATGCCGCTGGCCCGGGCCATGGCGCGGGCCGCGCGGGCCAACGGGAATCTGCAGCTTGTCGTGGTCCTGCCCAGCGAGCCCGAGCGCGTGATCTTCGGCGGGCACACAGGCGTCGATGCACGCTATGCGCAGGCGCTGCAATTGCGCTGCCTGTCGCTTTTGCGGTCAAGCTTCGGGGACAGGTTGGCGGTGGTAGGCCCGGTCCAGCCCAGACCCGCACCCCCCGACACGCCCAAGCCCGTGCAAGGGGCAGGCATCGTCTATGTCCATGCCAAGGTGACGCTGATCGACGACACGCTGGGGCTGGTCGGATCGGCCAATTTGAACGGACGGTCGATGCGCTGGGACACCGAGGCATCGGTCCTCTTCCGCGACCCGGACGCTGTGAGGGACCTGCGCACGCGTCTGGCCGGGATCTGGCTGGGTCCCCATGCCGAAGACGCCGACACCACCCGCGCCCATACCTGGCGTCAGGCGGCCCTGTCGAACGCGGCGCGCGACCCGAAGGACCGGCAGGGTTTTGCCATGCCCTATCCCTTTGCCCGCAACCGCCGTTTCAGTCGGCACATCCCGATCCTGCCCGCCGAGATGTTCTGACGGTCAGTCCCGCCGCATCCGGGCGCGCAGTTTTTGCCAGCCGCCCGGGCTGACGAAGAAGGACATCGCGAAGCCCGCCGCGAAACCGGCGATATCGGCCAGCCAGTCGTTCTGCAGCCCGAAAAGCACGCCGAACACCAGCTGCAGCGCCATGAGGATGCCGATGAGCGTGAAGGCCCGGGCCTGCTGTGCGCCCAACTGGCCCAGCCGCAGCCACAAGAGGAACGTGAAGGCGCCAATCAGGCCGTAGATGGGTGGAAAGCCCCCGACCAGCGGCACGGGATCGTTCAGGATCAGCCCGTAAGCCAGCGCGCCGACGATGCCCGAGATCACGAATACCGCCAGCGTGGCCACCGGCGAGAACACCTCGCCCACCATCTTGCCCAGCGCCAGAAGCATCACGCAGACGAACAGCGCATGGCTGAAGGATGCATGGACGAACGGATAGGTCACAAAGCGCATCAGATGCTCGGGCGGATAGCGGCCATTTGCGATCATCCAGTCGAAGATGTCGCCCGAGAACGCGTAGGTCTGGATCGCCTCGAGCCGCCAACCCACCGCGCCAGGCCCGCCCAGGATGCCGCGCGCACCCAGGCTCATCACCGCCTCGACCCCGGCCAACACCAGGAACAGTGCGACCACCACGGGCGGCAGCGGGTTCACGGGGCTTGTGTTGGGGTCGCTGCTCATCTCCGGCCTTTGCTTGACGGGGCTTTGGGGCATGGGTAAGCGACGCCAGACGAAATTTCCAGACGGAGAATAGGCCATGGCCGAAACGGCCCCGGATGACGTGAACAGCGCCTTCACCCCCCGTGTCTTTTCCGGCATCCAGCCTTCGGGGCACCTGCATCTGGGCAACTACCTCGGCGCGCTCAAGCGCTTTGCCGAGACCCAGAACCGCGGGGTGCAGTCGATCTACTGCATGGTGGATCTGCATGCCATCACCGTCTGGCAGGAACCCGCGGACCTGCGCCATGCCACGCGCGAGCTGGCGGCAGGCTTTATCGCGTCGGGCCTCGACCCTGCGCGGTCGATCCTCTTCAACCAGAGCCAGGTGCCCGAGCACGCCCAACTGGCCTGGCTTTTCAACTGCGTGGCGCGCATGGGCTGGATGGGCCGCATGACCCAGTGGAAGGACAAGGCGGGCAAGAACGCCGAGAACGCGTCGCTGGGCCTGTTCGCCTATCCCGCGCTGATGGCCGCCGACATCCTTGTTTACCACGCGACCCATGTGCCCGTGGGCGAGGACCAGAAACAGCACCTCGAGCTGACCCGCGACATCGCCGCCAAGTTCAACCATGACTACGGCGTGGATTTCTTCCCCATCACCGAGCCGGTGATCGAGGGCGCGGCGACACGTGTCATGTCGCTGCGCGACGGGTCCAAGAAGATGTCGAAATCCGACCCCTCGGACATGAGCCGGATCAACATGACCGACGATGCCGAGACCATCGCCAAGAAGATCCGCAAGGCCAAGACCGATCCCGAACCGCTGCCCATGGATCTTGACGGGCTGGAGGGCCGGCCCGAGGCACGCAACCTGGTGAACATCTACGCGGCCTTGGCGGACTGCACGCCCGAAGACGTTATCCGCGACCACGGCGGGCAGCAGTTCGGCACCTTCAAACCGTCGCTTGCCGATCTTGCGGTGGCCAAGTTGGCACCGATCTCATCCGAGATGCAGCAGCTGATGCAGGACCCGGCCGAGATCGACCGTATCCTTGGCAGCGGCGCCGAACGCGCGCGCGAGATCGCTGCACCGATCCTGGAGCGCACGTTCGAAATCATGGGCATGGTGCGCGGCTAAACTCGCGCGCCGACGATCGAAACGGGCGGGACCGGTGATCCTGTCCTTCGCTGTTCAGATCAGGCGGACCTGCGTGCCGACCCTTGCCAGGGCAAACAGCTCGGCGATTTGTTCGTTGTAGAGCCCGATACACCCATCCGAGGACCGGCGGCCGATCTTACGTGTATCGTGGGTGCCGTGAATGCGGTAATACTGCCAGCTGAGATGCAGCGCGTGGGTGCCCATCGGGTTCTCCGGACCCGGCGGCACGATCTTGGGCAGGCTCGGGTCTCGTTCGCGCATCGACGGAGTAGGGATCCATGTGGGGCCCTCTACCTTTTTGGTGATCCGGGTATAGCCCAACCGGGTGAGATCATCACTCATCGGCACGGAAGTCGGAAAGAGCCTGTAAACGCTTTCGTCTTCTGACCAGAAGTGCAGTGCGCGCGACCCGGTGTCGGACACAATGGCACCGCCAGACAGATCGTTGAAATGGTCGCGACAGTTGATGGCGTGAAAGCTGGACATGTTGCGGCGCACCGGCGCGGGCTCTGAGGCGATCGCAGGCGCGGCAAGAGACGCAAGCGCCCCGGACAAGAGCGTGCGGCGGGTCAGGGATGATGTCATGGGGTATGGACCGCGTAATGGTGATTGTGTGACGACGGAACCCAATCATCGCCAACGTGCTGCAGCAATTCACATCGCAACACTGCAATGTGATGAAGTGTCGGCGTCCGGTCCAGTGCGCGTTCAGGCACAGAAAGGGTGCGCAATAAGGCCTTTGGTGCGCAAAAGATCGGCGCCATACTCAGATCAAAGCACTCAAGTACGGATCCCATGTCATGAGAAATGCTGTCGCGCCCGCCCCCCTCATCGGCCATGTTCACCTGAAAGTCGCCGATCTGGACCGCTCCATCGCCTTCTACAGCGGCATCCTGGGCTTCGAAGTGACCCAGCGATACGGCCCCGGCGCGGCCTTTCTGTCCGCGGGCGGCTATCATCACCATATCGGGCTCAACACCTGGGAAAGCGCGGGCGGCACACCCCCGCCCCCGGGCCACACGGGGCTTTATCACACCGCGATCCTCTATCCCGACCGCGCCGCTTTGGCAGATGCTCTGACACGGGTGATGCGCGCGGGCATCCCTTTGGACGGGGCCGCCGACCATGGCGTGAGCGAGGCGATCTATCTGACCGACCCCGATGGCAACGGGGTCGAATTGTACCGCGACCGCCCCGAGGAGGAATGGCCCCGCGATGCGGAAGGCCGTCTTAGGATGGGCAACGCGCCTCTTGACCTTCAGGCGCTTCTGGCCGGGGCGCAGGCCGACTAGGCATGGACCTTCGCCGCCCGTCTGCCTACGATCTGCCAGATCAAGCGGAGGGCGATAATGGCAGTCGGGCAGAATATCCGGACCTATTTCAACGGCACCTGGCACGAGGGCGATGTGCCCGTCATGCGCGCGGCCGATCACGGGTCTTGGCTGGGCAGCACGGTCTTTGACGGCGCGCGCTATTTCGACGGGCTGGCCCCGGACCTCGACAAGCACTGCGCGCGGGTGAACCGCTCGGCCGAAGCTCTGATGCTTAAACCCACGGTCACGACCGAGGACATGGTCGAGATCGTGCGCGAGGGTCTTGCCGCCTATGGCCCCGGCAGCGCGGTCTACATCCGGCCCATGTATTGGGGCATCAGCGGCGATGCGACCGCGATCGTGCCGGGCACGGAGGAAACGGGCTTCGCCATCTGTCTCGAGGAGATTCCGATGGCGCCCGCCGATGCCTCGGTCACGGTCACGCGCACCCGGTTCCGCCGCCCGGTGCTTGAATCGGCGGTGGTCAACGCCAAGGCCGGCTGCCTTTATCCCAACAACGCCCGCATGCTGGCCGAGGCGCGCGCCAAGGGCTTCGGCAACGCGCTGGCCAATGACGCCATGGGCAACCTGGCCGAAAGCGCCACCGCCAACGTGTTTCTTGTCAAGGACGGCGTGGCGATGACGCCCATCGCCAATGGGACTTTCCTCGCGGGCATCACCCGCGCGCGTCATATCGAGAACATGCGCCGCGAGGGGATGGAGGTCATCGAGACCGTGCTGACCTATGCCGATGTGGACGATGCCGACGAGGTCTTTCTGTCGGGCAACATGACCAAGGTGATGCCGGTCACCGCCTTCGACGACACGCAATACCAGGTCAGTCCCGTCACACGTCGCGTGCGCGAGATGTATTGGGACTGGGCGGCGGGCGCGGGCTGACCCCGCGACAGCTCACTTGCGCCATGGCCGGGCATGCGCCATGATCCCGCCCTCAGGGAGAGATCGAGAGATGCGCAAGTTCCTTGTCGTCCTGGACGACAGCCGCGAATGCCTGAACGCGATGCGGTTCGCCGCCATGCGGGCCGCCAGATCCGGTGGCGGGGTCGAGATTCTGTCGGTGATCCCGCCCGAAGAGTTCAACCACTGGATCGGCGTAGGCGACATAATGCGCGAAGAGGCGCGCGACCGCATACACGCGCATTTCGAGGTTTTCGCGAAATGGATGCGTGACAAGCAGGGCATCGACCCCGAGCTTGTCATCCGCGAGGGCGAGCCGGTGCCGGAGATCCTTGCCCAGATCAAGGACGACCCCGATATCGGCGTACTGGTCCTGGGTGCAGGCACGGGCAACAAGGGCCCGGGGCCGCTGGTCACGCAGATGACCAAGAACGCCGGCACCCTGCCGGTGCCGATCACCATCGTCCCGGGCGACCTGTCCAAGGAGCGGCTCGAAGAGATCACGTGACCGTCCCGCACCCGGCGCGGATCCGAAACACGCTGCGCGACCTTGGCCGGGGCACAGGATTTAGAATCGCTCTAATTCTTGACAGCGTCTCGTGCGATCCGCATATGGGACGGGACAGAAAGGGGCATCGCACATGTTCATTCAGACCGAATCCACGCCGAACCCGGCCACTCTGAAATTCCTGCCCGGTCAGACCGTGCTGGAGGCAGGGACCGCCGATTTCCCCTCGCCCGAAGGCGCCGGGGCGTCGCCGCTCGCCAGCCGCATCTTTGCTGTCGAGGGTGTGACGGGGGTCTTCTTCGGCACCGATTTCGTGACCGTCACCAAATCCGACGGCGTCGAGTGGGACCATGTGAAGCCCGCCATCCTTGGCGCGATCATGGAGCATTTCCAGTCGGGCCAGCCGGTTATGGCGGACGATCATCAGGCGGCGTCGGGCCATGCCGACCATGACGGCCCGGATGCCGAAATCGTGGGCCAGATCAAGGAACTGCTGGACAGCCGCGTGCGCCCCGCCGTGGCCCAGGACGGCGGCGACATCACCTTTCACGGCTTCGAACGTGGCGTGGTCTACCTGCACATGCAGGGCGCCTGCGCAGGCTGCCCGTCCTCGACCCTGACGCTGAAGATGGGGATCGAGAACCTCTTGCGCCATTACATCCCCGAAGTGACCGAGGTGCGGCCGGTTGCCGTCTGATCCGATCGTTCTGGGCTTTGACACATCGGCCGCGCATTGCGCGGCCGCTTTGCTGTCCGGGACCGGGATCGTCGCCGCACGTCACGAAGAAATGGGGCGCGGTCAGGCCGAACGCCTGATGACCCTGCTGGAGGAAACCCTGTCCGAAGCCGGCGTGGCCTGGTCGAATCTCGATGCGATCGGCGTCGGCACAGGGCCCGGCAATTTCACAGGCATCCGCATCTCCGTCTCGGCCGCGCGCGGACTGGCGCTGGGATTGGGCATCCCGGCAGTGGGGGTCGATCTGTTCGACGCCGCTGCATGGGGGGCGCCAGGTCCCGCCCTGATCTGCCACACGGCCCCGCGCGGTACAGCCTATCTGCGGTCCTGCGGCATGGTGCGCGATATCGGACCCGTGCAGATGGCGATCGACACCATTCCCGCCGACTGGGCCGAAGCCGGGCTGTCCTGCATCGGCTCGGCAGGGGCCGAGGTGGCCGCCCATCTGGGCGTGTCCCACGTCCCGGTTGCGCACGCCCCCGCCGTGGCCGTGGCCCGGATCGCCGCGACCCGCTGGCAGGTGCCCCAACCGCGCCCTGCACCGCTCTATCTTCGCCCGGCCGACGCCGCGCCGCCGCGCGACGCGCCGCCGGTGATCCTCGATGACGCCTGAGGCCATGGCCGCGCTGCACGGCGCGTGCTTTCCCGACCGGCCCTGGAGCGCGGACGAAATCGCCGCGCTGCTGGCCCGGCCCACAACCTGTTGCGTGACGGATCCCGACGGCCGGGCGATGGCGGTCGCGCAGGTCATCCCCGACGAGGCCGAGATCCTGACCATCGCCGTGGCCCCGGATGCCCGACGCGACGGGCGCGGCACCCGGCTTCTGGCCCGTCTGCGGGCTGCGGCGACCCACCGGGGTGCGGCGCGCCTGTTCCTCGAGGTTGCCGAGGACAACCCCGGCGCACGCGCGCTTTATGCCCGCGACGGTTTCGTGGAAACAGGGCGCCGAGCGGGCTATTACCGCAGGGCTGACGGCACGCGGATCGACGCGCTGATCCTGTCCCGCCCGCTTCCGTAGCGGCAGTTCGCAAACCCGGTCAAATCCCGGTGGGCCAAGTCGCGAAACCGCCAAAAAGCGGTTGACCCTCGCCTTGCCCTACGGCCTAAATTGACTGTGATCTCACTGATCTGCCTAAAAACCTGAGGCCGGGCGCGACAACGGGCGTGACCACGGCCGAATTGACCGGGAGAAACTCCATGACCATGATGACCAAACTGCTGGGCGCAGCAGCGGGCCTTGCGCTTTCTGCAGGCGCTGCGCTGGCCGAACCGGCCCTGATCTTCGACCTTGGCGGCAAGTTCGACAAGAGCTTCAACGAAGCGGCCTTTACCGGGGCGCAACGCTGGGCCGAAGAGACCGGCGGCAGCTTCCGCGAGATCGAACTGCAGTCCGAAGCACAGCGCGAACAGGCGCTGCGCCGCTTTGCCGAGAACGGCAACAATCCCATCGTGATGGCCGGCTTTGCCTTCGGCAACGTTCTGAGCGAGGTCGCGCCGGACTATCCCGACACCAAGTTCGCCATCATCGACATGGTCGTGGACGCGCCCAATGTGCGCTCGGTCGTGTTCAACGAACATGAAGGCAGCTACCTTGTCGGCATGATGGCCGCGATGGCGTCCGAGTCGGGCACCGTCGGCTTTATCGGCGGCATGGATATCCCGCTGATCCGCAAGTTTGCCTGCGGCTACGTGCAGGGCGTCAAGGCGGTGAACCCCGACGCGACCGTGATCCAGAACATGACCGGCACCACGCCCGCCGCCTGGAACGATCCGGTGAAGGGCTCGGAACTGACCCAGGCCCAGATCAGCCAGGGTGCCGACGTGGTCTATGCCGCCGCAGGCGGTACCGGCGTGGGCGTTCTCCAGACCGCTGCCGACGAGGGCATCCTGTCGATCGGCGTGGACAGCAACCAGAACTACCTGCATCCCGGCCAGGTCCTGACCTCGATGATGAAGCGCGTGGACAATGCCGTCTATGACGCGATGGAGGCCGGGACAGATCTCGAGACTGGGATCAACGTCATGGGCATCGCCAATGGCGGCGTGGGCTACGCGCTGGACGAGTATAACGAGGATCTCGTGACCGCCGACATGCGCGCTGCCGTGGATGCCGCGGCCGAGCAGATCGCCGCGGGCGACCTGACGGTGCATGACTACATGTCCGACAACACCTGCCCCGTGGAATAAGCCCAGTCCATGACGGCAGAACACCAAGAGGGGTGGCAGGAACCTGCCGCCCCGGCCATCGAACTTCGCGGCATTTCCAAGGCCTTTGGGCCGGTGCAGGCGAACAAGAATATCTCGCTGTCCGTCCAGCCGGGCACGATCCATGGCATCATCGGCGAAAACGGGGCCGGCAAGTCGACCCTGATGTCGATCCTGTACGGGTTCTACAAGGCCGATGCTGGCGAGGTCTTCATCCATGGCCGCCCCACGCAGATCCCCGACAGCCAGGCGGCCATCGCCGCCGGGATCGGCATGGTTTTCCAGCATTTCAAGCTGGTGCAGAATTTCACGGTTCTGGAAAACGTCATTCTGGGCGCCGAGGACGGTGCGCTGCTGGGCCCGTCGCTGGCCAAGGCGCGGACGTCGCTGACCCAATTGGCGAAAGAGTACGAACTGAACGTGGATCCCGACGCCAGGATCGAGAACCTGAGCGTGGGCCACCAGCAGCGGGTCGAGATCCTCAAGGCGCTCTACCGACAGGCGGATATCCTGATCCTGGACGAACCCACAGGGGTTCTGACGCCCGCCGAGGCCGATCACCTGTTCCGCATCCTCGACAACCTGCGCGCCGAGGGAAAGACGATCATCCTGATCACCCACAAACTGCGCGAGATCATGGAGATCACCGACACCGTCAGCGTGATGCGCCGCGGCGAGATGACGGCGACCGTCAAGACCGCCGAGACCAGCCCCGAACGGCTGGCCGAGATGATGGTGGGCCGCAAGGTCCTGCTGCGCGTCGAGAAAGAGGCCGCCACCCCGGGTGATGCGGTCCTTGAGGTCGAGGGCCTGCGCGTGATCGACGACAAGGGCGTCGAACGGCTGCGCGGCATCGACCTGACCGTGCGCAAGGGCGAGATCGTGGGTATTGCGGGCGTTGCGGGCAACGGTCAGTCAGAACTGCTCGAGGTGCTGGGCGGCTATGCCGATGCCAGCGGCATCGTGCGCATCAACGGCCAGGAGATCGACCTGACCGGCCGCCATTCCGACGGGCAATCGCGCCGCGCGCGCGGAATCGCCCATGTGCCCGAGGATCGCCAGCGCGAAGGACTGATCATGGAGTACACCGCGTGGGAGAACATGGTGTTCGGCTACCACCGCGATCCGGCCATCGGCAGCGGGCCGTTCATGGCCAACAGTGAGATCAAGGCCGAAGCGGGCAGGAAGATGGAGCGTTTTGACGTGCGCCCGCCCAACCCCGCGCTTGCGGCCAAGAATTTCTCGGGCGGGAACCAGCAGAAGATTGTCCTCGCACGCGAGATCGAGCGCAATCCGGACCTTCTGCTGGTCGGCCAGCCCACCCGTGGCGTGGATATCGGCGCGATCGAATTCATCCACCAGCAGATCATCCGCCTACGCGACGAGGGCAAGGCGATCCTTCTGGTCAGCGTGGAGCTTGACGAGATTTTCTCCCTGTCGGACCGGATCATCGTGATGTTCGACGGGCGGATCATGGGCGAGCGCGACCCCGCCACCACCGACCAGCGCGAGATGGGTCTGCTCATGGCCGGCGTCGAGGGAACGGACGCCGTGCCCGAGGACGCATCCGAGATCGAGCTTGTCGACGCGCAGCTTCACGAGAAAGAGGCACGGGAGGCCGCGGAAAAAGATGGATAAGATGCCGCATTGGGTCGACATCGTTGTGATCCCGCTCATCAGCCTGCTTCTTGCGGCGATCCTGTCGGCGCTGGTGATCATCGGTATCGGCGAGGATCCCGTTGCCGCCGCGAAACTGATGATCGACGGGGCGCTCATGCGCTCGGCCGGCTGGGGCTACACGCTCTATTACGCCACGAATTTCATGTTCACGGGGCTTGCCGTCGCCGTCGCCTTTCACGCGCGGCTGTTCAACATCGGTGGCGAAGGCCAGGCGATGATCGGCGGGCTGGGTGTTGCGGTGGCCTGTCTCTACATTCCCTGGCCGAACTGGGGCATCGCTCTGATCGGCGCGACGGTGTCGGCGGCGATCTTCGGGGCGCTTTGGGCGTTGATCCCGGCCTATCTGCAGGCCAAGCGCGGCAGCCATATTGTGATCACCACGATCATGTTCAACTTCATCGCCTCGGCGGTCTTGAACTACCTTCTGGTCAACGTCATGCGCCCCCAGGGTGCGATGGACCCGGCCACAGCGAGGTTCCCGGAAACCACGCATCTGCCCACCTTCCAGGACATGTTCGCCACGGCCGAAATGCCGCTGTTCCGGGGTGCCCCGGCAAACGTTACCTTCTTCATCGCTGTGGCGGCCTGCGTTCTTGTCTGGCTTCTGATCTGGCGCACGCGCCTCGGCTATGAGATCCGCGCCTTCGGCTTCTCGGAGTCGGCGGCGAAATACGCGGGCATCCGGCCCGTGCGCATCACCGTGATCACCATGCTGATCTCGGGCGGGCTGGCGGGCCTGATGGCCATCAACACGACGATGGGCGAAACCGAGCGGCTGATCCTGAACGCGACCGAGGGCGCGGGCTTTATCGGCATCGCCGTGGCGCTTATGGGCCGGTCGCACCCGTTCGGTGTGTTCCTGGCAGCCATCCTGTTCGGGTTTCTCTACCAGGGCGGCGCGGAGCTGGCACTTTGGACCAATATCCCGCGCGAGCTGATCGTGGTGATCCAGGCGCTGGTGATCCTGTTCACCGGCGCGCTCGACAACATGGTGCGGATGCCGCTTGAACGGTACTTCGTCCGCCGCCGGAAGGGAGAGGCGTGATGGATTATCTCACGATCCTGCAAGTGCTCGACTCGACCGTGCGGCTGGCCACGCCCCTGCTGCTGGCCTGCCTCGCCGGTCTTTTCAGCGAACGCGCAGGCATTTTCGACATCGGGCTCGAAGGCAAAATGCTGGCCGCGGCCTTCTTTTCCGCCGCCGTGGCCTATCTGACCGGATCGGTCTGGAACGGGCTTCTGGCGGGCATCGCCGCGTCGCTGGCGCTGTCGGCGGTGCACGGGCTGGCCTCGATCACCTTCCGGGGCAACCAGTTGATTTCGGGCGTGGCGATCAATTTTCTGGCCGCGGGCATGACCGTTCTGATCGCGCAGGACTGGTTCAGCCAGGGCGGCCGGACACCGTCGCTCATGGGCGGCGCTCGGTTCGAGCCGATCACCCTGCCCGGGGCCGAGGCGATGGCAGGTGTGCCCCTGATCGGGCCGCTCTATCATGATCTGATCTCGGGCCATTCGATCCTGGTCTATGTGGCCTTCCTGATGGTGCCGCTGACCTGGTTTGTGCTGTTCCAGACCCGGTTCGGCCTGCGCCTGCGCGCGGTGGGTGAGAACCCGGCCGCGGTGGACACGGCGGGCGTGTCGGTGATCGGCATGCGCTTTGCCGCCGTGGCCATCTGCGGCGTGCTCTGCGGGATTGCCGGGGCCTACCTCGCCACGGGCCTGCAGGCGGGCTTTGTCAAGGACATGACCGCCGGGCGGGGCTATATCGCGCTCGCCGCGCTGATCTTTGCCAAGTGGCGGCCCTGGTACGCACTGTCGGCCTGCCTGCTCTTCGGGCTCTTGCAGGCGGTTGCGCTGCGGTACCAGAACATCGACCTCGGTGCCTTCGTGATCCCCGTGCAGGTGATGGACGCCCTGCCCTACATCCTGACCGTGGTGATCCTGGCCGGGTTCGTCGGCAAGGCCATTCCGCCCCGCGCAGGCGGCGCACCCTACGTGAAAGAGCGTTGATCCCCCGCGGCCAAACGACGGCAGTGTGGACAGATCAGCGTCAACCGGATTAGGAACGGGCATGCAAATATACCTGCCCATCGCCGAAGTGTCCGTGAACGCCTTTCTCCTTCTGGGTCTGGGTGGTCTTGTCGGCGTGCTGTCGGGCATGTTCGGCGTGGGCGGCGGATTTCTGATGACACCCTTGCTGTTCTTCATCGGCATTCCGCCCGCCGTGGCCGTGGCGACCGAGGCGAACCAGATCGTCGCCTCGTCTTTTTCGGGGGTTCTGGCCCATCTCAGGCGCAAGACCGTTGATCTCCGAATGGGGACCGTCCTGCTTGTCGGAGGGCTTGTCGGCGCAGCGCTGGGGGTGTTGCTGTTCAACTACCTGAAATCGCTAGGCCAGGTCGATCTGCTGGTGCGGCTTTGCTATGTCGTGTTCCTTGGCGTCATCGGCGGCTTGATGTTCTTCGAAAGCCTGAACGCGATCCGGCGTTCGAAGCGCTCGGGCGGGGCACCCGCCCCCAAGCGGCGGCAGCGCAACTGGATCCACGCCCTGCCGTTCAAGATGCGGTTCCGCACCTCGGGGCTCTATATCTCGGTCATTCCGCCCCTGCTCGTGGGCGTTGCCGTGGGCGTTCTGGCTGCGATCATGGGGGTCGGCGGCGGGTTCATCATGGTGCCCGCGATGATCTACCTTTTGGGCATGCCGACCAAGGTGGTTGTGGGCACGTCGCTCTTTCAGATCATCTTCGTCACCGCCTTCACCACGCTACTGCACGCGACCACGAACTATACCGTGGACATGGTACTTGCGGTTCTCTTGCTGGTGGGCGGTGTCGTCGGCGCGCAGGTTGGTGCGCAACTGGGCACCCGGCTGCGGGCCGAACAGCTGCGCATCCTGCTGGCGCTGATGGTGCTGGCGGTCTGCTTCAAGCTGGCGCTGGATCTTCTGATCCAACCCACGGAGCTTTATGCCATCGGCACGAGCGGGGGGCACTGATGCGCATCCTTGCCGCCCTTCTGAGCCTGTGCCTGGCCGGGGCGGCCCTGGCCGAAGAGGTGGTGCTGGGCCTCAGCCGCGATCAAGTGTCGATCACCACCAGTTTCGACGGGTCCGATCTGTTGATCTTCGGCGCCGTCAAGCGCGAGACCCCTATCCCCGAGGGCGACCCGCTGCAGGTCGTGGTGACGGTCGCAGGGCCCTCCGAGCCCGCCATCGTCTATCGCAAGGCGCGCATCGCCGGGGTCTGGGCCAACGCTGCCTCGGTCGAGATCGACGCTGCCCCCAGCTTCTATGCCGTCGCCACCTCTGCCCCCTGGACCGAGGTGCTGAGCGATACCGATGATCTGCGCCATCAGGTGTCGATTCCGCGGGCAATCCGGTCCGTGGGTGCGCCGATGGATGTGGAGGACGCGCCCAGTTTTACCGAGGCATTGATCCGCATCCGCACCAACGAAGGGCTGTACCAGCTGTTGGAGGGCGCGGTGGAGGTGTCGGAACAGACGCTGTTCAAGACCGCGCTGCAAATGCCCGCCAACTTGACCGAGGGCGCTTACGACGTGCGCATCTTCCTGACCCGAAGCGGCACGGTCGTGACGCAACACACCACCACGATAGACGTGCGCAAGGTCGGGCTGGAGCGCTGGCTCTACACCCTGTCGCGGCAGCAGCCGCTGGTCTACGGGCTTTTGTCGCTGGCCATCGCGATCTTCGCGGGATGGGGAGCGTCCGCTGCATTCCGCATGCTGCGTCAGGGCTAGGGTCAGCCGCGCCCGATATAGGGCATCTTGGTCGCCATCACCGTCATGAACTGCACATTCGCCTCTGGCGGCAGGGTCGCCATGTGCAGGACCGACCGGGCCACATCGGCCATATCCATCGTCGGCACGTCCGGGGCCTGGGCAATGACCCCTTCCAGCAGCTCGGTCCGGGCGTTTCCGATGTCGATCTGGCCGCAGGCGATGTCGTAGGGTCGCCCGTCGAGCGAAAGGGTCTTGGTCAGGCCGGTGATCGCATGCTTTGTCGAGGTGTAGCACACCGATCCGGGCCGCGGCGCATGGGCGCTGATGGAGCCGTTGTTGATGATCCGCCCACCCTGTGGCGATTGTGCGCGCATGGCCGCAAAGGCCGCGCGGGCGCACAGGAACATGCCCGTGAGGTTCACGTTAACAACACTCAGCCAATCCTCGACGGCGATTTCGTCGATGGGCGCGGCAGGGCCGAAGAGGCCCGCGTTGTTGAACAGCACGTCAAGCCGCCCGGTTGCCGCGGTGAATCGCGCAAAAGCGGTCTCGACCGCACCCGCGTCGGTGACATCGGCGGGCAGGACATGAGCGTTCGGGTGACCGTCGACCAGGGCGTTCAGCGCGTCGGCACGGCGTGCCAAAAAGCCCACCTGCCAGCCCTTATCAAGGAACACCCGTGCGCAGGCCGCGCCGATCCCGGCGCTGGCTCCGGTGATCAGGATGGCCCCGCTCATTGCGCCTCCCCTTCCAACGCCAGGGGGGCGGGCTTGGCCACGGCGCGCAGATCCTCGATGCCCAGCGCCGCATGCGGACGGGCCAGGCGGTTGCGTACCACCCAGATCAATCGGTCCTGGGCGCGGGTGATGGCCACATAGGCCAGCCGCTTCCACAAAGGCACGCCCGCCTCGGTTCGGCCCATGCGGGCGGCGGCGTAGAGATCGGGGGCAAAGACCTGCACCACCGGCCATTGCGAGCCTTGCGCCTTGTGAATGGTCACCGCAGCGCCATGCAGAAACGTGGCGCCCATGCGCGCGGCAAAGGGGATGAACGGGTCTTCCTCGTCCGGTTTCTCGATCTTCACGATGGAGGCGGCGCTGACCTGCGGATCCTCGGCCCCCACCACGTGAAGCCGCGAAAAGCCGGGTTTGCGCCCCTCGCCCAGGTAGATCACCTGCGCGCCCTTGATGAGCCCGCGCGCCTCGAGGTCCAGCCGCTTCTTGCGGTGCTTGAGCGGCAGTTCGATCCCGTCGCAAATGAGCGGCTCACCGGGCAAAAGCGCGTCCTCGGGTGCGTCGTGGACCGTGCGAAAGGCGGTAATCAGCCTGATACGCGTGGCGTTGCGCCAGACCAGGACCGGGCTGCGCGCCATCAGGTCGACTTCGACCCGCTGGCCCCAGACCACCCGGTCGTCGCGGGCGGCGGCCTCTTCGACCATGCGTTCGAAATCGTGGAATTCGAGCGCGGGGTCCGCCAACGCATGCGCAAGGTCCAGGATCGGGTTGTCGGCCTCTTGCCGGTGAATGCGGCTGAGCGTCAGTTTCGCGGGCGCTGGCAGCTTGTCGAAGACCATTGCGCCCGACTGGTTGACCGGGGCGAGCTGGGCCGGGTCACCAAACAGCAGAAGCGCGGGAAAGATCTCTTTCAGGTCGTCGAATTGCCGGTCGTCGAGCATCGACGCCTCGTCGACGAACCCGATATCCAGCGGCTCTTCGCGCCGTTTCCAGCCGGTGATGAAATCCGACCCGCGCAGGCCCGCAGCGGCCAGCGAACCGGGGACCGAAGCGTGTTGCTGGTAGAAGGCATGCGCCCGGTCCAACGCGGTGTCGGTCAGCCCCTCGATCTCGGGCCGGTCACCATTACCCGCAAGCCACTCGGCGATGCGCTCGTACTCGGGGTCGTAGACCGGCGTGTAGAGAATGCGATGGATCGTGGTGGCGGGCACGCCCCGCGACCGCAAGACGCTTGCGGCCTTGTTCGTGGGCGCAAGGATGGCGAGCGTGCGCCGGTCCTTGCGTTTGCGCCCCTCGTAGTCACCCGAGACCACGTCGACGCCTGCCTCTTGTAGCGCATGATGCAGCTGCGACAGCAGCAACGTCTTGCCCGACCCGGCCTTGCCGATCACCGCCAGCACCGTCTCCTTGCCGTCACGTGGCGGGGTCAGAAGGCTGTCATCCAGATCAACCCCGGCGCGGCGAAGCGCATCGCTGACGGTGTCATAGGCAGCGGCTTGATCGTCGGACAGAACGGGAAGGGTGCGGGTCATGGCGCGACCCTATCCCGCCCCCGCCTGGCACGCCAGCACCAAGCATGTCAGGCGGCGCTGCGCCCCAGGGATCGTTCGAACCAGTGGCGCGCAAGGGCGGGCGACACCCCGGCCCGGCGCGCGATACGCAGCCGGGCGGCCGGGCTGAACGACCAAAGCCCCACGCTGATACGGTCCCGGCCCGCGCCTTCGCCACCCAGCACTTCCGGCAGGGCCCCGATGGCGCGGTAGATTCGGATCATCCGCGCGTCGAAGACCCCTACGAAGCGGCGCACGCCCAGTCCGGTCATCACCTCGCCGCCGCCCAACATGAGCGCTGCGGCCACATGAGCCGGAGCGCCCGGAGCCAGACAGAAGCGGGTGCATTCCCAGATCGCCGGATCCACGACGGGGCATCCGCCGGTAAGATGGCCGAAATGATCGTTTACCATAACCGGCGCAGTCGTCGGCAAGAGCCGCATGGAACCGCCGTGCCGTCCATCGGCCCCTTGCCAGATCACGTATAGCGTGTCGCTCCGATCGTAGTCGTCGCGCTCTTCGCCCCGCGCATCGACCGTCACCTCCCAGCCCTGGCGCTCGTGGAATTGCCAGGCCCGGTCGCGGAACATCTGCGCCGCCAGCTCCGGATCGTGTTCCAATAGATGCCCTCTGATGAACCGCAACATGCGCCTGTCCTCTTGTTTGCATGACCGCGGACCGGAATGGGGCAAGAGCGGTTAACAGGGGCTTCGGGCAGCGCACGCCTAGACGACGATCAATCCACGGTTCACCGCGCGGGCCACCGCGTGGGTCGTGTTCATCGCCCCAAGCTTGAGCCGGGCGCTTTCGATATAGGTGCGCAGGGTGTGCTCCGAGATCGACAGCGTATCGGCGACCTGGGCACGGCTGTATCCCACCGCCAGAAGGGTCATGGCATCGACTTCGCGCGGTGACAGGGACGGGGCCGGATCCGGGCTGCGCCCAGGTTCGAATTCCAGCGCCTTTTCGTTGAACATATGGGCGATCAGGATCAGCTCCCGACGGTTCCGTTCGGTGAACACCGCCCAGGCTTCGTCGCTTTTATTCGTGGAAATCGTGAATAGGGCAAATTGCCCGTTCGGCCCACGGATCGGAATGGAAAACCCCTAGTTTCCGATCCCATGCGCAATGGCATCTTGCAGGAACCGTCGCGCCGGTTTGCCCGACCAGTCAAGCCTTTTCCAGTCGACTGGGTGAAACCGCTGGTAACAGCCCAGGATCACGGGGTCGATGCGCAGGTAGTCCTGGGCGATGTAGCGCTGGACCCAGGCGGGATCATAGGTACCGCACCCGTACTGATCGCCTGTGGTGTTGACCCAGTGATAGACCATGTGGTCGACGTCGAAGGCGTCTCTGAGCGCTTCGATCACCGACTAGAGGTCTTCAAGCCGTTCGGCCCTCTCGACCTGCCTCAAGAGCAGCTCCCGCCGTGTTCTCATCTTGTCCCAAAACAGCCACGGCTGTCCCATCGTTCTGGGATAGCTCGACTGCCGCCACCAGGCGCGCATCCTCCAACTGCTCACTCAGGGCGGTGAGCCCGTTCGCCGTCGCAAAGCTGCGCAAGTCTGTCAGAACGTCGAGTATCCAGTGATCTTTCATGAGAACTCTCGTTTACGCGGGTTAATGAAGCATTAATACAACCATAGCACGAAGAATAAATTTTTCGAAACTGGCGAATTTCAACCCCCCAGAAATGGCGGGGTCACACGCGATCAACCGTCTGTTCCATTTCACTGCGTGCCCAATGGCAAATCGGCCCGCCTTCCAAACCGTGGAAGGCGGGCCGATTGTTCACGAATCAGAAACTATTAAGGTTAACGCGCAGCCAACGCATCCTCGAACGTGCGCAGGCCGGCCTTGGGCGCCTGTACGAGCACCGCCATATTGCCCGGCTTGTGTTCGTTGCGCAGCATCTTCATATGCGCCGCCGGGATCTGATCCCAGCTGAACACCTCGGACATGCAGGGATCGACCCGGCGCTCTAGCACCAGCTTGTTGGCGGCCGCCGCCTGCTTGAGATGGGCGAAATGCGAGCCCTGAAGGCGCTTCTGGTGGGACCAAACGTGGCGCACGTCGAAGGTACAGTTATACCCCGAGGTGCCCGCACAGATCACAACCATGCCGCCGCGCTTGCACACGAAGGACGACACCGGGAACGTGGCCTGCCCGGGGTGTTCGAAGACGATGTCGACATTGTTGCCCTTGCCGGTGAACTCCCAGATCGCCTTGCCGAACCGCCGTGCCTCGGCGAACCAGGCGGCGTATTCTTCCGACCCGACCTCGGGCAGGACACCCCAACAGTTGAAGTCCTTTCGGTTGATGACGCCCTTGGCCCCGAGCGACAGAACGAAGTCGCGTTTATCCTCGTCCGAGATCACGCCGATCGCATTGGCACCGGCGGCCACGGCCAGTTGGATCGCAAAAGACCCGATACCGCCCGAGGCACCCCAGACCAGCACGTTCTGGCCGGGCTTGAGTTCATGCGGGTGGTGGCCGAACAGCATCCGGTAGGCGGTGGCAAGCGTCAGAACGTAACAGGCGGACTCTTCCCAGGTCAGATGCTTGGGCCGCGGCATCAGCTGCTGGGCCTGCACGCGGGTGAACTGGGCGAACGAGCCGTCAGGGGATTCGTAGCCCCAGATCCGCTGGGTCGGCGAAAACATCGGGTCGCCGCCGTTGCATTCCTCGTCATCGCCGTCGTCCTGGTTGCAGTGGATGACGACCTCGTCGCCGACCTTCCAGTTCTTGACCTTGGAGCCCACCTTCCAGACGATCCCGGCCGCATCGGACCCGATCACCGCATAAGGGGCACCGTGGCCCTTGAACACCGACACCGGCGTGCCGAGGCAGGCCCAGACGCCGTTGTAGTTCACGCCTGCGGCCATCACCAGAACGAGAACGTCGTGGCTGTCGATCTCGGGCGTGTCCACGACCTCGACCTGCAGCGCCTTGTCCGGATCGCCGTGACGTTCCTGGCGCAGGATCCAGCCGTACATCTGCTTGGGTACATGCCCAAGCGGCGGCATCTCGCCAATCTCGTAGAGATCCTTTTCGGGCGCCTCATACGGTGCGATTCCGGTTTCGGTATCCAGAGCCATCTGAGCCTCCTGTGGTATGATGTCGTGCCGCAACGCAGAATCGCAGCCGGTCCTCAGTGGGAATACCCGTGGCCGCGCAACTATGCAATGCACCGCAGGGCGTTTTTGAAATATTATGTCCGAAGGGGGCCCAACTCTTCCGCGCAGGTGCAGAAACAAAGGGATGACTCTGCGGCGCGTGTTCGGGTTTCGCTCGGCCCTGCGTAGGGACGATGCAACACCGCAGCCACCCGCGTGACGCCGCGGCGCAGCGAATTGACAGCGCCACAATATTCCAAGTATTAACACCCGAACGCAAGAATGTTACGCATTTATGATTCACAGGAGCCCGCGATGACCGAGACCCAAAAGGACCGCCCCTGGCTGATCCGTACCTATGCGGGCCACTCCACCGCGAAAGCGTCGAACGCACTTTACCGCGGCAACTTGGCCAAGGGGCAGACCGGCCTGTCCGTGGCCTTCGACCTGCCCACCCAGACGGGCTATGACAGCGACCACGTGCTGGCGCGCGGCGAGGTCGGCAAGGTCGGCGTGCCCGTCTGCCACCTAGGCGACATGCGCACGCTGTTCGATGAGATCCCGTTGGATCAGATGAACACCTCGATGACCATCAACGCGACCGCGCCCTGGCTTCTGGCGCTTTACATCGCGGTGGCCGAAGAACAGGGTGCCGATGTCTCGGCCCTGCAGGGCACGGTGCAGAACGACCTGATCAAGGAATACCTGAGCCGCGGCACCTATATCTGCCCGCCCAAACCGTCGCTGAAGCTGATCGGGGACGTGGCGGAATACTGCTATACCAATGTGCCAAAATGGAACCCGATGAATGTGTGTTCCTACCACCTGCAAGAGGCCGGCGCGACGCCCGAGCAGGAACTGGCCTTTGCGCTGGCCACTGCCACCGCCGTTCTGGACGAGTTGAAAACCCGCGTCCCGGCCGAAGACTTTCCCCGCCTCGTGGGCCGCATTTCGTTCTTCGTGAATGCGGGCATCCGTTTCGTCACCGAGATGTGCAAGATGCGTGCCTTTGTCGATCTCTGGGACGAGATCTGCGCAGAACGCTATGGCGTCGAGGATCCGAAATACCGCCGCTTCCGCTATGGCGTGCAGGTCAATTCGCTGGGCCTGACCGAACAGCAGCCTGAAAACAACGTCTACCGCATCCTGATCGAAATGCTGGCGGTGACCCTGTCGAAAAAGGCCCGTGCCCGCGCGGTGCAATTGCCCGCCTGGAACGAGGCGCTTGGCCTGCCCCGGCCGTGGGATCAGCAATGGTCCATGCGGATGCAGCAGATCCTGGCCTATGAAACCGATCTTCTGGAATTCGACGATCTCTTCGAAGGTAACCCCGCCGTCGACAAGAAGGTCGAGGAATTGAAGGACGGCGCGCGTCACGAATTGGCCAATATCGACAGCATGGGCGGCGCAGTCGAGTCGATCGAATACATGAAGGCCCGGCTTGTCGACAGCAATGCCGACCGCCTGAACCGGATCGAGCGCAACGAGACCATCGTCGTGGGTGTGAACAAGTTCACCGAGGGCGAGCCCAGCCCGCTTATGGACGAAGAGGGCGGGATCATGGTGGTTGATCCGGCGGTGGAGCAGGACCAGATCGACCGGCTAAACGTCTGGCGCGACGCGCGCGATGCCGATGCCGTCGCCAAGGCGCTGGCGGACCTGCGCGCCGCGGCCGAAACCGGGGCCAATATCATGCCCGCCTCTATCGCCGCGGCCAAGGCCGGCGTGACCACCGGCGAATGGGCCGCCCAGATGCGCACTGTCTTCGGCGAATACCGAGGCCCGACCGGGGTTTCCAAATCGCGGTCGAACAAGACCGAAGGACTGGATGACATCCGCGATGCGGTCGATGCGGTCAGTGACCGGCTGGGCCGGCGGCTCAAGTTCCTGGTGGGCAAGCCCGGGCTTGATGGCCATTCGAACGGAGCGGAACAAATCGCCTTTCGTGCGCGGGACTGCGGGATGGAGATCGACTATGAAGGCATCCGCCTGACGCCCGAGCAGATCGTGGCCGCCGCACAGGAAAACGAAGTGCATGTCGTGGGGCTGTCGATCCTGTCGGGCAGCCATATTCCCCTGGTGGAAGACATGATGCAAAAGATGCGCGAGGCAGGGCTTGGCCATATCCCGGTGATCGTCGGCGGCATCATTCCCGACGAGGATTCAAAACGGCTGCAGGCCATGGGTGTGGCCAAGGTCTATACGCCGAAGGATTTCGAACTGAACGCGATCATGATGGATATCGTGACGCTGGCCGATCCCCAATCGGTTGCCGCAGAATAGCGTCGCCACGTCCATCCAAATTCATGAAAAGGAATGAATTGGAGCTCTTTAGCGCCAGTTTTTTATCTAGAGGCGAGAAAGAACAAGCGGCACAATTATTGATAATCACCGCCCATCTTTTTGCACGAATTCACTTGTCATTTGGAATGATTGGTTTCAATCACGTCTCCACAATCAATAAGCTGGGAGAACAGCATGGAAATCGATCTCGACAACATGTCCAAGGACGAGCTTTTGGCACTCAAGGCCAAAGTGGACAAGGCCCTGGAAACCGTGGAGGCGCGGCGCAAAGCCGAGGCACTCAAAGCGCTCGAGGACAAGGCGCGCGAATTTGGCTATCCGCTGAATGAGCTTCTTGCCGGTCCCGCAAAAGGGGCCAAGGCGACAAAGGGCGTTCCCAAATACCGCAACCCGGCCGATCCGTCGCAAACTTGGACGGGCCGCGGCCGCAAGCCGCAATGGGTGAACGACGCTCTGGCCAAAGGCACCCCGATGGAAGACCTGGAAATCTGATAGGCCATTCACATGACGATCCATATCGGTGCCACACCCGGAGAGATTGCGGAAACCGTTTTGATGCCGGGCGATCCTTATCGCGCGAAATGGGCGGCAGAGACCTTTCTGAGCGATCCTGTCTGCGTCAACGAGGTCCGCGGGATGCTGGGCTATACCGGCACGTGGAACGGGCACCGCGTCACGATCCATGGATCGGGCATGGGGATGCCCAGCCTGTCGATCTACGCCAACGAACTGATCCGCGATTACGGCGCAAAGACCCTGATCCGGATCGGCTCCTGCGGTGGAATGCAGGACAAGGTCAAAATACGCGACGTCATCCTGGCGATGACTGCCAGCTCGATCTCGACCCCGTCACGCGGGATCTTCAAGGAGCTGAATTTTGCCCCCTGTGCGGACTGGTCCCTATTGTCAGCGGCGGCCCAGGCAGCCGAAGCCAAAGGCACCACGACCCATGTGGGCGGGATCTATTCCGCGGATGTGTTCTATGACGAACGGCCCGATCTCAACGAACAGATGACCCGTCACGGGATCCTGGGCGTCGAGATGGAGGCAGCGGAACTGTACAACGTGGCCCTGCGCCATGGCGTGCGGGCTCTGGCCGTTCTGACCGTCAGTGACCACCTGATCACGGGCGAGGCGCTGCCGAGTGCCGACCGTGAAAGCAGCTTTGGCGATATGGTCGAAATCGCGCTGGAGGCCGCTTTCGCCCACCGCTAACGTTTCCGGACACGAGACCGGAGACGACCGTCATGCCCAGCCTTCAGTCGCGCCCCTGGGTGCCAGAAACCTGCGAGACCCGCGTGGCCGAGATTGCCGCGCGGGTCTCCCAGACCTCAAGCGGCGACATCGCCAACCGGATCGACAGGCTGGCGGCTGAAAACCGGCAGATCCACGAACGGCACTGCTTCAACCTCAACCCGGCCACCAACGTGATGAACCCGCGGGCCGAGGCGCTCTTGGCCTCGGGTCTCGGCACCCGCCCGTCGCTGGGCTACCCAGGCGAGAAATACGAGACGGGTCTGGAGGCCATCGAAGAGATCGAGGTGATCACGGCGGAACTGGCGGCCGAGGTCTTCGGCGCGGCCTATGCCGAGATCCGCGTGCCCTCGGGTGCCAGCGCGAACCTGTACGGCTTCATGGCACTGACCAAACCGGGCGATGCCATCATCGTGCCGCCGGCCAGCGTGGGTGGCCATGTCACCCATCACACGGATGGCTGTGCGGGGCTTTACGGGCTTGTCCCCCACCCTGCCCCGGTCGATGCGGACGGGTACACCGTTGACCTCGCAGGCCTTGCAACGCTGGCCGAAGAACTGCGCCCAAAGCTCATCACCATCGGCGGCAGTCTGAACCTGACCCCGCACCCGGTGGCCGAGATCCGCGAGATCGCGGACCGTGTCGGCGCCCATGTTCTGTTCGACGCGGCCCATCAATGCGGGATGATCGCGGGCAAGGCATGGCCCAACCCGCTGGATCAAGGTGCGCATTTGATGACGATGAGCACCTACAAATCCCTCGGCGGCCCACCCTCGGGCCTGATCGTCACGAATGAGGCAGAGATCGCCGAGCGTCTGGATCACATCGCCTTTCCAGGCATGACCGCGAATTTCGACGTGGCGAAAAGCGCAGCATTGGCCGTGTCGCTCCTCGATTGGCGGGACCATGGCGTGGCCTATGCAAAGGCGATGATCGACATGGCCCATGCGCTGGCCGATGCCTGCCGCGAGGCGGGCCTGCCGGTATTCACCCGCCGCAACAGCGCGACCGCCTCACACCAGTTCGCCATCGAGGCTGCCACCTTTGGCGGCGGGCAACGCGCGGCCTATCGCATCCGAAAGGCCGGGTTCCTGGCCTGCGGGATCGGATTACCCATCGCGCCTGTCGCGGGCGACATGAACGGGCTGCGGATCGGCACGCCCGAGATCGTACGCTGGGGCATGACACCGGCGGATGCGCCCCGGCTGGGGCGGCTCATCGCGGACGCGCTTCGCAGCGACACACCAGAGACCATGGCAGATGAGGTCGCCGCCTGGCGCACGGGCTTTGACAGGCTGCATTTCATCCACGGCGGCTAGCCCATACCGTGGCTCTGGTCATAGCCGTTCCGCGGCGGCTGGGACCAACGGTCAAGCGCGCCCTTTGCCGGCGCGAAGACCTCGACCAGCAGCGGATAGCAGGCCGCCGTGTCAGAGCTGTGCTCGGCCGAGCAATCGCCACCGGGACAAGCGCTCAGATTGCCAAGCAGGTCGATCTCGGCGAAGAACTCGATGTAATCACCGGGCCGAACCGGGCTGGCCTTCATGAAGTACTGCCCCGTGTCGCGGGTGAAGCCGGTGCACATGAACACGTTCAGCACGTCATGCACCAACGGCTCGGCCCCGGCGGCGGGCACAGCCAGATGCTGCGCCAGGGCGCGCGTCAGGTTCGAATGGCAGCACTGGTGGTACTGTGCGCCCGACAGGACGTTGGCGGTATAGGGATCGCAGCGCGTGCCGATCACGTCATGGACCGATCCGCCATAGGCGTCGATCCCGTACCAGTCCAGCGTGTCGGCCAGGATCGTCGCCATGGGCCGCAGATGCGGGAATGACGACCAGAGCCTGTCGCCCGTGCTTACGTGGGTGCCATGCAGCGCCCGGGTCTTGCCGGAATAGAACCGCTCGGTCAGGTCATGGGCGTTGTGCAGGTTCAGATCGCCGACCTGCGGTCCCTCGACACTCGTGATGCGAAAGACATGGCCTGCGGGCACGTCGTACACGCGCGCCTCGCGGGGCGGCACGAGATACTCCGCGCATTTCGTGGCCCCGTCCCGCGCAGCGGTATACAGGGGCAGATCGGGCCGTGGCAGCGTGTCGGTCGGATAGCAGATGACCGGCGCGATGGCGCGGCGCGCCTGTGCATCTTCGGGCGGCGTTCGGGGCATGGCGGATCTCCGGTATTTGACCGCGTCAGGCTGCCGTGCCGCGTCCCGAGGCACAAGGCACAGGCCGCGGCTTTTTCGCATGGCGGGATCAGGGTTTAGGTGCATGACAGGAGCGGGGCGGCCGCCCGGGCGCGTCACGGATCGTGGCACCGCAGGTGGCACAACGGTATAGCCGCGTACCATCGCGGTCGGCGCTGCGGTCTTCCCGCCAGCGGCAGGACCGGGTCGCACGGTTGGAAAACAACACGACCAGCACAAAGGCGATCAAAAGCCCCAGGACAACGATCACGGGCGTAGGAGCGGCAGATGGGAACGGCGCGTCATGACGGATTTGTAGCCTTGCAGGCGCCACGATCCAAACCGGAAAAGCCGCGCAACCTGCCGGCTTTTCCTGGGGCAATCGCCCTTATGCGGCGTCGAAATAGGGCATCCACGGAACGTCCCGATCGGGCGCATCCTTGGCCACAAGCACAGGCGAAGGCGTGAAATGTAAAACTTCAGACTTGATCTTACGGACACCTCAGCGTGCGCGGCTGAGAACGGGTTGTGCACTGTCTGATTGGTCGTGCGTTTTGATCGTCTTCTCGA